>DJAN01000037.1 GCA_002429615.1 Lysobacteraceae bacterium UBA6001
CGCCGTGGCCACGGCGGCTGCTGCGCGGCGAGCTGCTCGAACAACGGCAGCGCCTCGTCGAAGCGCTCCTGTTCCAGCAGCGACCAGCCCAGCAGCAGCTGCGTGGTCACATCGGCGTGGCCCTCGGCCAAGGCCTGGCGCAGCAGCGGTTCGGCCTGTTCGGGCCGGCGCAGCGCCATCAGTGAATCGGCCACCACCGGCAAGGCGTAGGCGGGTACGTCGATACCGTCGTCGCGCAGGGCCTGATACCGCGCCACCACCTCGGCGTGGCGCTGGCGGCGGTTGAGCGCGATCAGCGTGTCCACACGCAGGCGCGTGGCTTCCCAGTGGGTCTGGCGGGGTGCGTCGCGATCCACGCCGTCGATCTGCACCAGCGCATGATCGGTGGCGGCGAACCGGTGCGCCGGATCCACCGGGGGCGCATCGCCTTCGGCGATGAGCGCGGCGATGCGGTCGTTGTCGATGCGCTCGCGTTCGGCTGTGCTGAACCGGTCCGGCTGGCGCTGCACCGCTTCCCACGCCAGCTGCGGGCTGCCGAGGTCGTCCAGCGTGAGCGCACGCATCGCGTAGGCACCGCGATCGCCTGGATCGGCGGCCAGCACGCGCTCGTAGATCGCCAATGCATCCACGTACTGGTGGTGGGCACGCAGGCGTTCGGCCTGCTGCATCGGGGTGAGGAGGCGGAATCCGCCGTCTTCGACCTTTTCATCGGCATGCGCGTGCCCCTGCGCGTGTGCGGCGCATGTGGCGAACAGGGCGATGGAAAGGAGGGAGAGGGCGGCGCGCTGCGGACTATGTCGCGTCCGCATGCGGCAGGGACGGCGTGGGGAGGAGAAGCAAATGCGGCATCCGTTGAAAGCTCAATGTGATGTCGCCAACAATCCTGCGCATTCACGCGTCAACATCACGTTGATGCGATGTGCGCTGAGTGTGCACGCTGCCACCAGACAAAATGGAGCTTGAATCAATGCCGCGCATGCACTTGCGCGATGCGTGATTATTCCTGGCCGCGTTTGCGCGGACGTGGCGCGCGTGGCTTTCGCGATGAGACGCGTGGCAGCGAGTGCGTCTCGGCGCGCACCGGACGCGCGGCGTCGTCCAGCTGCAGGTGCACGATCTTTCCGCGCGCCAGCTGCTGCTGCAGCGTGCGGCTGGCATGCAGGCGCTGCGCGATCGCGCTGGCATGCACGTCGGGCAGGCGCAACGGCGGGCGACGTCGCTGCCGCAGCCGATCCAGCTCCGTCCATGCGACCAGCAGGAACGATGCGGCGGTGGCGCCCAGGGCGAGAAGCCAGGACAGGGTGAGGTCACCGCGATGGCGCACGACCCAGTCCAGCGGATCGCGCCCTTCCCACAATCCGGGTTCAAACAGCGACATGGCCAGGTAGCCATAGGCGATCCACAACGCCAGCGTCACCAGCGTCCAGGCCGCACGGGGAAGGCGCCGCTGGCGCTGCGGCCGCCGGATCAACGGAAAATCACCCTTGCCAGCACGCTTGCTCTTCATCGGATGCCTCGGTCGGGACTGGTCCAGGTGGCGCGCTGCCCACCGCGGCGCAGGAAATGCTTGGGTACCGCCACCAGGGTGGTGGTGGCGCTGATGAGCCAGTAGGCGAGGGGATACCAGGCGACCCAGAAGTAGTTGCGCCCGACCTGCCGTTCGTAGCGCCGGTCGATCAGCAGGCTGCAGGCGAACTGCAGCATGCATACGCCCAGCATCAGCAGCTCGGCGCTGCCTGGAAACTGCCGGGGCGTGGCGACGGGCACGCCGGCGATGCGCTGCGCCAGCCATGCCAGCGCCAGCATCCCCACGGTGTAGGCCCAGCACACGCTGAGCGCGTATTCGGCGGCGATCGGCCACATCCTGCGCTGGCGCCAGGCCGAGACCACCGCGCCGTGCCGGCGGATCACCTCGATGCCGCCCTGCGCCCAGCGCAGGCGCTGCCGCCACAGCCCGCGCAGGGTTTCGGGCATCAGGATGAAGCACAGCGCATTGGGTTCGTAACGGATTTCCCAGCCGGCCAGCTGCAGGCGCCAGCTGATGTCGATGTCCTCGGTGAGCATGTCGTCGGCCCAGAAGCCGACTTCGTGCAGCGCGGTACGCCGGAACGCGCAGATCACCCCGGAGACGGTGAATATCCGTCCGTAGCAGCGCTGCGTGCGCTTGATCATGCCGATGATCGAGGAGAACTCCGCCACCTGCATCCGCCCCAGCAGCGTGGAACGGTTGCGGATGCGGGGATTGCCGGTGACGGCGCCCACGCCTGGCGCGGTCACCAGCGGGTGCACCATCCAGTGCAGTGCGTGCGGTTCCAGCAGGGCGTCGCCATCGATGCAGACCAGGTACTCCGAACACGCCGCCAGCGCGCCCATGCGCAGCGCATTGGCCTTGCCGAGGTTGCGGTCCAGGTGGATCACGCGCAGGCGCGGGTTGGCCCGCGCCAGGGCATCCAGCTGGGCGCCGGTGTCATCGCGGCTGCCGTCGTTGATCGCGATCACCTCGTAGTGCGACCAGTGCTGCGCCAGGGCGGCGGCCATCGTCTCGCGGACGTTGTCGCCTTCGTTGTGGCAGGGCACCAGCAGGGTGACGAACGGCGGGTCCGCGTCGAATGCCGGTGGCTGGTCGAAGCTGGGGCCATGACGTTCGCGTCGCAGGTAGTGATACAGCCCGCCACTGATCCACAGGCACGACATCAGCATCGGGTAAAGGAAGGCGAAATACGACGCCAGCAGGGCCAGGTGGCTCATCTACCTTTCCTCATAGGGAAAGGGATTGACCGACATCAACGCGCGTGCGGTCGGCAGCGATGGCCGGTCGCGGGTGAAGTCATAGGGATACCAGGCGAAATGGCGCACGCCCTGCGACTGCAGGCGCAGCATCTGCCGGCTGAGCGTGGCGTCGGCAATCGGCTGGCGGGTGTTCCAGTCCACGGTCTGCAGTTCGAAGATGGTCTTCTGCAGGCCGGGATCGTGCTGCTTGACCGCCTCGACCAGGGTATCCATCCAGCGTTGCGGACGTGGCGCGCGTTCCATCCACGGCATCGCCATCAGCGCGCTGTGGTCGTAGGCGCGGTTGAACGCCGACAGGTTCTGCGCGAACCAGGCCTCGCTGCGCGCGTCCAGCACCGGCATGGCGTAGATGTTGGCGATGGTCTTCAGCTTCGGCCGCCATTGCTCGGCGGCGTCGCGCAGCGACAGGGTGAAGTCGATCAGCGCCTGCGTGCGCGCCGCGGGCTGGCCCGGGAACAGCTGTGGCAGTTCGTGGTCGCGCAGGTAGGCATCGTCGTGGAACAGCAGGCCGTGCAGATAGGAATTGGCGGCCAGGTCATCGTAGATGCCGCGGATGATGCGTTGCGTGTCGGGCTGGGTGAAATCCAGGCGGAAGATCGCATCCGCCTCGCGGCTGCGGATCGCCAGTGCGTCGCGCTGCACGCGGTCCGGCAGTTCGAAGCCCAGCACCGGCAGCCAGCCGAACACCTCCACGCCGGTACGGGTGCGCAGCTGCCAGGCCACGCGGTTGTAGAGGTCCGCGCGCATCGGCAGGAAGCGGTTGGGGAAGTACAGCGCATCGGCGCTGCCGTTGCCGTCCGGGTCGGCGAAGGCCTGCAGGAACACATAGGTGGGCGAGATCGCGCGCACCTTCTCCAGCAGCTTGCCGAGGTTGCGCTCCTGCTGTGCCGGATCCGGGTCGTAGACCGCGTCGAGGTCGACCTGCAGCGCACGCATGTTCTGCGGCGATGGCTGCGCGTACAGCTCGGGCACGAGCTGGGTCACGCTGGGGTTGCCGGTGACCAGCAGGCGGGCGAGGCCGTGCAGGTCCGCGCTCACCGCGGTCCATGCCCCTTCGAGGTCGAAGGACACCTGCATGCCCAGGCTCTCGGCGATGCGGTTGCTGTTGCGGCTGTAGGCGGCATACGGCCAGACGATGGCGCGCGGCGCCTGCCCGGTGTGTTGGGTGATCAGGTCACGGCTGCGCGCCAGGTCGTCGCGGATGCGTTGCTCGTAGCGCGCGGCATCCTCGTAGTCGGCACGCGCGGGATCATAGATGCGCGTCACCGCCGCCGGCGTGCTGTTGCCCTGTGGATTGGCGCGCACGCCGTGGTGCAGGTCATGCGTATGGCTGGCGATCTCCACCAGCCCGCTATCGCGCATCTCGCGCAGCTGCGCCCAGGTGAGGAAATCGTCGCGGCGGAACGGACGCGGGCCATAGTCGACGACGCGCTCGGCCGGCAGGTCCACCCAGTCGGTGACGACCGCGACCAGCGCGGGAAAGCCATACGCGCGCAGCAGCGGGAAGGCTCGGGTGTAGGTGCTGCGCAGGCCGTCGTCGAAGGTCAGCAGGACCGGCCGCTCGGGTAGCGACGCGCCGCCGCGGCTGGCCTCGACCAGCTGCGACAGCGACACCGGATGGAAGTCGTGCGCGTCCAGCCATTCCAGGTGCGCGGCGAAGTTCTGGCTGTCGGTGGCGTAGCGGTCGGGGTCCTGGGTGCCGGCCACGTCATCGCGGATGTCGTGATAACTCAGCACCAGCACCGGCGGCAGTGACGCGGGGGCGGCCTCGGCGTGCGTGGCCCAGGCCAGGCCGGCCAGCAGCATGCACCCCAGCCCGTGGCGAAGTGTCTTCAACATGTCATTCCTCCCAGTAGAAGCCAGCATCCAGCCCGAGCCGACGCTCGCGGGCGCCGTCATAGACCGGTTGCGCCCACGACAACCCGTAGCGCAGCAGACGCCCGGGCGCGAAGCGCCATTCGTGTTCGTAACGCGCGGACGGCACCCACGCCGTGCCATAGCCGTCCTGCCAGTAGCGACCGGCCGACAGCGACAGGCGATGCAGGAAATACCGGTCGTACTCGCGCCAGGGACGCTGCGAGACGCGCAGTCCCAGTTCCAGCGATCCATCGCGCGCGGGGTTGAAATAGGGCGCGTCGGCCTGGCTGGCGCGGCTGGCATAGACGGTGCCGTCGCCGTCCAGCCACCAGCGGTCGGCATGCGCCAGCTGCTGCTCGTAGCGGCCGAGCAGGCTGTCGCGGCGGTTGCCGTCGGTATAGGCCAGGCGGCTGATGGCGAAGCGGGCGCCGTGCAGTTCGTCGGGCTGGTAACGCACCGCGGCGTCGTAGCGATCGGCGGTGATGCCGGCCTGCAATGCCTGCAGTGAGGCGTCGGTGGCGTTGCGATGGAATGCTCCTGACAGCGACCAGCGATCGCCCGCTTGCCACCCCAGGCGCAGGTCCAGGCCGCTGTCGCGCGGCCAGGAGGCCTGCGCGGGGCGTCCATCCAGCGACGCGTCGAACGCACCGTGCGTGTATTGCAGGCCGAGGTAGCCATCGCGACGGGACACGCGTTCGTCGCGCAGGTCGGCGTGGCGGCCGAGGTAGCCCGTCCGCAGGCGCCAGTGCTCGCCCATCAGCGGGGACAGCAGGGAGAACGCATACTCCGCATCGCGACTGCCCAGCGGCGCGGTCGTCGCGCTGGCCCCGTCGCTGCGGCCACCCCCGGCGGTGACGGCCCACTGCCAACCCCGATGGCGCCGCCAGGCGCGGTCGAGCTGCCACACGCGGCTGGCGCCCGGATAGGCCGCCAGCAGGCGCGCATGCAGGGGCGCGGCGAGATCATCGCGACGCAGCGCCATCAAGGCCTCGACCTCGCCGATCTGCGCGCGCAGGTCCTCCGGCTCATACATCGCGGCGATGTGGAAGCGATCCAGCGCCCGCCGCGGCCAGCCGCGCATCAGATAGGTCTGGCCCAGTGCGCTGTGCAATGCGCCATTGGCCGGTGCGATCTTCAGCATCGCCTCCAGCTCGGCCTGCGCGGCGGCGGCATCGCCCGCATAGGCGGTGATCTGGATGCGGGCGAGGTCGGCGTCATAGCGCGCCCAGTTGCGCTGGCGCGCGCGGTGCTGCCGGTCCCAGCGCTGGGGTGGCTGCTGCGCCGCATAGTCGCGCAGCTCGATGAGCGCTGCCGGGCTGTGTTCCATTTCCAGCTCGGCGAAGGCATGGCGGACCTGCAGGGTGGCGCGCTCGACCGAGCCGTCCAGCTGTGGCGCCAGCAGCGCGGCCGCCTCGGCAGGACGACGCAGGGCCATCAGCGAGTCGGAGACCGCGCCGATCAGATAAGGCGGCACCGCGATGCCCTCGCGTTGCAGCAATGCCTGCTCGTCGGCGAGCTGTTGATGCTGTCCGAGCCGGTTCAGCAGCAGCAGGCGATCGAGCCGGGTGCGCATGACAGCCGTGCTGTCTTTTCCGATCACCTGGGCCAGGTAGGCATTGCTTGCCTGCAGCGCATCCTGTGCCGCGGCAAGGCGCGCCGCTTCATCCCGGCCGACTTCACTCCAGCCGATGAGTCGCGCCAGGCGCTTGCTCGTCAGTTGATCGAACGTCTGTGGATCGACCAGATCGTGGCTGGCATTCGCCCAACGCCAGGCGGTGTCGTTGCTGCCGATGGCGCTCAGTGCCAGCACGCGCTCGCGCAGCAGGTGGCGATCCGTCGGCGCACAGGCCAGTGCGCGTTCGACGCCTGCCAGCGTGGCATACCAGTCGCCAACCGCGGGCGCGACGTCGGCCGGATTCGCCGCGGGAACGCAGGCCGAGGCGGCCAGCACTGGCGTGGAGATGCAGGTGGAGGCGATGGCCAGGGCCATGCGCTTGAACAGGTATCGCGAACTCATGGAGGGCCGCTGGATATCGCCGCGAGTGCCGGGTGCACACGAAGGCGCCGATCTTAGAAAGCGCATGCTGCAGCGCGATATTCGAATATTCGGAAGCGGCGACGAGCGATATTTGTGCGCCAGACAGCGGGTTCAATGTCTACGATCTTTCTCATTGTTCGATGCGCGTGCATGATGCGCAGGTTCCCGGTCATTCGACCGCCTTCGCCCTCGTGGAGTCATTGCATGCAACGCTCGCTGCTATGTGTCGCCGTTCTCGCGCTCGCCGTATCGCAGGCCATGGCGCAGACCGCGCCGATGACGCCGGACATCACCGGCAAGAAGTTCGTCGCGCCCACCGACGCCTACGATTACGAGAAGCGCGTGGTGATGATTCCGATGCGCGATGGGGTGAAGCTGCACACGGTGATCGTGGTGCCCAAGGGCGCGCGCCACGCGCCGATGTTGCTGACGCGCACGCCCTACGATGCCGATGGCCGTGCCGAGCGCAGCAACTCGCCGCACATGAAGGATCTGCTGCCGCAGGGCGATGACGTGTTCGTGGATGGCGGCTACATCCGCGTGTTCCAGGACATCCGCGGCAAGCACGGTTCGGAGGGCGACTACGTGATGACCCGGCCGCTGCGCGGCCCGTTGAACAACACCAAGGTCGACCACGCCACCGACGCCTGGGACACGATCGACTGGCTGGTGAAGCACGTGCCGGAGAGCAACGGCAAGGTCGGCATGATCGGCTCCTCCTACGAAGGCTTCACCGTGGTGATGGCGCTGACCAACCCGCACCCGGCGTTGAAGGTGGCCGCGCCGGAGAGCCCGATGATCGACGGTTGGAAGGGCGACGACTGGCTCAACAATGGCGCCTTCCGCCAGGTGAACTTCGACTACTTCACCGGCCAGCTCACCGCGCGCGGCAAGGGCGTATCGATCCCGCGCGAAGGCTACGACGACTACAGCAACTTCCTGCGCGCCGGTTCCGCCGGCGATTTCGCCCGCGCCGCCGGATTGGAGCAGCTGCCCTGGTGGCACAAGCTCACCGAGCACCCGGCCTATGACGCGTTCTGGCAGGAGCAGGCGCTGGACAAGGTGATGGCCAACACGCCGCTCAAGGTGCCCACGATGTGGCTGCAGGGCCTGTGGGACCAGGAGGACATGTACGGCGCCAACCACAGCTACCAGGCGATGGAAGGGCGCGACAGCGGCAACACGCTCAACTACCTGGTGATGGGCCCGTGGCGGCACAGCCAGGTGAACTACGACGGCAGTTCGCTGGGCGCGCTGAAGTTCGACGGCGACACCGCACACCAGTTCCGCCGCGACGTGCTGCGGCCGTTCTTCGACCAGTACCTGGTCGATGGCGCGCCGAAGGCCGATACGCCGCCGGTGCTGATCTACAACACCGGTGAGAACCATTGGGACCGGCTGCAGCAGTGGCCGCGTTCGTGCGCGCAGGGCTGCGCGGCGCAGACGAAGCCGCTGTATCTGCAGGCCGGCGGCAAGCTCTCGTTCCAGGCGCCGGCGGCGGGGCAGGGCGAGTACGAGGAATACGTCTCCGACCCGGCCAAGCCGGTGCCGTTCGTGCCGCGCCCGGTGCATTTCGGCGATCGCGACATGTGGACCACCTGGCTGGTGCAGGACCAGCGTTTCGTGGAAGGGCGGCAGGACGTGCTGACCTATGTCAGCGAGCCGCTGACCGCGCCGCTGAAGATCGGCGGCGTGCCGGTGGTGAACCTGCAGGCGTCCACGAGTGGCAGCGACAGCGACTGGGTGGTGAAGCTGATCGACGTATCGCCGGATGAGAACGCGGGCGACCCGAAGATGGGTGGCTATGAGCTGCCGGTGTCGTTGGCGATCTTCCGTGGGCGTTATCGCGAGGGCTTCGAGACCGCGAAGGCGGTGGCGAGCAACGAGACGCTGGCGTACCGCTTCGACCTGCCGAATGCGAACCACGTGTTCAAGCCGGGGCACCGGGTGATGGTGCAGGTGCAGTCGAGCCTGTTCCCGCTGTACGACCGCAACCCGCAGACGTTCGTGCCGAACATCTACTTCGCCAAACCGGCTGATTACCAGAAGGCGACGCAGCGCATCTGGCATACGCCGCAGCAGCCGAGCTTCATCGAACTGCCGGTGCTGTAAGGCGAGGGCGCCGCGATCGAACCGGTCGCGGCGCCCATTCTTCGCTTCAATTTATCTGCTTCTATTTATTCGCTTCTGTTTATCTGTAGGAGCGGCTTCAGCCGCGACCGCGATCCGACAGCGTGCGACTCCGTCCGTCGGGGCTGAAGCCCCTCCTATAAGAAGAGCGTGAAGCGCCGTTTCGATTTTGAATTTGTAGGAGCGGCTTCAGCCGCGACCGCGATCCGTCAGCGTGCGACTCCGCCCGTCGGGGCTCAAGCCCCTCCCACAAGAAGAACGCGAAGCGCTGTTTCGATCTGAATCCGCAGGAACGGCCTCCTGTCGGCCACCCATCTCCACCGTCTCGTAATCCGCCAGCGGCGGCACATACAGATGCAGCGAGATCGACCCCTCCGGATGCACGCCGGTCAGCCGGTGGAAATCCTCCGCCGAATCGAACGCGGTCTCCGCGCTGGGCTCCAGCCGTGACCATCCTGCCTCGCACAGCGATGCCTGCGCATCGTCGGCGCGCACATAGCGGCATTCCTCCAGCGCGCCCTGCAGCACCCGCACGCAGCATTGCGAACTGCCGTGGTTGTGCACCGGGCTGGCCTGGCCGTCGCGCCAGCAGATCGCCACCAGTTCATGGTCCTCGGTGAGGTCCAGCGCGTTGCGCCGATAGCCGTCCTCGCCGTACTGGCAGAACGCGGCGATGTCGCGCACCGCGATGCGGCAACGGGCCATCGCGGCCAGGTAGTCGGCGCGGCTGCGGCAGCTACGCAGCGTGGCGATCATGCTGGCCAGGGCATCACTGTTCATGCATCCCTCCTCGCGTGGACGGGCCACTTTCAGACCCTAACGCGAACCGCGGGCGATGTCGTCCTCGAAGCGTCGCCGCGCGCCGGTGCGCGCCCAAAAGAAAAAGCCCGGAAGGGGATGCCTTCCGGGCTTTTCTTTGAATCAGTTGGTCGGGGAGACAGGATTCGAACCTGCGACCTCTACGTCCCGAACGTAGCGCTCTACCAGACTGAGCTACACCCCGACTGAGCCGCGCATGATACAGAGGTCAGCGGGACTCGGCAAGCATCCGTGCGAAAAAACTTCACTCGCCGCGGCGGCTGTCCTGCTCGCGCATCTCGAACCACATCCCGTTGAGCACCGCCGCCAGCGAGGCCAGGCCGGTACCGAGGATCCAGGCGAAATACCACATGGTTGTTCTCCTAAAAGGGGCGCGCCAGGCGCGCCCGGTCAGCTTAGTAAGCGTTCGGGTTCTGCTGCATCTCGTCCGCGGTCACCTTGCCCTTCAGCACGCGGTACACCCACGTGGTGTAGGCCAGGATGATCGGCAGGAACACCACCGTCGCCAGCAGCATGATCCACAGGGTCAGGTGGCTGCTGGAGCCGTCCCACACCGTCAGGCTCGACGCCGGCACGCTGCTGGAGGGCAGCAGGAACGGGAAGATGGCGAAGCCCACGGTCAGGATGATGCCGGCGATGGCCAGGCCCGAGGAGATGAACGCCAGGCCGCCACGACGGGCCTTCAGCAGTACCGCGCTGCCGAGCAGGCCGACCAGGCCCACCAGCGGCGCCAGCAGGGTCAGCGGCATGGTCTGGTAGTTGTGCAACCAGCCACCGCTCGCGCCCACCACCACCGTCTTCAGCAGCGGGTTGCTCGCCGCATCGGTCACCTGGGTCGAGGTCACCTCATAGCCCGGCAGGCCGAAGGCCACCCACACGCCGCCCAGTGCGAACAGCACGAAGGCCAGCAGCGCGGAGAGGGCACCGTAGCGTGCCGAACGTTCGGCCACCGGGCCGTCGGTCTTGAGCACCAGCATCGCCGCGCCGTGCGCCACCAGCATGGTCACGCTGAGCAGGCCGGCCAGCAGCGCGAACGGCATCAGCAGACCGAAGAAGCTGCCGGTGTAGAACACGCGCATGCTGTCGTCGAAGTGGTAGGGCACGCCGAGCAGCACGTTGCCCACCGCCACGCCCATGATCAGCGCCGGGATGAAGCCGCCGATGAACAGCGCCCAGTCCCAGTTGTTGCGCCAGCGCTGGCTGGGCAGCTTGCCACGGTACTTGAAGCCGACCGGGCGCAGGATCAGCGCGAACAGGATCAGGAACATCGCCAGGTAGAACCCGGAGAAGCTGACCGCGTACAGCGGCGGCCAGGCGGCGAAGATCGCGCCGCCACCCAGGATCAGCCACACCTGGTTGCCTTCCCAGACCGGGCCGATGGTGTTGACCACCAGCCGGCGCTCGGCGTCGTTGCGGGCGACCAGGGGCAGCAGCGTGCCCACGCCCAGGTCGAAGCCATCCATCACCGCGAAGCCGATCAGCAGGATGCCAAGCAGCAGCCACCAGATCACGCGCAGCGTTGTGTAGTCGAGCAGTACGAAATCCATGAGTAGTCTCCTGCGCTTACGGCTGGCCGCCGGCGAGCGTTTCGGTGCTGAGGGGAGCGGTGGGTGACTTCGGCGCCTGCAGCGAGGGCAGCAGGTCGTCCGGGCCATGCCTGACCGCCTTGAGCATCAGCTTGATCTCGATGACCAGCAGCACGGTGTAGAGCAGCACGAAGCCGAACAGCGTGGTCAGGATCTGGTGCAGCGCCAGCCCGGAGGCCGCATAGAACGTCGGCAGCACGCCTTCCACCGCCCACGGCTGGCGGCCGTACTCGGCGACGAACCAACCGCATTCGATCGCGATCCAGGGCAGCGGCAGCGTCCACAGCGCCAGCTTGAGGAACCACTTCTTGTCCTCGAAGTTGTGCTTGCAGGAGAACCAGAACGCGATGGCGAAGAAGGCGATCAGGTAGAAGCCGATCGCGGCCATGATGCGGAAGGTCCAGAACAGCGGCGCCACGGTAGGCACGGTGTCCATCGCCGCCTGCGAGATCTGCTCCGGCGTGGCGTTGAGGATGTCCTCGCGGTAACGCTTCAGCAGCAGGCCATGGCCAAGATCCTGCCAGTGGCGGTCGAACATCTCGCGCGCCTCGACATCGTTCTTGTCCTTGCGCAGGCGTTCCAGCGCCCCGTAGGCAAGCTGGCCGCCGCGCACGCGGTTCTCGGCACGCTTGACCAGCTCCAGGATGCCCGGGATCGGCTGGTTGAGCGAGCGCGTCGCGATCAGGCCCATCAGGTACGGCACCTTGATCGCGAAGTCGTTGCTCTGCGTCTTCTGGTTGGGGATGCCGAAGGCGGTGAAGTCGGCGGGGGCCTTTTCGGTCTCCCACATCGCCTCAATCGCGGCCAGCTTCATCTTCTGGTGTTCGTTGGCGGCATAGCCGCTTTCGTCACCCAGCACCACCACCGACAGCGAGGACAGCAGGCCGAACGCCGCGGCGACGGCGAACGAACGCCGGGCCACGTCGCGGTGCTTGCCGCGCAGCAGGTAGAACGCGCTGATCGACATCACGAACACCGCGCCGGTCACGTAGCCGGCCGACACCGTGTGCACGAACTTGGCCTGCGCCACCGGGTTGAACAGCACCGCCATGAAGTCGACGACTTCCATGCGCATGGTGTCCGGATTGAACACCGCACCGGTGGGGTTCTGCATCCAGCCGTTGGCGATGAGGATCCACAGCGCCGACAGGTTGGTGCCCAGCGCCATCAGCCAGGTCACCGTCAGGTGCTGCACGCGCGACAGGCGGCCCCAGCCGAAGAAGAACAGGCCGATGAAGGTGGCCTCCAGGAAGAAGGCCATCAGGCCCTCGATCGCCAGCGGTGCGCCGAAGATGTCGCCGACGTAGTGGCTGTAATACGACCAGTTCATGCCGAACTGGAACTCCATGACGATGCCGGTACCGACACCCATGGCGAAGTTGATGCCGAACAGCACGCCCCAGAATATCGTCATGCGCCGCCAGACCTCGCGGCCGGTCATGACATAGACGCTCTCCATGATCGCGATCATGAAGGAGAGTCCGAGGGTGAGGGGTACGAAGATGAAGTGGTACATCACGGTCAGCGCGAACTGTAGCCGTGACAGGTCGACGACTGTCATGTCGATCATGGCTTTGGCGTCCTTTGGACGGTTGGGAGCTGGGCGAATGATCCGCTGTGGATGGTGCGCTCGGCGTTGATTCAGATCAATGCGGCAAGCGGTCGCTGCGAGGATTCTTCTAGGCCCCCACTTCCCCGCTGCCGCGCGCCACGCGCCGCATACAATCGGGGTTCCCCGCCGAGAGTCCGCCGAGAGCGCATTGGACGCCGACAGCCCGCTTCCCGCCGACACCCCCCAGCTCCGCCGCCAGCGCACCGCGCGCCTGGCCGAACTCGCCGGCGAGGCCCGCGGCCAGCAGCGTGTGGCCGCCTTCGCGGTGGCGTTGTCCGGCATCGGGGTCATTGCCCAGGCCGGGCTGATCGCCTGGCTGGTGCAGTCGGTCTTCATCGCCCAGCGCCCGTTGGCCGGGCTGCTGGCGCCGTTCGCCGCATTGGCCACGGTGCTGCTGGCGCGTCTGCTGTTGTCCAGTTGGGCCCAGCACGCCGCTGGCGCGGTGGCCGATGTCGCGCGCCGCAGCCTGCGCGCGGGCGTGTACCGGCAGCTGATGGCGCGCGGTCCGTTGTGGCTGCGCGGGCAACGCAGTGGCGAGCTGGGCGAACTGCTGCTGGCGCATGGCGAGGCGCTGGAGGGCTATTACACCGGCTACCTGCAGGCGCGGGTCGAAGTGGCGGTGGTGCCGCTGGCGATCCTGCTGGCGATCTTTCCGCTGGAGCCGGTGGTCGGGGTCATCCTGGTCTGCACCGCGCCGCTGATCCCCGTATTCATGATGCTGGTCGGCTGGGGCGCCGAAGCCGCCGGCCGCCATCAGCTGCAGTCGCTGGCGCGGATGGGCGGGCATTTCGCCGATCGCCTCAAGGGGCTGGGCCTGCTGCGCCTGTACGGCCGCGGCGAGGCCGAGCTGGCCGGCATCCAGGCCGCCGCCGAAGGCGTGCGCGTGCGCACCTTGAGGGTGCTGCGGATCGCCTTCCTGTCCTCGACGGTGCTGGAGTTCTTTGCCTCGGCCAGCGTGGCGATGGTCGCGCTGTACCTGGGCCTGGGGTACCTCGGCATGCTCGGCGGCCATGGCGCCGGCAGCCTCGGCATCGGCGTGTTCTGCCTGATGCTGGCACCGGAGTTCTATGGGCCGCTGCGGCGCCTGGCCGCGCATTATCACGATCGGGCCAATGCGCTGGCGGCGATCAGCGAGGTCGACCGCCTGCTGGGGCCGGCGCCGGTGCCGGCGTCCGGGGGGGCGGCCGAAGCCGCCGCACGCGAACTGGAGCCGGCCGAGGCCCGCGGGCCGTTGTTGGCGGCGCGGCATCTGCGCCTGCGGCCGCAGGGGGCGGGCAGCGACGTGGTGACCGACCTGTCGCTGGACATCGCGCCGGGTCGCCGCCTGGCGCTGGTTGGTGCCAGCGGCAGCGGCAAGAGCACGGTGCTGGAGGCGCTGGCCGGCTGGTTGCCGCCGCAGGCCGGTCGCATCGTGCAGCGTCCGGGCCTGCGCGTGGGCTATGCGGGGCAGCGGCCGTATCTCTTCCACGGCAGCATCGCCGACAACCTGCGCCTGGCCGCGCCCACCGCCAGCACGCAGCGCCTGCAGGCGGTGGCCGAGGCGGCGCAGGTGATGCGCTTCGCCGCGCGCCTGCCGCAGGGCCTGGATACCGTGATCGGCGAGCGTGGCTTCGGCCTGTCCGGCGGTGAGGGGCGGCGCATCGCGCTGGCGCGGCTGCTGCTGCGCGAGCCGGACCTGTTGCTGCTGGACGAACCGACCGCCTTCCTCGACCCGGATACCGAGGCGGACCTGCTGGATGCGCTGGGCGCATTCGCACGCGAGCGCGCGGTGATCGTGGCCACGCACAGCGCGGCGGTGCAGACCTGGGCCGATACGGTGGTCGCGTTGCCCGCGCGCGGCGTGGCGGTGGAGGAACCGGCATGAGCGCACGTGATCCCGACGGCCTGTGGTCGATCTTCCGGCGCCATCGCGCGCGGCTGCTGCTGTGTGCGTTCCTGGTGTGGGTGACGATGGTGGCCGGTGTCGGTCTGCTGTCGTTGTCCGGCGGCTTCCTGGTGGCCACGGCGCTGGCGGCGGGCCTGGCGGCGGATTTCAATTTCTTCTCGCCTTCGGCGGGCGTGCGTGGGCTGACCCTGCTGCGCATTGCCTCGCGCTATGCGGAAAAGCTGGTGGGCCATGATGCGACGCTGCGCATCGCGCGCGATCTGCGGGTGTGGTTCTTCCGTCGCGCGTTGCCGCTGGCGCCCGCGCGACTGGGCGCCAGCCGCATCGGCGATCTGATGGCGCGGTTGATGTCCGACATCGCGGAAGTCGATGGCCTGGTGGTGCGTGCGTTGGCGCCGTTGCTGGCGCTGATGGGCATCGGCGTGGCGGGCATCGCGGCGGCGGCGTGGATCCATCCGCCGGCGGCGCTGTTGCTGGCGGCGCTGGCGGTGGCG
>DJAN01000215.1 GCA_002429615.1 Lysobacteraceae bacterium UBA6001
CCGCGCCGCGCACCGCCGCCGTGGCCAAGGGCTGAGCGCGTGCGCCTTCGCGACGACCGCGCGCAGGACGAGCCGCACATCGATCTGGTGCCGCTGATCGACGTCATCCTGGTGCTGATCATCTTCTTCGTGGTCACCACCACTTTCGATGCGCGCTCGACCCTGCAGCTGCAGCTGCCGAGCGCAAGCGACCAGCACAGTGCCGCGCCGCCGCGCTCGCTGAGCGTGCTGGTGAATGCCGACGGGCATTACTTCATCAATGACCGCGAGGTGCTGCGCAGCGACATCGCCTCGCTCAAGCAGGTGATCGGCGAGGTGGCGGGCGACGACCGCGAGCAGACCGTGCTGCTGCGCGCCGATGCGCGCACGCCGTACCAGGCCGTGGTGACCGCGCAGGATGCGCTGGGCCAGCTGGGCTTCCGCAAGCTGGCGATTGCGACGGCGCCCGAGGTCGGGCGGCCGGAACAGAAATAGCCGGTGCCGCGCACCCGGGAGGGTGTGCGGCATTTCCGGCATGTGGGCGCTAGCGCAAAACCACGTTCGCACTCGGTTCTCTCATCATCTGTAAAACTCCCGTGCGTGCCCAAGGTCGGGCCGATCCAGTCTCTTAGGTGCTGGCGCAGGGACAACAGGTGAAAGTATCGTCGTCAGAGATAACCGTATATTCCGTTTGATGAATCGCATGAAATTGGATCATGGGTCCCCTATGTCGTCTGTCGAGCGCCAAGATGTTTGTCCCCGTGAGCGCACCACGCAGGGTGTGATGCAGGGCGCGCGTGGGGGCCGGCAATGAGCGCGGCCAAGGCAGCGCCGGTGTGGCCGATCTACAAGCGACTGCTCGGCTATTCGCGTCCGTACTCGAGTTGGCTGGGGCTGGCCCTGGTCGGCATGGTGGTGGAAAGTACCGCCGGCTACTTCTTCATGCTGCTGATGAAGCCGTTGATCAACGAGGGCTTCGTCAATCCAGAGCCACGCGCGGCGGTGATGCTGCCATTGGCCATCCTGGGGTTGTTCATCATGCGCAGCCTGTCCACTTTCGTGGGCGACTACTGCATGGCGCGTACCGGCCGCAGCGTGGTGCGCGACCTGCGCGAGCAGGTGCTTGGCAAGTACATGCGGTTGCCCTCCACGTACTTCGACAACGAAGCCACGCCGGTGATGGTGAGCCGGCTGAACTTCGATACCGAGCAGGTGACCCAGGCCAGTGCCGATGCGCTGAAGACCGTCGTGGCCGACACCCTGACCATCATCTACATGCTGGCGGTGATGGTGCAGATGAGCCTGAAGGTCACCTTCGCCATGCTGCTGGTCGTGCCGTTGATCGGCGTGATCGTGTCCTATGTCGGCAAGCGCTACCGGCGTATCAGCCGTGGCATCCAGGACGGCATGGGCGCGATGGCGCAGACCGCCGAGCAGTCGCTGTCGGCGCAGCAGGAAGTCAAGGTGCACGGCACCCAGCAGCATGAGATCGGCCGCTACCAGGTGCTGGCCAACCGCATGCTGCGCCTGAACATGAAGGTGGAGACGACGCGCGCCACCGCGTCGGCCACGGTGCAGTTCCTCGCCGCGCTGGCGCTGGCGGTGATCGTGTTCGTCGCGACCCGCGAGTCGCTCGCCGGTCGCCTCAACGCCGGTGAATTCATGGCGTTGATGAGCTCGATGATGGCCATCATCCCCTCGTTGCGCCGCCTCACCAGCGTGCAGAGCGCGATCTCCCGCGGCGTGGCCGCCGCTGAGCGTCTGTTCGGCATCCTCGACCTGCCCACCGAGCAGGACACCGGTACCCGCGAGGTCGCCCGCGCGCGCGGTGAGCTGTCCTTCGAACACGTCATGCTGCGCTATCGCCAGGACGACGGCCTGGCCCTGGACGACATCACCTTCGAGGCCAAGCCGGGCACGGTGACCGCCATCGTCGGCCGTTCCGGCAGCGGCAAGACCAGCCTGGTGCGGCTGGTGCCGCGCTTCTACGAACCCACCGGCGGGCGCATCCGCCTGGACGGCGTGGCGCTGGACGATTACCGGCTGGAAGACCTGCGCCGGCAGATCGCACTGGTCGGCCAGCGGGTCATGCTGTTCGACGACACCATCGCCGCCAACATCGCCTATGGCACCGAGGCCAGCGAAGCACGTATCCGCGCCGCGGCCGAGGCCGCCAACGCCTGGGAGTTCATCGAGCGCCTGCCGCAGCAGCTGCAGACCCCGATCGGCGAGAACGGCGCACTGCTCTCCGGCGGCCAGCGCCAGCGCCTGGCCATCGCCCGCGCGATCCTGCGCGACGCGCCCATCCTGATCCTCGACGAGGCCACCGCCGCGCTCGACAACGAATCCGAACGCCTGGTGCAGGACGCGCTGCATCGCCTGATGCCGGATCGCACCACGCTGGTCATCGCGCACCGCCTGTCCACCATCGAGCATGCCGACCAGGTGCTGGTGATGGATCACGGCCGCATCGTCGAGCGTGGCACCCATGCGCAGTTGCTGGCCCAGGGCGGCCTGTATGCGCACCTGCACGGCATGCAGTTCCGCGAAAGGCAGGTATGAGCAAGCCTCCGAGCAAGACCCCGGTTTACTGGTATGAAGACCTGCCGGTACCGCTTGGCGCGCGCCTGCTGGCGCCGCTGTACGGTGCGCTCATCGGGCTGCGCCGCGCGCTGTACCGGCGTGGCTGGCTGCGCCGGCAGCAGGTGCCGGTGCCGGTGGTGGTGGTCGGCAACGTCACCGCGGGCGGTACCGGCAAGACCCCGCTGACCATCGCGCTGGTGGAGAAGCTGCGCGAGGCCGGCTGGAAGCCGGGCGTGGCCAGCCGTGGCTACGGTCGCGAAGACGCGCGCACGCCGCGCTGGATCGAGCCTTCGACGTCCGCCGCGCTCGGTGGCGACGAGCCGGTGCTGATCGCCTGGAAGACCGGCGTGCCGGTGCGTGTCGATGCCGATCGGGTGGCCGCCGCGCGGGCGTTGCTGGAGGCCGGTTGTGACATCGTGGTCTGTGACGACGGCCTGCAGCATTACCGGCTGGCGCGGGATGTCGAGATCGAGGTGGTGGATGGCAAGCGCCGCTACGGCAATGGCCGGCTGATTCCTGCCGGGCCGCTGCGCGAGCCCGCCGAGCGCGCGCGCGAGTGCGACTTCCGCATCGTCAACCTGGGCGAGGCGAGCGAGGACGAGGCGATGGCGCCCGGCTTCGGCGAGTGGCAGATGCGCCTGCGCCTGGACGAGGCACAGCCGCTGGGCGGTGGCCGTGCGCGTGCGCTGGCCGCGTTCGCCGGGCAGCGGGTGCACGCGGTGGCCGGTATCGCGCACCCCGAGCGCTTCTTCGCCATGCTGCGCAGCCGCGGCATCGGCGTGGTGCCGCACGCCTTCGCCGATCATCATCGCTACGTGGCGGCGGATTTCGAATTCGGCAGCCAGCTGCCGGTGCTGATGACCGAGAAAGACGCGGTGAAGTGCCGCGACTTCGCCGACGAATGGATGCTCAGCGTGCCGCTGCAGGCCGACCTGCCGGCGGCGTTCTGGGTTGCGCTGCTGGACCGGCTCGGCAAGCTTCGGCGCGGTTGAGCCGGGCCGAGTTGGCCCCCACCTGATTGCGGCCCCCCCAAGGTGCACGATATGACTTCTGCCAATCCTTCCTTCGTGGTCGCCGTGCCGGCGCGCTACGCCGCCACCCGCCTGCCGGGCAAACCGCTGCGCCTGCTGGGCGGAGAGCCGCTGGTGCGGCGTGTCGCCGAGCGCGCGCTGCAGGCCGGTGCCGCGGAGGTCTGGGTGGCCACCGATGACGCACGCGTAGCGGCCGCCGTGGACGGCCTGGCCGGTGTGCATGTGGCGATGACCTCGGCCGACCACGCCTCCGGCACCGATCGCCTCGCCGAATGCGCGCGCCAGGCCGGCTGGTCGGCGGACACCGTGGTGGTGAACCTGCAGGGCGACGAGCCGTTCGCGCCGGCCGCCGGCATCCGCGAGGTGGCCCGTCTGCTGGCCGCCGGGCAGGCGGGCATGTCCACGCTTGCCGCGCCGATCACCGAGGCGCACGAGCTGTTCGACCCCAACGTGGTCAAGCTGGTGCGCGATGACACCGGCCATGCGCTGTACTTCAGCCGCGCGCCGATTCCGTGGCACCGCGACGCCTTCGCCCAGGCGCGCGACGTGCTGCCGCCCGGCGAGTGGCTGCGCCATATCGGCATCTACGGCTATCGCGCCGGCTTCCTGCAGCAGTTCGCGGCGATGCCGCCGGGACGGCTGGAGCGGATCGAGTCGCTGGAGCAGCTGCGCGTGCTGGAGGCGGGCCACCGCATCGCGGTGGCGCTGACGCCCGAACAGTTCCCGCCCGGCATCGATACCCCGGACGACCTGCTGCGCGCCGAGGCGCGCTGGGCCAGCGCATGAGGCTGCTGGTGCTGTGCCTGGGCAACATATGCCGCTCGCCGATGGGCGAGGGCGCGCTGCGCGCGCGCCTGGACGACTCGCCGCTGGCCGGCTTGGTCGAGGTCGATTCGGCCGGCACCGGCGGCTGGCATGCCGGCGAGGCGCCGGACCGGCGCGCGATCCGCTGCGCGGCCGGGCAC
>DJAN01000029.1 GCA_002429615.1 Lysobacteraceae bacterium UBA6001
GTCTTGCCGCTCAGGCCAATGGGCCGCAGGATGGGGCGCGGCAATACTGCGTGGATACGATGTTCCGACGCGACCACGCACCGGCGCCCGCCAGGCCGCCGCCTGCCGCGCCGGGCACGGTGCCCGTGGCCCCCATGCCGGGCGCGATGCCGCCCCCGCCGCCGGGCATGGACCGTCGCGAATCGCGTGCCGAAGTTGCCCGCATCGTGCTCAACAGCCTGCAGTCGCCGACGATGGACGCCGCCGATACGCAGTACATCGCGCAGCAGGTTGCCGCGCAGACCGGCATGAGCCAGGCCGAAGCCCAGCGCCGCGTCGCCGATACCCAGGTGCGCCTGCGGGCGGCCATCGACAAGGCCAAGCAGGAAGCCAAGCAGGCCGCCGACGATGCCCGCAAGGCCACCGCGTATGCCGCGCTGTGGCTGTTCATCACGCTGCTGGTGGGTGCGTTCTGCGCCAGCCTGTTCGCCACGTGGGGCGGCCGCCGCCGCGACCTGTACTGACCGATCCACCGCACAACGGAGGAAGACCGATGAAATACCTGCTGCTATGGCTGCTCGGCGTGCCGATTCCGATCCTGTTGCTGATCGCATTGCTGCGCTGATGCGCGCGCGGGCGGCGCCGGAAGATTCGGCGTCGCCCTCAGCCCCCCTTGATCGCCTTCAACGCCTGCACCCAGCGCTCCCGTTCCGCGCGTTGCCGCACCAGCCGCTGGTGCAGCTCATACAGTGCCCACATGGCGCGTTGCATGTCGGTGATATCGGCGAAGGCCTTTTCGTTGGCTTCGCGAATCAGTAGCTGTTCGTCCGAGAGCGCCGCGAACAGCAGGCGCAGGTTACGCAGATCGTCATAGACGTTGCGGCTTTGCCCGCGCGTCAGCATCGCATCGCTCTCGGTCATGATCTCCATCGCGCGCTTGCTGTGGCTGCTCACCCGGGACCGCGCGTCGTGGTACTCGCGTTCCGCCTGCGTCAGCAGGGTATTGTCTTCATCGTCCAGGCCGGCGCTGCGCAGGTCCGCCAGGTCATCCAGCAGCGCCGTCTGCAGGTTCTGCTGCTCGGGGCTCAAGAACAGTCCACGAAGTTGGGCGGACTCGGCCGCCATGCCGCGGATGCCGGCAATGAATTCCCAGGTCACCGGCTGCGGCGTAGGCGGCAGAGAGAGATGGTGGTCCTGCTTGGTCGCGGCCATGCGTTGCACCGCTTCTTCCACGCGCCGGTCCGTAGCGCCCAGCAAGGTAGCGGCGCGGTCCGCCGAGACGCGCGGATGGAAGGCCGTCGCCATGCTCCATGCCGCGTAGGCCACCACCGCCACGCCCACTGCCGCCCATACCCGCTTCCAGCGCTTGCGCATCCGTGTGACTCCCACTCGTCCTGCTCCGTTAGCGGCCGCCAGGGCGAAAACTGGTGGCGAAGGCGGCGGCAAGACGCAGGCAGAACCCAGTCACCTTTTCACATCGAAGCAGATCGCGGATCGCATTTTCACGGGTGCGATTACCCGATCCCGGGGATGTTCGCCCGCCTGCGGCCGGTCCAGATTCCGCCTCGCGCGGACGCGGCCTGCCGCCAGGCGCAAAGGAAGGGCCGCAGCCGCCGGCCGCGTGCCCGATCAGTGCGATCCATTACCCAACGAGGAATGCGCATGCACACGCACCCGAACAAGGTGACGATCAAGGATGAATCCCGGACGGTGGTCGGCATGACCTACGTCCCGGGCACGTTCAAGGTATCCAAGGGCCAGCCGTCCGATGGCGATCCCACCATCAGCAGCAGCGGCCTGCTGTTCACGCTGGAGGCCGTGGCGGGCAGGCACAAGACCGCTGCCATCGCCAAAGACTTCAATACCGCCTGCGGCGGCGCGGCTTTCGAGTACGCGCCGAACGGCGGCGGTGACAAACCCTCGGCGCTGAATTTCTATTTCGGCATTCACGTGGCGTTTTCCACCACCAAGGGAAACGCCGCCACCATGCTGTACCTCGGGCAGGGCCACCAGGGCGCCTACAACAATTGGTGGCTCGGTGGGCATGGCCTGGTGGTCCACAAGCGGTCGCTCGTCATCCCCATCGGCGATACCAAATGGGAGCTTTCGGTGCCATTGGCGGGCACGCACAAGTCGTTCGTCTTCAAGCCCGGAAAGGTCCAGCGGAATCCAAGTCTCCACAGCACGGGGGATCTGTCATGACCAGCAAGAACGTGCTCAATATCCATGACGACTCCGGCGCGCTGGAGCGCATCACTTTCGAAGGCGGTATCGACGTCTCCGCACGCGAGGACCATGCGTCCACCGTCACCGTGCAGAGAAGCGGCATCGACTTCGTGGTGACCTTCGACAGCAACCGGCGCCTGACGCCCGCCGTGGCCGGCGTGTTCTCAAGGAGGTCCGGCGGCGCTGGACACGCCTACGGCGGTTGGGTCGATTCCAGCTTGCCCGAGGGGCTCAATTTCACCTTCAAGGTGAAGCTGCACTTCGCCACCAGCCGCGGTGCGGGCAGCGTGCTGCTCAACGTGGCACAGGGGAATCGGCTTCCGCACAACAACTGGTGGCTGGGTGGGCCGTCCATCGACAGCAACCAGAAGCTGCTGCGGGTGCCCCTGGGAACCGATGGTGCCAATGAACTGGTGATTCCGCTGTCCGGTACCTACGACAGCTTTACCTTCAACGCGGGCACCATACGTCCGAAGTTTCCGATCCAGCATGTGTTCGTGCTGATGCTGGAGAACCACTCGTTCGACAACATCTTCGCCATGTCCGGCATTCCCGGCATCACCGCCGCCACTCCCACCACCGATATCAACCGGCACAACGGCCAGTCCTACCCGGTGAGCAAGCCCGCGCCGGTGGCGATGCCCACCGATCCCGGCCACGAGTTCGAGGATGTGCTCGTGCAGCTGGCCGGCACCGGGGCGACGTATCCGCCGCAAGGGCCGTATCCGGAGATCATCCGCGCCGGCTACGTCGACAACTATGCAACCGTGCCGGAAACGCCAGCGGCCGATGTGGGCAAGGTGATGGCGTGCTTCGATACGCCCACGCAGCTGCCGGTGCTCAATGCGCTGGCGCGGAACTTCCTGCTCTGCGATCACTGGTTCTCGTCGATGCCGGGGCCGACGTGGCCCAATCGCTTCTTCGTGCATGGCGCTTCCTCCAGCGGTCTGGACCACAGCCCGAGCCTGCGCGAGCTGCTCACATGGTCCACGGTGCATGGCTTCGTGTACCCGAATGGCTCGATCTTCGATGCGCTGGACAATGAAGGCATTCCCTATGGTCTCTACAACGACGAGCACAGCCAATTCGCACGGCGGCATCTGCATGTCGAGGATGGTGGGAACATTCCTCAGGTGGCTGCGATCAAGGGTGTCAGCCGGATGGACGTCAAGGACATCGGCAAGTTGGCCGAGGACCTCGCGGGCAGCTACCAGCCCGCCTATACCTTCATCGAACCCAACTATGGCGATGTGGTGGCCGAAACCTACCGGCACGGCTCATCGCAGCACCCGATGGACGAAACCTGCGGTGCGGAAGGTCTGGTCAAGTTCGTGTACGAGACCCTGCGCAACTCGCCGGTGTGGCAGAACAGCCTGCTGATCATCACCTACGACGAGCACGGCGGCTTCTACGACTCGCAGTCACCGCAAGCGCTGCCGAAGCCGAATGACCGCAGCGGGCCGCTGGGTTTGAACACGCACGGGTTCGCGTTCGATCTGTCTGGCGTGCGGGTGCCGGCCATTGCCATATCGCCCTGGCTGGCCGCCGAGGTCGATCACACCGTCTACGACCACAGTTCGGTGCTGGCCACCGTCGAAGTATTGTTCGGGCTGCGTCCGCTCACCGATCGCGACCGCGCGGCGAAATCGCTGACCGCCAAGCTGTTGAAGACGCCCCGCAGCGATTGCCCGCAGAAGCTTCCCGACCCCGTTCCACCACCGCCGCTGGCGTCGGATGCGGACGCCGAGGCGCGGCAGTTTGCGCTGCGTGCCACCGAGCCGTTGCCCCGGCAGGGCAATCTGCCCGGTGTGCTGGGGATTGCGTTGAAGACGGCGCTGGAATTGGCCGGCGATGACGCCGTGGCGCAGCTGGCGGTTCGGCATCGCTTCGAGCAACTGCGCACGCGCGGCGATGCGCGTGCGTATCTCGCCGAGATTTCCGCGCAGGTGACCGCGGCGAAGCTGCAGGCCGCGGCTACGCCGGAAGAAGGTGACGCCGCGTCGTAGGCGGCGGGGTGATTGTGTGAGACGCCGGGACGGCATCGCGTGCGATGCCGCCCCGGTGCAGTGCTAACGGGGCCGCTTCCCTCACGGCGGGAAGATTGGATTCTTCTTGTGGGAGGGGCTTCAGCCCCGACCGTCCGGGCCGGCGGGAAATCGACCGGCTCCGATGGACCACGGTCGCGGCTGAAGCCGCTCCTACAGCTCACGCCAGGGGCGGCTCCCCGATTTCGGGGGTGCCCATCGCGGCGACATCGCCTTAGCCTTTCGCACAGCGCTGTGCCGGGCGATCCGCCGTGGTGACGCGCATCAAGGGGAAGTTGCATGCGTGGGAATTCGGTGGGAACGCTGGCACGCGCCAGTCGGATCGGTGCGGTGGCGTTGTTGGCGCTGGCTGGAATCGTGGGCAATGCGGCGGCCTCGACCGGCTGCCAGCTCATCAACGGTGCCAGCGGCACGCTGGCCCCCGGGGGCATGGTGTTCCTCAATCCCACGCAGGGCATCAACCTCAACGCCGGAGACCAAGTGACGCTCTCCGTCAGTGGGACGTCCTCCGCCGACAACATTTTCCTGAGTTTGGCCACGGTCACGATCAACATCTTCACCAATGGCCTGCCCCAACAGGGCAGCGCCACGCTGCCGGGCGGCGTAGTCGGCGGACCGGCCACGCTGTATCTATGGAGCGGCAACACCAACGCGAATGGCATCGCCAACTACCAGATCGCGTGCGTGTCGCAGGCGCCCAGCGTGACGAATGCCTCGCCCACGGTGGGCCTGGCCGGCGACACCGTGCAGATCGATGGCGCGGCCTTCCTGGGCATGACCGCCGTGCGCTTCGGCGCTGCCGCCGCCAGCTATACGCTGTCGAGTGATACCCGCCTGACGGCGGTGGTGCCGGCAGGCAGCGGCACGGTGCCGCTGACGGTCACCACCGATGCGGGCACGGTGAGCGCCGGCAACTTCACCTACGCAACGGTGCCTGGTGCACCCAGCATCGGCACGGTCACGGCGGGCGACGCCCAGGCCGTGGTCGCCTTCGCGCCGCCGGCCAGCGATGGCGGCGCGTCGATCACCACCTACACCGTCACCGCCAGCCCCGGCGGCGCCACTGCCAGCGGGCCGGCCGGGCCGCTCACCGTGACCGGGCTGACCAACGGCACGCCTTACACCTTCAGCGTCACCGCGACCAACCTGGCGGGCACCGGCCTGGCGTCGGCGGCGTCGGCCAGCGTGACGCCGCAGCAACCGCAGTCGATCTCCTTCAGCCCACCGGCCAGCTTGCCGTTCGGCCAGGCGGTGTCGCTGGCGGCCAGCGCGACGTCCGGCCTGGACGTGCAGTTCTCCACCACCACGCCGGCGGTCTGTGGCGTGACCGGCGTGGGCGTGCTCACGCCGCTGACGCTGGGCACCTGCGTGGTCCATGCGGACCAAGGCGGCGACGCCGCCCACACCCCCGCCGCGCAGGTATCGCAGTCGATCTCGATCGTCTCGGCCAACGGCACGCTGGCGCTGGCCACCACCAGCCTGCCCAGTGCCATCGAAGCGGAGGCCTACGACCAGCAGCTCAACGCCAGTGGTGGCGATGCGCCTTACGTGTTCGCCCTCACCGCCGGCACGCTGCCCGATGGCGTGCTGATCTCGGCGGCCGGCCGGATCTCCGGCACGCCGACGCGCACGGGCAACTTCCCGATCACCGTGCAGGTCACCGACGCCGCGGGCCAGACCGCCACGCAGGCGCTGGTGCTGCAGGTGGCCGCGCCGGCGGAACCGGCGCCGCAGGCGCGCGACGACGCGGCAGCCACCTTGTCGAACCAGCCGGTTACCCTGGCGGTGACCGCCAATGATGCGGGCGTGTTCACCAGCATCGCGATCGTCGGCGCGCCGACGCATGGCAGCGCCACGGTGAGCGGCCTCGGCGTGATCTACACGCCGGCCACCGATTACGCCGGCGATGACACGCTGCAGTACGTCGCCATCGGCCCCGGTGGCAGTTCCGCTCCGGCCACCGTCCGCATCAGCGTGCAGGCGCGGCCAGTGGCGCCGACGCTCAGTGCCACCACGGTGGCGGGGGGCACGGTGACGGTGGATCTCACCGCGCAGGCCGCCGGTGGGCCGTTCACCGCCGCGACGGTGCTGTCCGTATCGCCGGCCGATGCAGGCACCGCGACGCTCTCGGGCAACGCGCAGGATGGCTACCAGTTGGCCTTCGTCGCCGCGACCGCGTCCGGCGGCCTCGTGCAGATCGCCTATACGCTGACCAACGCCTACGCCACCTCGGCGCCGGGCACCGTCAGCATCGCGATCACGCCGCGCAGCGATCCGTCGAAGGATGCCGAAGTGCTCGGCCTGCTCAACGCGCAGGCCGAATCCGCCCGCCGCCTGGCGAGCGGGCAGATGGGCAACTTCCAGCGTCGCCTCGAAGCCCTGCGCAGTGGTCAGGCCGGTGGCTTCAGCAACGGCATCACCCTGGCCTCGGCGAGCGGGCAGCGCCAGGGAGCCGGCAACGACGAGGACCTGTGGAACCGCCGCTATCTCGTGCAGCCGGACGATGCGTCCGCGGCGCCGGGCGCGGTGGATGCGACCGGTCATCGCCTGCCCGGCGACCTGGCGATCTGGACCGGCGGTGCGATCAACTTCGGCGACCAGCGTCCCAACGGCCGCGACAGCGCCATCGACTTCACCACCACCGGCGTCAGCATCGGCGTGGATCGTGCCTTCGGCGAGCGCGTCACCCTGGGCGTGGGCGCCGGTTACGGCCACGACGATTCGGATGTCGGCCAGCACGACAGCCGCAGCAAGACCGACGCCTACAACGTCGCCGTCTATGCCAGCTACCAGCCCGGCGACCGCTTCTACGTGGAAGGCCTGGCCGGATACCAGTGGCTGCGCTTCGACGCGCGCCGCTATGTGACCGATACCGCGGCGCTGGTGTATGGCCGCCGCGATGGCACGCAGGTATTCGCCTCGGTCTCGGCGGGCTATCCGTATCGGAGCGATACGCTGCTGCTCACCCCCTACGGCCGCTTCGACATCGCCCGCGCCTCGCTGGATGCCTACAGCGAATCGGGCGATGCGAGCCATGCGCTCGACTATCGGGGGCAGACCGTGGAGACCTCGACCGCCTCGCTGGGCCTGCTGGCGCAGTGGACGCTACGGCGCGACTACGGGCTGTGGCAGCCGATGCTGCGCGCCGAGTTCGGCCGCGACCTGCAGGGCGCCAGCCAGGCGACGATGCGCTATCTCGACGTGCTCGATGGCCCGCTCTACCAGGCGACGTTGACCGGGCAGTCGCGCAGCCATGGCACGCTCGGCGCGGGCATCTCGCTGCAGGCGGCCGGCTGGCTGCTGCGTGCCGAGTACCAGAACTATCTGGACAGCACGAGTGGCGACAACCAGTCGGTCCAGCTCGGGGTGGAGAAGCGCTTCGGCCAGCCCTGAGCCGGAGTGCCGTGTTGCGGGCGCCTCTCTGGCATGATCGGGCCTGCCGGGCGCGCCCGGTCCACCAGACGACGGAACGAACCGGGGGCAGGGGATGAAGCGGATCAAGGCGTGGGTGGTGCTCGGTATGTGGGCGCTCAGCGGCATGGTGCAGGCGGACAACCCGCAGGGTGAGTCCGCGCCCAAGCCGGGCCTGCAGGCCGAGAAGGATGGCTTCGGCGCCATGCTGCTGCTGACGCCGGACCGCGACTGGGAGGAGAAGTGGAATACCCCGGCGGAATATGCGCCGCATTTCAATACCACCGACATGGTGGGCGTGGGCGGAGAGCTCACCGTCCTCGTCATGCTGCAGAATCCCAAGGTCGATCCGAAGAGCGGCATGACCGACGTGGTGTGCGACTTCGTCATGCGCCGGCCGGCGGGTCACGGTGAAGTGGTCCACAAGGACCTGCCCTGCTTCAAGGCGAAGCTGACCACCGATCCGCAGAATGTCTACCTGGCCAGTGCGTGGCTGAAGTACATCGAGGAACCCGCCGATGCGCGGGGTACCTGGACCGTCGATGTGCGCGTACGCGACCGGCTGCGCGGCGTGGAGCTGCCGCTGCATGCTTCGTTCGTGGTGCAGGGGAAGATGGCGCGGCGTCAGCGCTAGGTTTCCGGCCGCGGGCGCGCGCCTGCGTGACCGTGGCCGCCTGTCGGTTGCCACCGCGTTGGTTGCAATGAGTGGATGCGACCCCGGCCGACCGCGGCCGGGGCGCTTGCCGCTCATTCAATGATCCACGCCGGAGTACGCGCATGCGCAGGGCCATTCCATTGCTGACGGCAATAGTCGCGCTGTCCGCCTTTTCGGTGCGGGCGCAGGACCTGGTACAGACCGCGCACGGCATGGCCAGGGTGGTGCTGGAGAACGACAAGGTCCGCGTGATCGAGCTGACCGTGCCCCCCAATGCCCACACGGGCGTGCATTCTCACGGCGACAGCTTCGTTTACTTCCTGACGCCGAACACCTCGCGGATGCCGGACGCGAAAGGCCCGGGTGAAAAACTCACCCGCCAGGCCGGAGAGGCGGTGTGGATCGGCCCGGTACGGCACGACACTGTGAACGCGGGCACGAATACCACCCGGACGCTCGTGGTCGAGCTCAAATCTCCGGCGAAGTGACGCGCGCGGTTACTCCGCGCGCTGCACCTTCAACGTCGCATCCAGCCAATCCAGCACCCGCTGCTGCACGTCGCGACCATGCTCGCGCTCGTAGAACCAGTGCGGCCCGCGCGGGTACGTCACCATCTCCACCGGCGTGCCATTGAACTTCAGTGCCCGGTAGAACATCTCGCCCTGCGAGAGCGGGACGCGCTTGTCCTGCTCGCCGTGCAGGATCAGCACCGGCACCTTCACCCTGTCCGCGTAGCGGATCGGCGAATGCGCGTCATACGCGGCGCGGTTCGTCACCGGGTCGCCGAAGTAGCCCGGCAGATAGTCCTGGGTGTCGGTGGTCAGCGCCATCGCGCCGATATCGATCACGCCCGCGCCGACGATGGCGGTCTTGAAGCGGTCGCTATGCGTCACCGCCCATGCCGACATGTAGCCGCCATAGCTCCAGCCGCCGATCGCCAATCGCTGCGGGTCGATCACGCCTTCCTGCTCCAGCAGGTCCACGCCATCGAGGATGTCCTGGAAATCCGCACCGCCCCAGTCGTTGCGCGCCATCTCGGCGAACGCGCGGCCGCCGCCTTCCGAACCGCGCGGGTTGGGCAGGAACACCGCATAGCCATGCGTGGACAGCAGCTGCGCCCAGTCGTGCCAGGAGCCCAGCCAGCCCGACCACCACGCCCACGCCGGGCCGCCATGGCCCTGCACCAGCGTCGGCAGCGGCGTGCCGCGCTTCCAGCCCGGCGGCGTCACCAGCAGGCCGGTGATGCGCAGGCCGTCGCGCGAGGACTTCCATTCCAGCTCGCGGACCTGGCCATGCGCCCAGCCCGCCACTTCCGGATGATGATCGGTGCGGCTGGCAAGCTTGCCCTGGTCGAGCGTCCACACTTCGGCGGGCTGGTCGTCGCGGATGCCGAGATAGGCACTGCGGCCGTTGCGTGCGGTGGTGAAGGACTGGAACGGAATCTGCGGGCGCGCCACTTCGCGCGCGTCGCCGCTGGCCGCGTCCAGGCGCAGGAAGCTGCCACGCACGCCGCGCTGGCCTTCGCCGATGAGGGTGCGATCGTCCTGCCAGCGCGCCAGCCACAGCGTGCCATCCCACGCTTCGCCGAGCACGCTGCGATGACCGCTGGCGATGTTGTGCACGGTGAGGTCGGCGGTCATGCCATGGTCGCCGAGATGGCCGTACAGCAGGCGCGTGCCATCCGGCGACCATTGCAGCGGGTGCGCCGAAGCGCGCGCTTCCAGCTGCTGGCCGAGCGCGCCGCTGCGGGCATCCACCAGCACCACGCGCGAGCGGTACCAGTAATCGTTGAGCGTGGTGCCGTCGGAGACGCGCAGCGCCAGCGTGCGGCCATCCGGCGACCAGGCCAGGTCATGCACCTGCAGGCCCGGCGCGGTCAGCGCGCGGGCATCGCCGCCAGGCAGTTCGCGCACCCACAGGCGGGAGAACCGCGTGGGATGTTCGACGCGCACCGCGTCGTCCTTGCGGTCGGTCGCGCGCTGGGCCGCGGCATCGGCCGGGTCCATGGCCAGGTAGGCGATGCGCGTGCCGTCCGGTGACACCTCGAACGCGCTGACATCCCCGCTGGCACGCGTGATCGGCGTGGGCGCCTCGCCTTGCGCGGCAATGCGCCACACCTGCGTGGCGGCGATGCCGGGCTGCTGCATGTCGGCAGGCAGTGCGCGGTCGGAGACGAAATCCAAGGACTGGCCATCGGCCGTCCAGCGCGGATGTTCTTCGCTGGCGGCATCGGGTGCGGGTAGTTCGCGCGCCTGTGCCTTGCCGCTGGCGGCCACGCGCCAGATGCGGCTGCGCGGTGGCTTGCCCTGGCCCTGCGGCGTGCCGACGGTGTAGGCGATCCAGCGCCCATCGTGGTCGATCTGCGGATCGCCGACGATACGCAGCGCCATGATCTTCTCCGGCGTCGGCAGTTCGGCGCCGACCTGCGCGGCGGACACGCCGGGCCACAGCAGCGCGAAGGGCAGGCAGGCGGCGAGCAGCCGATGCAGCGTCGAAGTCATGCGGCGTGTCCTGGCGTGGGGGAAGGGGAAAGATGATCGCGTACCCAGGCAGCGCCGTGGGCCACCGCGTCCCGCGCCTGGTCCGACACCGCCATCGCTTCGATGAAGCTGTGCGGCGCGCCGGCGTGGATCCGCGTCTGCACCGTGACCCCCGCGGCCACCAGCGCCTGCACCATCTCGGCGTTCTGTTCGGCGAGCACGTCGCGGTCGCCCCACAGCAGCAGCGATGGCGGCAGGTCGTGCAGCGGTGCCAGCAGCGGGGCGGAGAACGGGCCGGCGACCCGCGCCGCCTCCGCGCCCAGGTACGCCTCCCAGAATTCATCCATCTCCGCGCCGCTGAGCATGTCTTCGGCGGTGCCCAGCGTCTGCCGCGCGGTGTCCGACAGCGCGGGGGCCCAGGCGCCGTAGTTGAGCAACAGCGCGCGCACGCGCGTCAGCTCGCCGCGTTCGCGCAGTCGCAGCGCGGTGGCCACGGCGAGGTTGGCGCCGGCCGAGTCGCCACCCAGCGCCAGCCGCGAAGCGTCGATGCCGAAGGTCGCGCCGTGCTCGCGCAGCCAGTCCAGTACGGCCACCGACTGGTCCAGCGCGGCGGGATAGGGATGCTCGGGGGCGAGGCTGTAGTCGATGGCCACGACCGGCAGCCGCATCGCGTCGGCGTACTCGCGCAGCAGGCGGTCATGCGTATCCAGCCCGAACAGGCACCAGCCGCCGCCATGCAGATAGACCAGCGCCGGCGAGGGCGACGACGCCGCGGCCTGCGGATGCAGGATACGCAGGCCGAATTCGCCGTGTGCCGACGATAACCGCAGATCGACGACCTCGCGCATGCGCGGGCCACCCTCGCGCCACGGCGCACGCGCCTGCGCAGCGATGAGGCGGCGCTCCGGCCAGCCCGGCTGGCCATCACCGCGCAGGCGGGCGCCTTCGCGGCAGACGTCCTCGATGAAGCGGCGGATCTGCGGGTCCAATGCATCCAGGCTGCGACTCATGCGGCATCCCCGGCGAAATCGCGCATCCACGCCACCAGGTCGTCCTCGCCGCCGGCCTGCAGGCCGAGCAGCAGCTGGGCGAAATCGTGCCGCGCCTCGTCCTGCCCGAGCTTGAAGGTCGCGCGCACCTCGCGCACAACGCCGCGCAGCGCGGTGACGCCGGTGGCCAGGCGCGCGTAGCGCTCGCCCATCTCCGGTAGCGACCACGCACGCGGGCGCCCGGCTTCCATCTGCGTGACCAGCGCATCGAGTTCGGCGCGGATGTCGGCCTCCTCCTCGCTCACCGCCACGTCCAGTTCGAACACGGCGGCGGCGTAGTTCCAGCTCGGCGCCTGGGTGCGGTCATCCAACCAGCTCGGCGACACATAGGCGTGCGGGCCCATCACCAGCGCCTGCGCGCGGCCATCGCGACGCAGCCGCGCCACGTGCGGATTGCGGCGCGCGACATGGCCGCGCAGCGCGACCAGCCGCCCGTCGGCATCGCACTCGACGCGCAGTGGCAACGGGGTGAAGGCGGCATCCTCGCCGCCGGCCGAGACCAGCCAGGCGAACGGTTGGGCGGCCAGCAGGCGCAGCAGGTCGTCCTGGCTGCGGGCGGCATAGCGGGTATCGCGGGCGTGTCCCATCAGGGCGTTTCCTTCAATGCGGTGGCCACGGAGATCGCGGGCCAGCGGTCGCGCCAGGGCGCGGCCTGTTCGAGTTCGGCGGCCAGCTGCAGCAGCAGCGGCTCCTGTCCACGGTCGGCGGCAAACTGCACGCCGACCGGCAGCCCGCCGGCCTGTCCCAGCGGCAGCGAGATCGCCGGCGTGCCAGCGAGGTTCTGCAGCGGGGTGTAGCTGATCCAGTGGAACATGGCCGGCATCAATGCCTCGAAATCACGATCCGGTGCCAGTTCGCCCAGTGGCGGCGGCGGCGTGCGCAGCGTCGGCGTCAGCAATACGTCGTAACGCTGGTGGAAGGCGTTGAAGGCCGGCGGCAGCGTGGCGAGCGTGGCGTAGGCGTGTTCCAGTTCGGCCACGCCGCAGTGGCGGCGGTGATAGTCCGCCAGGCCATGCGTCCAGGGTTCCAGTGCATCGGCGGCGAACGCATCGCCGCCCTGCGCGGCCGCCAGCTCCACTGCATCCAGGCCCAGCCGCGACCACAGCGTGTACAGCGCCCGCCATACCTCGCCGCCCGGCAGTGGATAGGCCGCGCGCTCCACCTGGTGACCGAGCGCGCCGCACAGGCGCACGACATCGTCGAGTACTGCCGCGACCGCGGGATCCGCTGCCAGGCCTGGCAGCGACTCACTGACCACGCCGATGCGCAGCCGCTTCGGTGCCTGCGCCAGCGTGGCGAGGTCGAAGTCCGCGCGCGGATGCGCGGCGGCGAACGCCCAGGCGGTATCGCGCACGCTGCGCGACATCAGGCTGTCGGCGACGATCAGGTCTTCGATCGCATGCCGTCCGCGCACCGGTACGCTGGCGCCGCGCCCGGGCTTGAGTCCGACCACGCCGCAGGCCGAGGCCGGAATGCGGATCGAGCCGGCGCCATCGCTGCCATGCGCCAGCGGCACGATGCCGGCCGCCAGCGCCGCACCGGCGCCGCCGCTGGAACCCCCGGGCGAATGCGCCGGCGACCATGGGTTGCGCGTCACCGGACCGAGCAGGGGTTCGGTCGAGCCCATCAAGCCGAACTCCGGCATCGTGCTCTTGCCGATCGCGATCAATCCGCTGGCATCGAAGCGCTGCACGAAGGGCGAGGCATCGTGCGCCAGCACATTGCTGCGCGAGCGCGAGCCGCCACGCGTCGGCATGCCGGGATAGCGCAGCGAATCCTTCGGCAGCCACGGCACGCCGGCCATGGCCGCGTGGCGGTCCACGGCGTCGGCACGCGCGAGCGCGGCGTCGAAGTCGGTATGGCACAGCGCGCCCAGCGCCGGGTCGAGATGGAGCGCGCGCACGATGGCCGAAGCGGTCAGCTCGCGCGGCGACAGCTCGCCGCGGCGCACCAGCGCCTGTTGATCGTGCGCGTCGAGGCGGCCCAGCTGCAGTGCCTGGGCCAGGGGGAAATCAAGCGAAGTCATGCGTCGGAGTCCTGCACCTGCCGGCGCGCGCGGCGCTGGCCGTAGACGAAGTAGATGATGCTGCCGGCGACGATGTAGCCAAGCAGCAGGCTGGCGGGCAGCAGGTCGCCACGACGCACCTGCGCGAACATGTCGCCGAGCACCGGCGCCATCATCGCCACGCACATCACGATGCCCATCACCGGCACCACGCCGATCCAGGCCCGCCCGATCCACACGCCGCCCAGCGGCACGCGGAAGCCACCGCGCAGTTCCGGCCGGGTGGAGCGCAGCCACATCACCGCGATGCACACCACGATGAAGGCCGAGGCGATGCCCAGGCAGATCAGGTCGCCGAGGATGCCGATCGGCAGCAGCGCGGCCAGCAGTGCGCTGGCGCTGCCGAAGGCGACGCTGGCCAGCCACGGCGTGCCCAGCTTCGGATGCACGCGGGTGAAGAACGCCGGCAGCAGGCCATCGCGGGCGATGCTCAGGCTGATGCGCGACGCGCCATAGGCGTTGGCCAGCAGCACCGAGCCGAGCCCGGTCAGCGCGCCGATCTTGATCAGCACCGCGAAGCCCGGCCAGCCGATGCGGTCCACCGCCAGCGCGACGGGGTCCGGCACGCCGAGTTCGCGGAACGGCACCAGGCCGGTCAGCACCGCGCCGGCGGCGATGTACAGCACGGTGCACACCACCAGCGAGCCGAGGATGCCCAGCGGCACGTCGCGGCGTGGCTGGCGCGCTTCGGCCGCCGCCATCGACACCGTCTCGAAGCCGAGGTAGGCGAAGAACAGCATCGCCGCCGCGCGCAGCACGCCGGGCCAGCCATAGGCGAAGCCGCCTTCGTTGGCCGGCAGGAACGGCTGCCAGTTCGCGCTGTCGATGAACTGCGAGCCGACCGCCACGAACGCCAGCAGCACCGCGATCTTGGTCAGTACCAGCACCAGGTTGGCCAGCGCCGAGCGGCCGACGCCGGCGATCTGCACCGCCGCCGCCGCCAGTACCGCCAGCGCGGCGACGAGGTTGATGCCGCCGCTGAAAGCCAGTGCGGTGTGTCCGCCCTGCTGGCTGGCGGTGACGCTGGAAGTCGCCAGCAGCATCGGCACCTGCACATGCAGGTCGCCGAGCAGGCTGGTGAGATAACCGGAGAAGCCGGCCGCCACCGCCGCGGCGGCCAGCAGGTATTCGAGGATGACCATCCACGCCAGCGCCCACGCCGCGCCTTCGCCGAGCGTGACCTGGCAGTACGAATAGGCCGAGCCCGATACCGGGATCACCGACGACAGCTCGGCATAGCACAGCCCGGTGAAGCCGCAGGCCATCGCCGCCAGCACGAACGACAGCATCACCGCCGGCCCGGCGAAGTTCGCCGCCGCCGCACCGGTCACCACGTAGATGCCGGCGCCGAGGATGTTGGCGATGCCCAGCACCATCAGGCTGCCGGCGCCGAGGCGCCGGTGCAGGCCGGCGCGGTCGCCATCGGCGACCACCGCCTCCAGCGGCTTGCGCCGTAGCGCAAGCTGCCAGCGTCCGAGCGAACGCGCTTTCACGAAGACCCTCCCGTCCATCGTGTCAGTAGCGCCAGTGGACGGTCACGCCATACGTGCGCGGCCGCACCAGGCCCTCGCCGGTGCCGTTGGTCTCCGACACGCTGCGGGTGATGCCGCGCTTGTCGGTGAGGTTGCTGCCGAACAAGGTCACGTCGGTGGTGCCGAAGGTCATCCGGTAGCGCAGGTCGAACAGGTTGTAGTTGCCTTGGCGGTTCGGCGTGATGCCGGGGACGGCCGAGTTGAGGTCGCTGATGCCGCCGCCGACGTACTGGTGGGTCAGCGTCAGCGTGGGCTGGTACAGCGCGTCGAAGTGGTAGCTGAGCAGGTTGCTCACCGTCCAGTCCGCCGAGCCGGGCAGCTGCGAGCCGGCCGGCGCGGTGCCGTAGTAGAGGATGAAAAGATCCTCGTCCAGGCGCGCGTGCTGCCAGGTCGCGGTGGTCTGCCATTCGAACGCATCCACCGGGCGCCAGGTCGCGGCGAACTCCACGCCGCGGCTGTACGCCTTGCCGCCGTTGCTGGCGTAGTTGTAGAAGTCCGGCGTCTGCAGGCGCAGCTGGATGTCCTTCCAGTCCACGTAGAACAGCGTGGCGTCGAGCAGCAGGCGGCCGTCGGCCCAGCTGGTGCGGGTGCCGAGTTCGTAGTTGATCAGGCTGTCGCTCTTGGAGCCCGACGGCACCGGATAGGCACTGAGCCCGGCGGTGTTCGGCTCGCCGAAGCGGAAGCCCTCGGAGACCAGGCCGTACACCATCACGTCGCTGCTCGGCTGCCAGGTCAGCGCGACCTTCGGGTTGAAGCCGTCTTCCTTGGTCTGCTGGGTGCTGACGATCGGGTCGCCCGGGTAGGTCGAGAAGCCCACCTGTGTGGAGGTTGTTTCCACCTTGTTGCGGAACAGGCGCCCGCCCACGGTGAGCTTCCATTGTTCGTTGAAGTGGAAGCTCGCTTCACCGAACAGCGCTGCTTCCGAACCGGTGAGGTGGGTAAAGAAGCTGTTGAAGATTTCGCCGTCTGGCGCGATCACCGCGCCGCTGCCCGGCCCGAACAGCGAGGACTGGTCGAACGCCGCCGCCGCGCCCTGCGCGCCGATCTGCTCGTACAGGTCCTTGTCCGAATCGAAGTACATGCCGCCGACCAGCCAGTCGACACGGCCACCGGGCTTGGACGACAGGCGCAGCTCGATGCTCTTGCCGCGGCTCTCGCCGCCGGAATCGATATACAGCGGCGAGGTCAGGTCGAGGTCGAGGTCGGCGTTGTAGGCGCCGCGGATCGGCGTGTAGTCGAAGCGCCAGTCCTGCTGCTTCTTCTGGTAGGCGAGCAGCGCGGTCAGGTCGGCGAAGCCCAGGTCCTGGTCCAGGCGCAGGCTGTGCACGGCGATCTTGGTGTTGGTGAACTCCGGCAGCGCGGTATCGCGCTGCAGGTCGCCGAGGCCGGCGATCTGGTAGTTGTTGTCGTCGTTGTCGATGTTCTGCAGCAGGCTCAACCAGGTCAGCGTGGTGGCCTCGCTGGGGGTCAGCACGATCGACAGGCGGCCGCCATCCAGCTGGGTATCGTTGGAACCCTTCTGGCCGGTGCCGATGTTGTCCAGGAAGCCCGGATCGTCGCGGTACTGCGCCACCGCGCGTACCGCCAGCAGGTCCTGCTTGATCGGCACGTTGACCATCGCCTTGGCGCTGAAGCCGACATCGGCATTCCTGGTCTGGCTCACGGTCGCCTCGGCGGCGGCATCGAAGCCGCTGCTGTCGGCCACGTTGGCCACATAGTTCACCGCGCCGCCCATCGAGGCCGAGCCGAACAGCGTGCCCTGCGGGCCGCGCAGCACTTCCACCCGGTTGAGGTCGAAGGCGTCCACGTCGGGAATGGCGATGGTCCAGCCCGGCTCGGTCAGCGGCACCTCGTTGAGGAAGTAGCCGGTGGTGGGCTGGCCCTGCACGTTGCCCGAGCTGGTGGCGATGCCGCGCATCACCACGTGCGACACGCCCGGCTGGTAGTTGTTGAACACCACGCCGGGGGTGCGCTGGATGTAGTCGGCCAGCGACTGCGCGCCGATGTCCTGCAGCTGCTGGTCGGTGACCGCCGAGACCGAGCCGGCGATCTCGCGGACCGACTCCTTCAGCTTGCCGGCGGTGACCACGACGGTATCGAGGGTCTTGGCGGGGTCGCCGCCGGAGGCGTCCTGCGGCGCCTGCTGCGCCCAGGCGGGCGCGGCGGCGATCAGGCCGAAACAACAACCGAAACGGATGGCACGGGTGAGTTTGCGAACGTGGAGCTGCGACGGCATGGCACGGTCCCCTGGTGGCGATGGAATGGGCCGCCGGTGCATCCCCGCTGGCGGCCTGCATGGCTTGGGATCGAGTGAAAGTGAAAACCGCCACCGCTGTCCAGCAGAATCAGCGGGTGGGTAGCTGTTGCCAAGATGATGATTCTGTTAGTGTTATTTCGCACAAAGCCGAAGATGTGGGTCGTATCACGGGCAAATAACGCAGAATCTGCGGGACATGCCGGCAAATTGCGAACAACCTGCGGCGCACGCCGCTTCCGGAGCCCCATGAGCGCCAAGGCCCTCGACCGCACCGACCTGAAGATCCTCGACGTGCTGCAGCAGGACGCGCGCATCACCAACCAGGCCCTGGCCGAGCGCGTGGCGCTGTCGCCCAGCGCCTGCCTGGCGCGGGTGCGCGCGCTGGAGGCGCGCGGGCTGATCCGCGGCTATCGCGCGCACGTGGCGGTGGACCGCATCCGCTCGGTCACCGTCGTGCTGGCGCAGGTCACCTTCAAGCAGCACGCGCTGGAAGAGTTCACCGAGTTCGACCGGCGCATCCTGGCGATGCCCGAGGTGGTGGAGGCCAGCCGCATCTCCGGCGCCTACGACTACCTGCTGCGCGTGGTGGTCAACGACGTGCATCACTGGAAGGACATCGCGCGCGTGCTGCTCGGCGGCGACTATGGCGTGGAGCGCATCGTCTCGCAGTTCCTGATGGACGAGGTCAAACCGTTCAGCGGCTATCCGCTGGTGGACGCCTCGGCGCGGCAGTCGACGCCACGCGGGGGCTGAGCGCGCTTCACCCGGTTTAGACGCTGCCGCACTGCATCATGGATTTACCGCGGTGGTGTTGGGCATGCGCGGGCATGCCACGCCGCCTGCGGTATCCCCTCCACACGAGATGAGCGCCATGTCCGATCGCATCGAAGCTGGCCAGATGGTGTTCGTGGCCGATGGCGAGATCGGCGTGGCCGGGGTGCGCGAGGTGCGGCCGCATGAGTCCACCTTCGTGATCAACGTGCAGAACGGCGGCGACTTCGTGCTGCCGATGAGCGCGGTGAAGGACGTGCATTCCGGCAAGGTGATCCTGGCCGTGGACAAGCTGCCCGAAGACGTGCGGCAGGCGCTGCGCCACCCGCACGCGGCCGAATTCCGCAGCTCCACCTATGCCGCCAGCGACCCGGGCGAAGGCGCGCTGAAGGACTGATGCCGGCGTCCGCCAGGACGTTCGGCCTGCTCGAACAAGTCGATCGACCGGATGGCACGGCAAGCCATCGGGACGGCGCCATGCTGCGCGTCAACCAGCGCGGCTTTACGATCTCTTCCGCACGTCGCTGGCCCGTGGGTGGCCGACCCTGCGTTGGGTGATCGACCGTCCTTCCGATCCGCTGCGCTTTCCGTGGAGAACGACATGTACAAGCTGCTGCTGGCCTTCCTGCTGGCGATGACCGCCAGCGTCCCCGCGCTGGCTGACGTCCAACCCTTTCCCGCTTCTTTCAAGACCCGCGACATCGTCCACGACGATGCCACCCTGCATGTCCGCGTCGGCGGCAAGGGCCCGGCCGTGGTGTTGATCCATGGCTTCGGCGATACCGGCGACATGTGGGCGCCGCTGGCCGCCGCGCTGGCGAAGAACCACACCGTCGTGGTGCCAGACCTGCGCGGCATGGGCCTGTCCTCGCATCCGGCCGGCGGATACGAGAAGAAGAACCAGGCCGCCGACATCCGCGCCATTCTCGATGCGCTCGGCATCGACCACGCGGTCATCGTCGGCCACGACATCGGCACCATGGTCGCCTTCGCCTATGCGGCGCGCTACCCGGACAAGACCGACAAGCTGGTGGTGATGGACGCCCCGGTACCGGGCATTCCGCCGTGGGACCAGGTGGTGCGCAACCCGCTGCTGTGGCATTTCGACTTCGGCGGGCCGGACATGGAGCGGCTGGTGGCCGGGCGCGAGCGCATCTACCTGGACCGGTTCTGGAACGAGTTCGCCGGTGACCCGTCCAAGCTCGATGCCGCCATGCGCGACCACTACGCCGCCCTGTATGCGCGGCCCGACGCGATGAAATCGGCATTCGCGCAGTTCCGCGCCTTCCGCCAGGACGCGCAGGACAACGCAGCGGTGGTCGAGCACAAACTGTCCATGCCGGTGCTGGCGGTGGGCGGCGGCAAGTCGTTTGGCGCGACCGAGGCCGTGGTGATGCGCAACGCCGCCAGCGACGTCACCGAACTGGTGGTGCCCGAGTCCGGGCACTGGCTGATGGAAGAGGCCACGGCCACCACGGTGGCCAACGTACAGGCCTTCATCGACGCGCCGAAGCGCCGCTAGGACTGCCGCGACGCCTGCCGGGGCTGCCCGGCAGGCGAGAGGGTTGTGGCGTCAGAAGCGATAGCTCACGCCACAGCGCAGGCCGCTGTCGGTGAAGCGCAGGTTGCCGGTGAAGCTCGACGTATCCGCATCGGCGTCGATCCGCCGCATGGTGTAGTCCAGCCAGAAGCCCCAGCGCTGCCATGGGAACCATTCGACGCCGGCGCGGCCATAGGTCACGTCGGCATCGATGTCGTTGATGTCGGCGGTGAAGTAGCCGATGTCCGCGCCCAGCCGCCAATGCTCGCCGGGCGCCCAGCGCCAGCTGGCGCCGATCGCCGGTGCCGGCAGGTCCGCCTCGACTTCCTCGCGGCGCTGCGCACCGGCCGAGCCGCCACCGGCATCCAGGGTAAGTGACAGGTCCAGCCCGAGCCGGTACCAGACCAGTCCCACGCGCGGGCCAAGCGCCCAGCGTTCGCGCTGGAACAACCAGTAGGTGTAGTCCAGTTCGTAGGCGTCCAGGTCGAACTTCGCCTTGATCGTGCTGGTGGCGGTATACGTCGTGTCCTTGAAGCTGATATCGCGGCTGAGTTGCCGTCGCGAGTCGGCATCGTCGGTGTAGTAGGACAGATCGAACTGGTGGCGGTTGAACGGCCGCCAGGTCAGCGCGACCAGGCCGACGGTATTGCTTTTATCCAGCCCGAGATCCCGGCTCAGGTCGATGTCGGTGCCCTCGCGGGTCTCGCCATCGGCGCGCACGCGCGTATCGAAGTCGGTGGCGTAGCCGCCGACGCGCACATTGAAGGTATCCAGGGGTTCGACCGCCGTAGCGGGACGGGCGAGCAGCAACAGCGGTACCAGCACCACGGACGCAGAGGAACGCATGACAGGCTCCTGGTCAGTCGCAAGGTGGAACGTTGGCGGGGTGCGGGGGTGGCGGCGAGTCTACGCCGTCGATGTCATGCCGATGTGCAGGCCGGGCCGGCACGGAAAAGAAGAAGGCCCCGCCGGAGCGGGGCCTTCGGTAACGGCGCCGTGGTGGGCGGTTACGACGCCATCTTCAAGGCATGTTTGCGGTTGCGCATCACGTCGTGGCACTCGCGCACGCTCGGCAGCAGGGCCTGCACCTCGGCGCGGACGCTGGCGGGGGTGTCGTTGTCGGTGAGGGTGTCCTGGAAGGCGTGCAGCAGGCGATCCTCGGACTGTTCCAGCTCGGCGACGAAGCCGTAGTCGGTGTCGCCCAGCGCGGCGCGCACGCGGCCATAGACCTGCTGCATCGAACCGACCAGCGTGCCGTGTTCGGCCGGCTTGCCGCCAGCCGCAGCGACGTCGGCGCTCAGGCGGGTGACGATGTCCGCCTTGACGCCGGCGATGCGGGTGAACAGGCCGGACAGCTCGGGATTCTTCACCTTGCCGGCGGCTTCGGTGTAGAAATCCTTGCCGTCGCGGGCGATCTCGATGAGGTCGTTGAGGCTGTGCTCGATCTTGCTCTGGGTGCTCATTCGGTAACTCCTTGTTGCGTGATTGGCAGTGGCTGCCGTGCGCCACTACCTTGGCGGCGGGCGCATAAAATCGTCGTGACTTCGCGTGAGGAGCATCGCGACGTTGCTGAGCGGTTAGAGGGGATTGCATGCATGGCGTGAAGCGCGCGGGACTTCTTCGAGCCATGTGCGCTGGCATGGCGCTAAGGGCGTTTCGTTTGAATATTCGAATTCAATGCGCGAAACGCCTTGCATAGAACGTTCGCTGAAGGTCGCGTGCGCGGCCGGAAGGCGAACAAGATGCGTAGGAGAATGGAACTTCTCGGTATCTGTGTGCTGGGCGCCATCGTGGCGGCCGCTTGGTGGGGTGCTACACCCGCAAAGCTTTCAGCGGGACGGTCGTCTGCGGTTGCCGTGCCCATGGCGTTCCCTGGCAAGCCGCGTCGCGCCGTCCCAGGACCTGCTAGCCGCGCACCGCGCGATACCACTCGGCCACATGGCGTGGCAGATGCTCGTCGGGATCAATGTCCAGTGCGAGATGGCTGTCGATCACGTCGATAAGCACGCTGTAGGCGACACGTGGGAGGGCCAGCGCATCGGTACCGGACGGCATCTGCGCCTCGGCCCACCCGTAAAGCCGGTCCAGCTGCGCGCGCAGCGCCGCGTGTAGCCACGGTTTCAGCGGGTATATCCGGTAGCCCTGCTCCCCGAGCTGTCGCACGGCGCTCAGTACCTGCGCATTCGCACCACGCACCCATTCGGTCTTGCCGCCGGCGCGCACCGGGATGGTCAACGGTGCGGGCGCGCGATGCGCCTTCAGGGGGCGCCGAAGCGCCAGCTCCAGGTCGCGCGCATCGCGCTGGGATTCGGCTTCCACCAGCATGCCGGCCTCCAGGTCGAAGAACTCGAACCAGCGCGGATGCAGCGTGCGGATGCGCCCCAGCGGATCATGCGAGAAACCGATCTTGCAGAAGTCCTCCCACGCGCAGGGAAGCACGTAGGTGTAGCAGCGGCCATCGAGGCGGATGGCGTCGGACTCCGGCGGCAGGGCGGGCATGGCGACATGCTCGCACGGGCCGGCGCACGGCGATGTTCAGTGACAGCGCGCCCCGTAGGCCGGGCGGTTGCCGCTGGCGACGGCCTCCGCTTCGCTGGCGTAGCGGCCGCGTTTGGTGCTGCCGTAGTAGCGGGTGCCAGGGCAGTGGTAGACGTGCGAGGCGGTGTTGATCCAGACCCTGCTGACATCGGCCGGGGTGTGGGCGGACGGTGCCAGGCTTTGCACGGCCAGGCGCCGCGCGGCGTCGGCTTCGCCTGGCGAGCACGGCCGGCCGTAAGCGGCCCGGTAGCCGAACTGCACCGCCTCGCGTTCGGCCATGAAGCGGCCGCGCTTGGTGGCGCCGTAATACTGCCCGCCCGGGCAGTGGTACACCCCTGAGTGGGTGTTTACCCAGACCTCGACCGCCCATGCCGGCCCCGACCATCCGGCCAGCCATAGGAAGGCGAGCAGCAACAGCAGCGATGAAAGGCGATAGCGGCCCGGCATGTCCCCTGACACATGTGAGCGGTTTCGTGGCGAGCATACCCCCGCCGCTTGCCCGCACGCAGCCACTTACCTGCACGCGTCCGGCTTCGCGGTCGCAACGCCCTGGGTGCGTCCAGCGCCTGCCGCCACGGGGGTGGCGGCGTCTGGCCGGAGGCCCGCGGCCGGATGAGGCATTGCGCCCGCGCGCGGCTCACCCGCGCCGCGCCGCCTCGATCTTCGCGATATCGATCTTGCCCATCTCCATCATCGCCGCGAACACGCGTTGGGCGACCGCCGGGTCCGGATCGGTGACGCCCTCGGACAGCACGCGCGGGGTGATCTGCCACGACAGCCCCCACTTGTCCTTGCACCACCCACAGGCGCTTTCCTGGCCGCCGTTGTCGACGATGGCGTTCCACAACCGGTCGGTCTCCGCCTGGTCGTCGGTGGCGACCTGGAACGAGAACGCCTCGTCGGGCTTGAAGTTCGGGCCACCGTTGAGGCCGATGCACGGGATGCCGATCACGGTGAACTCCACCGTCAGCACGTCGCCCTTCTTGCCGGAGGGGTAGTCGCCCGGCGCGTGATGCACCGCATCCACCGAGCTGTCCGGGAACGTCCTGGCATAGAACGTCGCCGCGTCCAGCGCGGTGCCGTCGTACCACAGGCAGATCGTGTTCTTGTGCTTGCTGCTCATGCCGCCCTCCTCATCATCGATGTGACGCTAGCGGTGCCCGCGCTCCTCGCGCGCCCGCGCCCGGCGGTCGAACAGCACCGCGCTGACCACGATACCCAGGCCCAGGAAGACCGCCAGCAGAAACAGCACCAGCGCGATGGCCGGATAGCCCCAGAGCTTGAACGGGGTGTCGATGCGCATCATCTGCGAGGACGCCAGGATCAGCGCGGCGGTGACGATGCCGGCGGCGACGCGGTTGGCGATCTTCTGCAGGTTCTCCATCAGGTGCGATTCCTCCAGCCCGGTCACCTTCATCTGCATGCGGTTCTCCGCCAGCAGCGAGAGGATGTCGGACAGGCGGCGCGGGCTTTCGCGCAGGAGTGACTGCACCTCCATCGCCTCGCTGGCCAGGTTGGCCGCCGACAGCGACTTGCGCAGCCGCGCGCGCATTACGCTCTGCAGGTGGCGCTCGACCACGCGACGGATATCCAGCGCCGGCGACAACATGCGGCACACCGATTCCAGGTTGAGCAGCGTCTTGCCGAGCAGGCTCAGCTCCGGTGGCGTGCGCAGGCCGGTGGCGGTGGCGATGCGCACCAGCTCCAGCACCACCTGGCCCTCGGTGGTGGTGTCATGCGCGGCATAGCGGGCGATCATCTGCCCAACCTCGCGCAGATAGCGTTCCTCGTCGTAGTCCTCCAGCCGCGTGCTCAACGCGATGGTCTCGTCGGCGACTTCCTCGCCGCGTCCATCGACCGCCGCGAACAGCAGCTTGAGCAGGCGCTCGCGCAGCCGCGGCGGCACATGCGCGACCATGCCCAGGTCGAAGATCGCCAGCCGGCAGTCGTCGGTGACGCGCAGGTTGCCCGGATGCGGATCGGCATGGATCTCGCCATGCACGAAGATCTGGTCGAGGTAGCCGCGGATCAGCGCGCTGGCCACCGGCGCCATGTCCTGCTCGGTGCGGCGCACCGGCGGGATGGCATCGACGCGCACGCCGCGCGCCAGTTCCATGGTGAGCACGCGGCGGCCGGTGAAGTCCCAGATCGGCTGCGGCACCCACAGCTCGGGGAACGGTGCCAGGTGCTGGCCGAAGCGCACCAGGTTCTCCGCCTCGGCGTCGTAGTTGAGTTCGGCGATCAGGGTCTTGGCGAATTCGTTGAGCCAGTCGGCGAAGCGCACGCGACGACCCAGCCCGGTCAGGCGATCGGCGACGTTGGCGAAGCTGCGCAGCACGTCCAGGTCCGACCGCACCTGCGCGGCCACCTCGGGCTTCTGCACCTTCACCGCCACCTCGCGGCCATCGCGCAGCGTGGCGCGATGGACCTGCGCCAGCGAGGCACACCCCAGCGGCTGCTCCTCGAAGCTGGAGAACGCCTTGCTCACCGATACGCCGATCTCCTCCTCAAAGATCTCGCAGACGCGCTCGACCGGGATCGGCGCGACCTGCTCCTGCATCCGCTCCAGTGCGCTGGCGAACTCCGGCGGCACCAGGTCCGGGCGCGTGGACAGCATCTGCCCGAGCTTGACGAAGGTGGGACCCAGCGCTTCCAGGTCGCGCACGAACTGCTCGGGGTTGGTCTCCGCCGGCACGTCGGCCTGCACCGTGGGATCCAGGTTGAGCCCGGAGAACACCCCGGAATGGCGATAGCGCAGCAGCAGCCGCAGGATCTGCGTGCGCCGGCTCATCCCACCGACGAGCACCGGGTCGCCCGTGCGCGCGGGCGGGGTGGCGGGCGCGGCGCTGGTGCCGGCAGGGGGAACGGGCAGGGTGTCGCTGTGGCCGGACAAGGGCGCTTCTCCGCATCGGTTCGGCGCCAGTGTCCGCAGGGCGCGGTCGTCGTGCGGTGAATCCGCCATGGCAGCGTTCCCGGGCGAGGCCGCGATCGGCGAGAATCGGAGCCGACCTCCCCGAATGGAATCCACATGGCCGGCGCCAGCCTGTTCACCCTGCTCGACGATATCGCCACGCTGCTGGACGACGTCTCCATCCTGACCAAGGTCGCGGCGAAGAAGACCGCCGGTGTCCTCGGCGACGACCTGGCGCTGAATGCCCAGCAGGTGACCGGCGTGCGCGCCGACCGCGAATTGCCGGTGGTGTGGGCGGTGGCCAAGGGCTCGCTGGTCAACAAGGCGATCCTGGTGCCGGCGGCGCTGGCGATCAGCGCGCTGGAAGTGTGGCTGCGCGCGCGCGGCTACCCGATTCCGCTGGTGGTGCCGCTGATGATGATCGGCGGTGGCTACCTGTGCTTCGAGGGCGTGGAGAAGCTCGCCCACAAGTGGCTGCATCGCGAGGAAGACCCGGAGCAGCAGCATGCCGAGCGCCTGCAGAAGCTGGCCGATGAATCGGTGGACGTGGTCGCGATGGAGAAGGACAAGGTCAAGGGGGCGATCCGCACCGACTTCATCCTCTCGGCGGAGATCATCGTGCTGTCGCTTGGCGTGGTCAGCGGACGGCCGTTCGGCCAGCAGATTCTGGTGCTGATCGCCATCGCGCTGGCGATGACCATCGGCGTCTACGGCCTGGTCGGCGGCATCGTCAAGCTGGACGACCTGGGCCTGTGGCTGAGCCGCAAGGGCGCGGCGCTGGCGGCGATCGGCCGCGGCATCCTGCGCGCGGCGCCGTGGCTGATGAAGACGCTGTCGGTGGTCGGCACGCTGGCGATGTTCCTGGTCGGTGGCGGCATCCTGGTGCACAACGTGCCGGCGCTGCATCACTTCGTCGTCGGCCTGGGCCCGGAGACGGGCTGGGGCGCGACGGCGGTGTCCACGCTGGGCAACATGGTCGTCGGCGTGATCGCCGGCGCGCTGGTGCTGGCGGTGGTCACTGCTTGGCAGAAACTGCGTGGCGCACCGGCCGCGCACTGACATATCCCACAAGGAGAACCGCATGTCGCGCATCACCCTGGGCGCCCTGGCGCTGTGGATCGGCCTGGCGGCGGCGCCGCTGCACGCGGCCGAGATCGGCACGCAGGTCAGCGTGGACGCAGGCCGCCTGCAGGGCCATGCCACCGACGGGCTGCTGGTATTCAAGGGCATTCCCTATGCCGCGCCGCCGGTGGGTGCGCTGCGCTGGCGGGCGCCGCAGCCGGT
>DJAN01000060.1:0-435 GCA_002429615.1 Lysobacteraceae bacterium UBA6001
GCAGCGCCGCGGGCGACGCGCTGCGCACCCCGCGCGTGCGCGAAGTCGCCGAGGCCAGCAGCTTCAAGGTCATGCTCAATGGCGTGGGCGACCGTGATGCCGCGCAGGCCGTGGTGGCGAAGATCAAGGCGGCCGGGCTGAGCGATTACTACATCGTCGGCAATGGTGCGCAGAGCGACATCGCGCTGGGCCAGTACCGCAGCCGCGAAGGGGCCGAGCGGCGCCAGTCTGAGCTGGCGGCGGCGGGCTTCCGGGCCGAGGTGGTGCCCAGTGGCGGGGCCACCGGCTCGCGCTGGTGGGTCGAAGCGCGTGCCGGCACCGACGAGGCGAAGCTGCGGGCGCTGTCGGTGCCCGGCCAGCGATCGCTGGACTGCGCGACGCTGCGCTAGAATGCCCGCGCCCGTTGCAGGCGACGTGCCGCTTTAGCTCAGTTGG
>DJAN01000060.1:738-9141 GCA_002429615.1 Lysobacteraceae bacterium UBA6001
GCTCAGTTGGTAGAGCAACTGTCTTGTAAACAGTAGGTCATCCGTTCGATTCGGATAAGCGGCACCAATTCGGTAGGGGCGGCCCACGGGCTGCCCCTTTTTGCTGCCGGACGCTGACGGCCCGGTTGCCTTGCGATATGGTTCCGAAGTCTCCGCTATTGAGACCGCGAAGCCTTACGCTAGACATCCAACCGGAGCCGACTGCGACATGGAGACGGAGCGGGACCATGGACACCCTGACGCCGCAGGAACGCAGCGAGCGCATGGGCAGGGTGCGCTCGGCCGATACGCGTCCCGAGATGGTTGTCCGTCGGCTAGTGCATGGGATGGGCTATCGCTATCGCCTTCACAGGAAGGACCTGCCGGGGAAGCCCGACCTGGTCCTACCAGGCCGGCGGAAGGTGATCTTCGTGCACGGGTGCTTCTGGCACCGGCACGGCGATCCCGAATGCCGGCTGACGCGCTGGCCGAAATCGCGGTTAGATTTTTGGGTGCCGAAGCTCACGGCAAACGAGGAACGCGACGCCAAGGTGGAGGCGCTGCTCGGTGAGTTCGGTTGGGATGTAATGATAGTTTGGGAGTGTCAGGTGCGAGACACCGAGGCGCTCAAGAGAAGAATCAGCGAGTTCCTTGACCCATGAACGCAGTAGAACTTTTCGTAGGCGCCGGCGGACTCGGAATGGCCGTCAGCCAAGCCGGCTTCACGCCCCAGCTCGTGGTCGATTGGGACCCGTGGGCGTGCGACACCATCCGCGAGAACAAGAGAGCGGGACTGGCGCCGTTCAAGAACTGGCCACTGATCCAGGGCGACGTGCGTCAGGTCAGCTTCTCCGACGTCAACGGCACTATCGACATCGTGACAGGCGGGCCGCCGTGCCAGCCGTTCTCGATGGGCGGTTTGCACAGGGCCTACCTCGACGAGCGCGACATGTTTCCGCAGGCCATCCGTGCGGTCAGGGAGCTCCGTCCGCGCGCCTTCGTCTTCGAGAACGTCAAGGGTCTGACTCGTGCTAGCTTCGCGAACTACCTTGAGTACATCCGCCTACAACTCCGTCACCCCGACCTGATAGCGAAGCCGAAGGAGAAGTGGCACGACCACCTCCTGCGCCTCGAGGATCACGAGACGCGAGGCAAGTACACTGGGCTCCACTACAACGTGGTCATGCGAGTGCTGAATGCCGCGAACTACGGCGTGCCGCAGAAGCGCGAGCGCGTGCTTATCGTCGGCTTCCGCTCCGACACTGGCGTGGAGTGGCACTTTCCCGAGGCGACCCACTCACTCGACGCGCTCCTATGGTCGCAGTGGCGCTCCGAGGAGTACTGGGATCGGCACGAGGTCGCCAAGAAGCACAGACCGACTGACGCCAATGGCAGGGCGCGCGCGATGAGCCTCCGACAGCAGCCGTTGCAGTCGCCGTGGCTGACCGTGCGCGATGCGATCGCGGACCTTCCCGATCCCGAGTTCCACCCGCAGCTCGCGCGCGAGTTCCCGGACCATCGATTCCAGCCCGGCGCTAAGAGCTATCCTGGCCACACGGGAAGCCCGATGGACGAACCCGCGAAGACGCTCAAAGCGGGCGTGCACGGCGTCCCGGGCGGCGAAAACATGCTGCGTAGAACCGATGGCTCCGTGCGCTACTTCAGCGTGCGCGAGTCGGCCCGGCTCCAGACCTTCCCTGACCAGATGATCCTTCACGGCTCCTGGTCGGAGACGATGCGACAGCTCGGGAACGCGGTGCCGACGAGGCTCGCTCACGCCGTCGTGCAGAAGGTGCATGAGGGTCTCATAGGAATCGCTTGATCTTCTCCATCATCTTAGCGGAGCGAGGATCAGTCGGCGCTGCACCCAGCTTTTCTATGCTTTTTACGATCTTCTGCCTTGCTATAGCTTGAAGCTCGGGCGTACCAGTGGGTCGACCGTCGCGGCCCGGGTGCAATGAATCCCACGACGACGGATCTTGCCCCCCACGGCGAACGCCAACGACCTTGCTGCCAAAGCCCATGCCGTTCCATGCGGGACGGAAGGTCGCGATTAGTACGGACTCGGCCAGCGTGATGTGCGCATCGTTGAGGACGAGATAGCGGCAACGGAAATCCTCTAGCCGAAGATCGGGGTCGAGTTTTGCGTCGATAACTCCCTGGATGGATTCGGCATGATTCTTTAGACGCGTCCACATGCGCGCTTGAACTGAGGGCCTTGGGTTAAACCCTTGCTTGGCGTTCTCACGCACGGCGCTTCCGATGTAAACCGGATATTTGGTGCCACCCGTGCCGCCGTCCAGGCCGACTAACTCTACATATGCGGGGTGTTTCCCGGTGTAGTAAAGAGCGTACACGCCTGCGCCTACAAAGCGAGAAGGTGGGAGAGGATGGAGCGGTTGCTCCAGCAACTCAACAGCGAGCGTGACGCCAATGTTTTCTACCGCAAGAGGGTCAAAGGTCGGTGTCGGCGGAACGGGCGCCGCCTTCAGGGGCTTCTGAGGAGTATTGGCCTTTGGCATGGCTTTCTGTATCTGAACGATGCGGAGAGCCTACCCGACTTTGCGAATGTGATGCCACGCGGATGGCCAAATGGCTTTCCGGACTTACGCGTGTCATATTCCGCGCGCATTGGCCTTGGCGCCGAGCCGCGCGGGCCTAGTTGAATCTCCTAGACTCACCGGGGACGACCGCAAAAAAGGTTGCCGCGTTCGCGTGCGGCCTTGCTGCTTCGTGTGTCGTATCGGAGCCACCAGCCGCAGACATCCCGATGTGGGCATACAAGACCGACTTGCCCGGGGCGGGCAGGGTCGCGCCCTCTCGATGAGGGACTGGGTGATCTTCGACTTCAGGCTGGCTCCGTGTGACGTGGCCACGGCTCGGACACGGTTTCGCACCACAATGTGCCGTGTTCAGACGCACCGTTTGTGTCCCTGAAGCCTCATTAAGTTGCGGTTTTTCCTCGGTGTAAGCGGCCCCGGACCATCCGATTTCAAATCATGGCAAGCTATCCACCCGCCGACTTGTAAACATTAGGTCATCCGTGCGATTCGGATAAGCGGCACCACATTCCCCGCGCGCAAAAAGCCCGCACGCTGTTGCATCGCCGCAGGCGCTTTCGTCGCCTGCGACTAGACTCCTTGTCCCGAACTGCAAGCCGGAGCCAAGGAATGTCCACCCGCTATCCCCCCGTGTCCCTGATTGGCGTGCCCACCGACATCGGTGCCGGCCATCGCGGCGCCCGCATGGGGCCCGAGGCCCTGCGCATCGCCGGCCTGGGCGAGGCGCTGGCGGCGCGCGGGGTGGACGTGCGTGACATCGGCAACATCGACGGCCCGCGCAATCCGTGGACCGCGCCGGTGGCCGGCTACCGGCACCTGCAGGAAGTGGTGGACTGGAACCGCGCGCTGATGGAGGCCACCTACGCCGAACTGGCCGACGGACGCATGCCGATCATGCTCGGCGGCGACCATTGCCTGGCGATGGGCTCGATCACCGCGGTCTCGCGCTGGTGTCGTGCGCAGGGCCGCAAGCTGCGCGTGTTGTGGCTGGATGCGCATTCGGACTTCAACACCAGCGAGGTCACGCCCTCGGGCAACGTGCACGGCATGCCGGTCGCCTGCCTGTGCGGCCTGGGCCCGCGCGAACTCACCCACCTGGGCGGCGATGCGCCCGCGCTGCGGCCCGAGCAGATCCGGCAGATCGGCATCCGTTCGGTGGATCCGGAAGAGAAGCGGCTGATCAAGCAGCACCGCGTCGATGTCTACGACATGCGCTACATCGACGAGAACGGTATGAAGCGCACGATCGAAGCGGCGCTCGCCGGCCTGGACGAGGACACCCACCTGCACGTCAGCTTCGACGTCGACTTCCTCGACCCGAGCATCGCGCCCGGCGTCGGCACCACGGTGCCGGGCGGCCCGAACTATCGCGAGGCGCAGCTGGTGATGGAGATGATCGCCGACACCGGCCGGCTGGGCTCGCTCGACATCGTCGAGCTCAACCCGGTGATCGACAACCGCAACCTCACCGCGGAGCTGGCGGTGGATCTGGTCGAAAGCCTGTTCGGCAAGTCGACGCTGATGCGCGACTGAGCCGCTGCCTGAACGTTTCCCGGCGGGGGTTTTGACGAAGCCGACCGCGTTCACATCCGCTCGACGGTCGGAAAGTCAGATTGTGCGCCAAGCGGCCCGCCTGACTTTTCGCAGGGCCGCGCCGACCGGAGAAGGACATGAAGCGACTGATGACCCTGGCGATGCTCTCGCTGTTTTCCGTGGGCCTGCTGAGCGGCTGCAACACCGTGGCCGGCGCTGGCAAGGACGTGCAGAAGGCCGGCGAGAAGGTGGAAGACACCGCCAACAAGTGCAGCGACGGCAAGTGCTGAGCGCATAACCCGATCCAACGCAATCCAATCGATGCAAGCGCGACGCTGACGTCGCCATCCAACCGAGGAGAGATGCAATGAAGCGAGTGATGACCCTGCTGGTCCTGGGCATGTTTTCGATGGCCGTGCTGTCGGGCTGCAATACCGTGGCCGGCGCCGGCAAGGACGTGCAGAAGGCTGGCGAGAAGGTGCAGGACGCGGCGAAGTAATCCGTCGCGTGGGAGGGGAGAAGCGGGCTTCGGCCCGCTTTTCTTTTGCGTGCTTGTTTGGCGCGATCTTCATCTTCGCCTTGAATTGTTCATTGCGATGAGGATGCTCTTGACGCCGGTTGACCTGTTGCCAACGCCGCCCCCGCGATCTTGTACGCACGCGGCCAGTCGGCCGTTTTCCGACGACAACGACCACAGGAGCACGCCATGAACAAAGACATCATCTCCGGCAAGTGGACCCAGCTGAAGGGCAAGATGCAGGCCAAGTGGGGCGACCTCACCGACGACGACTTCGACGTGGCCGAGGGCAATGCGCAGTACCTGTCCGGCAAGCTGCAGGAACGCTATGGCTGGGATCGCGACCGCGCCGAGAAAGAGGTCAAGGACTTCGACGACGCGCTGCGCAAGGAATACAAGGACTACTGAGTCCGGGGCCGCTTCCGGCCCGACCCGATACCACAGGCAGGCTGCGCCGGCAGCCTGCCTTTTTCGTGCCCGCGCCCCCGGGCACGGCCGGCGGCGATGGGAACGGGGGCCAGCGGTTAAACTGAAGGGGTATCTCGCTCCCCTGGCTATCCCTCACATGACCACCCGCGTCCTTACCGGCATCACCACCTCGGGCACGCCCCACCTGGGCAACTACGTTGGCGCGGTGCGCCCGGCGATTGCCGCCAGCCGCGCCACCGACGTGGAAAGCTTCTTCTTCCTGGCCGACCTGCACAGCCTGATCAAGGCCCAGGACCCGGCGCGTACCCAGCGCTCCACGCTGGAGATCGCCGCCACCTGGCTGGCCTGCGGACTGGATCCGGACAAGGTGTGGTTCTACCGCCAGAGCGACATCCCGGAGATCACCGAACTCAACTGGTTCCTGACCTGCATCGCCGGCAAGGGCATCCTCAACCGCGCCCATGCCTACAAGGCCGCGGTGGACAAGAACACCGCCGAGGGCGAGGACGCCGATGCCGGTGTCAGCGCCGGCCTGTTCATGTATCCGGTGCTGATGGCCGCCGACATCCTGATCTTCAATGCCAGGCGCGTGCCGGTGGGTCGCGACCAGGTGCAGCACATCGAGATGGCGCGTGATTTCGCGCAGCGTTTCAATCACGTGTATGGCCGCGACTTCTTCGTGCTGCCAGAGGCGCTGATCGACGAGCAGGTCGCCACGCTGCCGGGACTGGATGGTCGCAAGATGAGCAAGTCCTACGACAACACCATCCCGCTGTTCGCCCCGCGCGAGGAACTGCGCCGGCTGGTGTTCTCGATCCTCACCGATTCGCGCGCGCCCGGCGAGCCCAAGACCACCGAAGGATCGGCGCTGTTCCAGCTCTACCAGGCATTCGCCAGCGAAGCGGAGACCGCGGCGTTCGCCCAGGCTTTCGCCGATGGCATTTCCTGGGGCGATGCCAAGCAGCAGCTGTTCGAGCGCATCGACGCGGAAATCGCGCCGCAGCGCGAACGCTATGAAGCGCTGATGGCCGATCCGGCGGCGATCGAAGCCACGTTGCGTCGCGGTGGCGAGCGCCTGCGCGAGCAGTTCGCCAAGCCGTTCCTGGCCGAGCTGCGGCACGCGGTGGGCCTGCGCGACCTGTCGACGCAGGACGCCGGTGCGGGCAAGCAGAAGGTGGCCAAGGCCGCGCTGCCGGTGTTCAAGCAGTATCGCGAGAAAGATGGGCGCTTCTACTTCAAGCTCACTGATGGCGAGGGTGTGCTGCTGATCCAGAGCGAGGGCTTCGATTCGCCGCGCGAAGCGGGGCAGACGATCGCAGTGCTGAAGCAGGCGACCGCGGCCGATGCGCTGGCCTCGCCGCTGTTCAAGCTGGAAGCGGAGGCCGATGCGGTGCTGGGGGCGTTGGGCGCGCTGCGCGAAACCGAGTAACGGCGGCCGGGATCACCCGCACATCGCACGCTTCGCCTTTTGCGCTTCGCCTTTTGCGCTTCGCCTTTTGCGCTTCGCCTTTTGTAGGAGCGGCTTCAGCCGCGACCGCGCGATGCCGGGGTCGCGGCTGAAGCCGCTCCTACAAACAGCCAAACAGACAGCCAAACAGGCAGCCAAACAGACAGCCAAACAGACAGCCAAACAGACAGGCGGATAGGCAGGCGGATAGGCAGGCGGATAGGCAGGCGGATAGGCAGGCGGATAGGCAGGCAGGCAGCCTGCCCGCAAGCATCACCACCCCTCCGACCAAAGCCCAATCCGCGGCACCCTCCGCTGCGCCTAGAATGGGGTATCCAGCGACCCCACAGGACGCCAGATGGTTGAACACGGCATCCACACTCTCGATACCGGTTTCCAGCGACCGGACTTCGACGCCGCCTACCTGATCGTGGAGCAGGGCCGCGGTGCCTTCATCGACTGCGGCACCGCGCTCGCGGTGCCAGCCATGCTCGCCGCGCTGCCCGCCGCCGGGCTGCGCCCGGAAGACGTGGACTGGCTGATCCTCACCCACGTCCATCTCGATCACGCAGGCGGCGCCGGTGCGCTGCTCCAGCACCTGCCCAATGCCAGGCTGCTGGTCCACCCGCGCGGCGCCCCGCACATGATCGACCCGACCCGCCTGGTGGCCGGCGCGACGGAAGTCTATGGCGCGGAGGAGATCGCGCGCAGTTACGGCGAAGTCGTGGCGGTTCCCGAGGCGCGCGTGGTGGTCGCCGAAGACGGCGGCCAGGTCTTGCTTGGCGGCCGCGCGCTGTTGACGATCGATACGCCCGGACATGCACGCCATCACCTGTGCGTGTGGGACGCACGCAGCCGCAGCTGGTTCACCGGCGATACCTTCGGCCTGTCCTATCGCGAACTCGATTCGGCGCAGGGCGCCTACATCCTGCCGACCTCCTCGCCGGTGCAGTTCGAGCCCGATGCGATGCGCGCGTCGATCGAACGCATGCTGTCCTACGACCCGGTGGCGATGTACCTCACCCACTACGGCCGGGTCACGCCCCCCGCCGCGCTTGGCCATGCCTTGATCGAGCAGATCGACGCGATGGCGGCGCTGGCCCGCAGCTGCGATGACCGGCCGGACCGACATCGCTGCCTGGTCGCGGCGCTCACCGAGCTGTACCTGGAACGCGCGCACGCCCATGGCGTGCCGCTCGACGATGAGGCGGTGACGCGCGTGCTGGCGATGGACATCGAACTCAACGCGCAGGGCCTGGCGAGCTGGCTGGACCGCGCGCGCCGCGCCGGCTGAAACGCTCGGCGGCGGACGTCGCGCGCACTACACTGTGCGTCCCCCGTCCAAGAAGTCGCCCGCCGTGAATCCGATGCGCATCCTGCTGTTGTCCGCCTGCCTGTTCGTCGGAGGCGTCGCCCACGCGGCGAACGATGCGGCCACGCAGATCGACGCCGAGGCGCTGTCGCGCCATGTGCGGGTGCTGGCCTCGGACGAATTCGAAGGCCGCGCGCCGGCCAGCGCGGGCGAGCAGCGCACCCTGGACTACCTCGTCGCGCAGTTCCAGCAGGCCGGCCTGCAGCCGGGTGGTGATGCCGGTGGCTGGACGCAGTCGGTGCCGCTGGTGCGGGTGTCGGTCGACGGCCCGGTCGAGGCGACGCTGCGCCAGGGCGGCAAGACCCGCGCGCTGCGCAATGGCGAGGACGTGACCCTGCAGAGCCTGCGCCCGGGCAGCGAGGTATCGGTCAAGGATGCACCGCTGGTATTCGTCGGCTACGGCATCAGCGCGCCGGAGCGGCACTGGGACGACTACAAGGGCGTGGACCTCAAGGGCAAGGTCGCGGTCATGCTGATCAACGATGCCGACTTTGAAAGCCCGCAGCCGGGCGCCTTCGACGGCAAGGCGGTGACCTACTACGGCCGCTGGACCTACAAGTTCGAG
>DJAN01000060.1:9315-10717 GCA_002429615.1 Lysobacteraceae bacterium UBA6001
CCGGCCGCCTATGGCTGGAACACCGTGCGCAGTTCCGGCCTGTCGCCGCTGTTCGATATCGAACGCGACGATGCCGCGGCCCGCGCCCTGCACACGCCGCTGCGCGGCTGGCTGCAGCGCGAGCAGGCGGTCGCGATCTTCCGCGATGCCGGCCTCGATTTCGACGCGCTCAAGCGCCAGGCCATGCAGGCCGACTTCCACCCGGTGCCGCTGGGCGACGCGCGCCTGAGTGCCCATTTCAAGCTCAAACGCGACCGCGTGGTCACCCACAACGTGGTGGCGCGCCTGCCGGGCACCACCCATGCCGATGAGACCGTGATCTTCTCCGCGCACTGGGACGCCTTCGGCATCGGCGAGCCGGACAAGGACGGCGATCGCATCCGCCATGGCGCGGTCGACAACGCCACCGGCGTGGCCAGCGTGCTGGAACTGGCGCGCGTGTTCGCCGCCGGCCCGCGCCCGCAGCGCAGCCTGCTGTTCATCGCGCTCACCGCCGAGGAGAAGGGCCTGCTCGGCGCCAGCTACTACGCCGCACATCCGCTGGCGCCGCTGGACCGCACCGTCGCGGTGCTGAACATGGAGATGTTCAGCCCGGATGGTCCGGCGCGCGATATCGCTTCGTGGGGCCTGGGCCGCGTCTCGCTGGAGGGCGACCTCAAGCGCGTCGCCGAGGCTCACGGTCGCCAGTACAGCCCGGATCCGAACCTGGTAGCCGGCTTCTTCTACCGCGCTGACCATTTCGCCTTCGCCCGCGTCGGCGTGCCGGCGATCACCATCGGCCCCGGCCTGGACCGCGTCGATGGTGGCGTGGCAGCTGGCAAGGCCCTGCGTGACGCCTACTTCCGTGACTGCTATCACCAGCCCTGCGACCGCTGGACCGCGCAGTGGGATGCCCGTGGCCATGCCGCCGACACCCAGCTGGTCCACGACCTCGGCCTGGAACTGGCCAATGGCCGCGGCTGGCCGGCCTGGGGCGAGGGCAGCGAGTTCAAGGGCGAGCGCGACCGCAGCGCCGCCGCGCGCCGCTGAGCACTGCGGTGTTGCATCGGCATCGCGCGTCGTTCCATCGCGCGCGCTGTAAGGCCGGGGAAAAGGACTAGAATTTCCCTCCTTTCCGGCCTCGCCACGGATCTCCATGTCTTCCCCCGCCGACGCGGGCGCGCAGGGTGCGCGCCGCGGCTTTGTCGTCCTCGCCCTGCTGATCGTCTACCTCGTCTGGGGCTCGACCTACCTCGGAATCCGGCTGGCGCTGGAAGGCGGCGCGCTGCCGCTGACGATGGTCTCCGGCGCGCGCTTCATCGTTGCCGGCACGCTGATGTACGCGGTGCTGCGCTGGCGCGGCGTGGCCGCACCCACGCGCCGGCAGTGGCCGAGCATCGGGGTGATGGGCGCGATGCTGCTG
>DJAN01000060.1:10914-12735 GCA_002429615.1 Lysobacteraceae bacterium UBA6001
ATGGGCGCGATGCTGCTGCTGCTCGGCAACGGCATGGTGGTGCTGGCCGAGCGCGACGTTTCCTCCGGCCTGGCCGCCACCGCGGTGGCGTCGGTGCCGCTGTGGATGGCGCTGTTCTCCGCGTTGCGCGGGCAGCACGCCAGTCGCGGCGAATGGCTGGGCATCGTGATCGGCTTCCTCGGCGTGGTCTGGCTCAATGCCGGCAGCAGCCTCACCGCCACCCCCACCGGCCTGGTGCTGCTGCTGATCGCGCCGCTGGGCTGGGCGTTCGGCTCGATCTGGTCGCGTGGCCGCGACCTGCCGTCGCCGTTCATGACCGCCGCCGGGCAGATGATCTGCGGCGGCGTGCTGATCGTCCTGGCCGGCCTGCTGATCGGCGAACGCCCGCATGCGATGCCCACGCGGCAGGGCCTGCTCGCCGTGGCCTACCTGTGCGTGTTCGGCTCGATCATCGCCTTCACCGCCTATGTGTGGCTGCTGCACCACGTGCGTCCCGCGCTGGCCGGCAGCTATGCCTACGTCAATCCGGTGATCGCGGTGGCACTCGGCGCCTGGCTCGGCCACGAGCGCTTCGGCGCCAGTGATTTCGGCGCGATGGCGGTGATCCTCGCCGGCGTGGTCGTGGTCACCCTGTCGCGCGCGCGCAAGTGACCGCCATGACCGACAGCGCATTGCGCCAACGCCGCCAGGGCGTGGCGATCACCGCCACGGCCTTCGTCATCTGGGGCCTGTTCCCGGTCTACTGGCACCTGCTCAGGGCGGTGCCCTCGCCACTGATCATCGCCCACCGCATCGTCTGGAGCACGTTGCTGGTGGTCGGCTGGCTGCTGCTCACCACACGGCTGCAATGGTTGCGGCGCATCGCCGCGCAGCCACGCGCGCTCGGGCTGCTGGCGCTGAGCGGGGTGTCGATCGGCTTCAACTGGGGCCTGTACATCTGGGCGATCAATGCCGGCCACGTCATCGAGAGCAGCCTGGGCTACTACATCAACCCGCTGGTGAGCGTGCTGCTCGGCGTGGTCGTGCTCAAGGAGCGCCTGCGCACCCTGCAGTGGCTGGCGGTAGGCTGCGCCGCGCTGGGCGTGGCATGGCTGACCTGGGCAGCGGGCGCGCCGCCGTGGATCGCGTTGGGCCTGGCATTGTCGTTCGGTCTGTACGGCCTGCTGCGCAAGATCGTCGCCGTCGACGCGGTGGCCGGCCTCGGCGTGGAAAGCCTGTACCTGTTCCTGCCCGCGCTCGGTTTCGTGCTGTGGAGCGAGCAGGGCCACGGTGGCGGCTTCCTGCAGGGCTGGTCGCTGCGCGACGACCTGCTGCTGGCGTTTGGCGGCGTGGTCACCGCGGTGCCGCTGATCGCCTTCGCCTACGGCGTGCGGCGTATTCCGCTTTCGCTGGTCGGCATCCTGCAGTACATCGCGCCGACCCTGCAGCTGCTGCTCGGCGTGTGGGTCTTCCACGAAGTGTTCGACCCGCAGCGTGCGCTGGGCTTCATCGCCATCTGGATCGGCCTGGCGCTGTTCCTCGGCGAAGGGCTGTGGCAGTCGCGCCGGCGCGCGAACGCCTGAGCGCGGCGACGCCACGCATGCACGCGGCGCGCTAGTCTGGTGGGAGTTACCTGACGAGGGGCCGCTTCCCCGATGACGGCAGCACGACATGCCATCCAGGCCAGCCTGGCCGCCGCGCTCGATGGGCCGCCGGCCACGCTCGCGGTGGTGTTCGCCACCGAAGGCTCGACCTATGTGAAGCCTGGCGCGCTGGCGCTGTTCGGCGGCGAGGACGTGCGCCAAGGCTGGCTCAGCGGTGGCTGCCTGGAAGCCGATATCG
>DJAN01000060.1:12861-13071 GCA_002429615.1 Lysobacteraceae bacterium UBA6001
CGCCGCGCTGCAGGCCGGCGAGGCGGCGTGGATGGAGATCGACACGCGCGGCGACGAAGACCTGCTCTCCGGCGCGGCGGTCGGTTGCCGCGGTCGTTTGCACCTGGCGCTGCTGCCGCTGCCGTTGTTGCCGGGCTGGGAGGCGCTGGCGCAGGGTTGGCTGGCCCGCGAGGGCGCGTTGCGCCTGCGGCTGGATGGCGAGGGCGGCGG
>DJAN01000065.1:0-480 GCA_002429615.1 Lysobacteraceae bacterium UBA6001
ATCGCGCTGGTCGCGCGCGGCGCCGGCACCGCCACCACCGGCGCGGCGGTGCCGTTTGCCGGCGGCGTGGTGCTGTCGTTCGCGCGCATGAACCGCATCGTCGAGATCCGCGCCGCCGATCGCTGCGCCATCGTGCAGCCCGGCGTGCTCAACGGTGAATTGCAGGACGCGCTGGGGCCGCATGGCCTGTTCTGGCCGCCGGACCCTTCCAGCGCGGCGATGTGCAGCGTCGGCGGCAACCTGGCCTCCAATGCCGGCGGCCCGCGCGCGGTGAAGTACGGCGCCAGCCGCGACAACGTGCTCGGACTGGTCGCGGTCACCGGTACCGGCGAGATCATCCGCTGCGGCGGACCGTATACGAAAGACGCCACGGGCTATGACCTCACCCACCTGATCGTCGGCAGCGAAGGCACGCTGGCGCTGATCGTCGAGGCCACGCTGAAATTGACCCCGCGCCCGCGCGCGCAGGCCGGCCTGCGC
>DJAN01000065.1:667-10900 GCA_002429615.1 Lysobacteraceae bacterium UBA6001
CGCGCAGGCCGGCCTGCGCGCGTTCTATCGCGACGCGGCGAGCGCGGCGGCGGCGGTATCGCGGGTGATGGCGCAGCCGGTGGTGCCGGCGATGCTGGAGTTCATGGACGCGCATGCGATCGCGCTGCTGCGGCGCAATGGCAGCGATGTGCCGGAGGCCGGCGCGATGCTGCTGATCGAGGCCGATGGCGACGAGGATACGTTGCCCTATGCCTTGCAGGCGCTGGCTGATGCGGCCGAGGGTGACGGCATGCTGTCGCTGGACGTGGCCGCCGATGGCGTGGCGCGCGATCGGCTGTGGGCGGCACGCAAGGCGCTATCGCCGGCGCTGCGCACGATCAAGCCGGGCAAGATCAACGAGGACGTGGTGGTGCCGGTATCGCGCATTCCGGACCTGGTGGCGGCGATGGAAGCGCTGTCACGCGAGGCGGCGTTGCCGATCGTCTGCTTTGGTCACGCCGGCAACGGCAACCTGCACGTCAACATCATGTATGACGATGGCGATGCGGCCGAGACGGCGCGTGCGCAGGCGGCGATGCCGAAGATATTCGAGACCGTGCTGGCGCTGGGCGGTACGTTGTCGGGTGAGCATGGCATCGGCGTGGCCAAGCGCGATTTCATGACGCAGGCGTTCGATGCGCCCACACTGGCGGCGATGCGGGCGGTGAAGGCAGCGCTGGATCCGGAGGGGATTCTCAACCCGGGGAAGGTGTTGCCACCGATCAGGGGCTGAGGGCTGTCGGGGCTGAAGCCCCTCCTACAAGGGTGCCCAGGCCCGCCCCCGCATGGAAGCATGCCTGCTCCCTTGTAGGAGCGGCTTCAGCCGCGACGAAGCGCCGCGATATCCCTCGCGGTGACTGCCCTACCCGCGCCCCTGCCCGATGAACCGCAACCCCACTCCCGGCTCGGTCACGATATAGCGCGGGGCGGCCGCGTCGTCATGCAGCTTCTGCCGCAGCTTGCCGACCAGGATCCGCAGGTAATGCGTGTCCTCCTCATGCGTCGGCCCCCACAGCTCGCGCAGCAGCTGCGGCTGCGTCACCACGCGCCCGGCATGCCGCAGCAGCAGGGCCAGCAGCGCGTACTCCTTGCGACTCAGGCCCGCCGGCTCGCCGTCCAGCGTCACCTCGCGCAGCGCGAGGTTCACGTGCAGACGGCCATCGTCGAACACGATCTCCTCCGGCGTCGCCCCGCCGGACTGGCGCAGCAGCACGCGGATGCGCGCCATCAGTTCCTGCACGCCGAACGGCTTGGTCACGTAGTCGTTCGCACCCGCATCCAGCGCGGCGACCTTTTCTGCCTCGCCAGCGCGCACCGTCAGCATGATCACCGGCACCGCCGACCATTGCCGCAGTTCGCGCAGCACCTCGTGCCCATCGCGATCCGGCAGGCCGAGGTCGAGCACCACCAGGTCGGCGCCGTGCGTGGCCAGTTCCGCCAATCCCTCGGCGCCGGTGCCGGCCTGCAGCACCCGATACCCCTGCGCGCGCAGGCTGATATCCAGGAAGCGACGGATCTGCGGCTCGTCGTCGATGATGAGCACCCGCGGCGGCGGGGCGATGGCGGCGTCTTGGGACACGGGCGTGGCGGGTTCTCAGTCTGCGGGCGGCCGGGCCGGCCGCGGTGGCGGCTCCAGCAGCGGCAGGGTAATGCGGATGGTGGTGCCGCGGCCATCCGCACCGGCCAGCGCTTCCACGCTGCCGCCGTGCGCGCCGATCATGCCCTGGCAGATGGTCAGCCCCAGGCCGGTGCCATGGCGGCCACGGTCGCCACGCTCGACGCTGTAGAACATATCGAAGATGCGCGCACGCTCATCTTCGGGAATACCCGGCCCCCGATCGCTGATGTCGATGCGCAGCGCGCCGTCGTGCAGCGCCGCCGTCACCCGCACCGCCTCTCCCGGCGGCGAGAACTTGGCCGCGTTCTCCAGGACGTTGAAGATCGCCTGCTCGACCAGCGCCGGATGCACCCAGATCGGCGCCAGCTCGGGCGCGATATGCAGGTCCAGCTTCACCTCCGGCTGGTAGCGCTGCAGGCGCCGCGCAGCCGAGCCGATCAACTCGTCCACGCCGATCCAGTCGCGGTTGAGGCTCAGCCCGGCATGGCCGAGGCGGGTCATGTCGAGCAGGTTCTGGATGTAGCGGTCCAGGCGCTCGCCTTCCAGCTGGATGGTGTCGAGCAGGCTGCGCCGGTCCTGCGCGTCCATCGCCTCGCCGTAGCTGGCCAGGCTGGAGGCCGAGCCGATCATCGAGGCCAGCGGCGAGCGCAGGTCGTGCGACACCGACGACAGCAGCGCCGAGCGCAGGCGTTCGGTTTCGCCGCTGACGCGCGCGCTCTGCAGGTCGGCGACCAGCCGCGTGCGCAGCGCGGCCTGGCCGATGTCCTCCACCATCGCCTCGGCCAGCCGCCGCTGTTCCAGCGCCGGGCGCTGCACCGAGGCATCGAAGCGCAGTGCGACCACGCCGAGCGTGCCGCGTTCGTGCTGCACCGGCAGGCACCACCAGTCGGCGCCGGCCAGCGTGTCGGTGAAGCGGCCGGCGGGCTGGCCGTGCCGCTGCGCCCAGTCGGCGGCGCTGCGGTCCAGCGCGGAGAGCGTCACGCTGCTCTCGCTTTCGCGCTTGTCCAGGCGCAGCCACGCATCCACGCCGAGCGCGGTGGCCAGCGCACGCCGGCCCGCTTCCACCACCTCGCCCAGGTCCGCCGCGGTGCTCAGTTGGCGGCCGAGCGCCTGCAGCGCATTGGCATGCGTGTTGGCTGCGCGCAACGCCAGCACCTGCATGCGCAGGCGCGAGGCCAGCCGCCCGGCGACCAGCGCGGCGATCAGGAACAGGATCACCGTCACCACGCCCTGGCGGGCACTGATGTTGAAGGTGAAGCGCGGCTCGATGAAGAAGAAGTTGTAGGCCAGGAAGCTCAGCAGCGCCGCCAGCACCGCGGCCACCATGCGCGTGCGCGAGGCCACCAGCACCACGGCGACGATGAACACCATCGACAGGTCGTCGATGTCGGTCCAGCGCTGCAGCAACCAGGCCACGCCAACGGCCGCCGCCGCGGTGACCAGCGCGTAGGCCAGGTCGTAGCGGCGCAGCCAGCGCATCGGCTGGCGCGATTGCCGGCGCGAACGCGCGCGCGCATCGGCGGAGCTGACGATGACCAGTTCGTAGTGCGCGCCGCGCTGGAGCAGCCGCTGCGTGAGCGTCCGGTTGAACATCCGCGCCAGCGGGCGCTCACGCGTGCGACCCAGCACCAGCGTCGAGGTGCCGCTCTGCGCGGCGAAATCGAGCAGCGCATCGGCGATGTTGCTCCCGTGCAGCAGTGCGGTGTCGCCGCCCAACCGGCGCGCGAGCGCGAAGGCACGGTCGATCTCCAGCTGCCAGGCGGCATCCATGACGGTGCGGGTCTGCACCGTCACCACTGTCCACGGCGCGTCGCGGCGCTCGGACAGGCGCCGTGCGACGCGCACGAGGTAATCGGAACTGCCGCGCCCGTCGATGGCGACGACCACGCGCCGACGCAAGGCGGCGGTGCCCGGCAGGCCGCGCGCGGTCTGCGCGTCGCGCAGGTCGCTGTCGACGCGGTCGGCGGCGGTCTGCATCGCCAGTTCGCGCAGCGCGGTGAGGTTGGAAGGCGAGAAGAACGCCTGCAGCGCCTGCGTGGCCTGCTCGGGCAGATAGACCTTGCCCTGCTGCAGGCGCTCGATCAGTTCGCGTGGCGGCAGGTCCACCAGCACGATATCGCGCAGGCGGTCGAATACCGCATCGGGCACGGTCTCGGAGACACGCACGCCGGTGATGCGCAGCACGACGTCGTTGAGGCTTTCCAGGTGCTGGATGTTGACCGTGGTGAAGACGTCGATGCCGGCGTCGAGCAGTTCGATCACATCCTGCCAGCGCCGCTCGTGGCGGCTGCCGGGTGCATTGCGATGCGCGAGCTCGTCGACCAGCGCCAGCTGCGGGCGGCGTGCGATCAGCGCATCGAGGTCCAGCTCCTCCAGCGTGCGGCCACGGTAGTCGATGCGCTGGCGCGGCAGCACGGGCAGGCCGTCGAGCAGTGCGGCGGTTTCGCTGCGCCCATGCGTCTCGACGATGCCGGCCACCACGTCCACGCCCTGCCGCAGGCGCTCGCGCGCCCGCGACAGCATCGCGTAGGTCTTGCCCACGCCGGGCGCGGCACCGAGGAACACGGTGAGCCGGCCACCGTGTTCTCGTTGCAGTTGGCCGATGAGGGCATCGGCCTGTTGCGTGCGTGCGTCGCTCATGCCGGCGATTGTGGCCCAGGCCAGGTGACGCCGGCGAGCGAGGTGCTCATCGCAGCTGGTCCAGCGCCAGGTTGAGCTGCAGGACGTTCACCCGCGGCTCGCCGAACACGCCGTACTGGCGTGGCTGCACCTGCTGGCTCAGCAGTTCGGCCACGCGCGCCTCAGGCAGGCCACGGGCGGCCGCGACGCGGCGCACCTGCAGTTCGGCCGAGGCCGGCGTGATGTCCGGGTCCAGGCCGCTGCCAGACTGGGTCAGCAGGTCGGACGGCACCTGCGCCGGGTCGATGCCGTCGCGCGCGGCGACCGCGGCCCGCGTTTCCTCGATGCGCTTGAGCAGGTCCGGGTTGGAACGCGCCTGGTTGCTGCCGGCGGCCGACATCGGGTCGTACTTGGCGGCCGAAGGGCGCGGCTGGAAGTAGCGCGCGTCGCTGAAGGGCTGGGCGACCAGGGCTGAACCGACCACGCGGTCGCCGTCCTGGATCAGCGAACCGGCCGCTTGTGCCGGGAACGCGGCACCGGCGACGAGCGTGCCGGCCACCGAGTAGGCAAAGCCGAAGCCAATCAGGGTGACCAGCGCCAGCGCGAGCGAGCCGCGCCATGCGCCGCCGTCATGCAACGCGGTGTCGGTGGAACGGGAATGGGAAGTGGCTTTTTCCATGATGGAATCCTCAGATACCGACCATGGCGGCGATCGCCATGTCGATCAGCTTGATGCCGGCGAACGGCAGCAGCACGCCGCCCACGCCGTAGACGAGCATGTTCCGACGCAGCAGCGTGGTCGCGCCGGCGGGCTTGAAGCGCACGCCGCGCAGCGCCAGCGGGATCAGCGCCGGGATGATGATGGCGTTGAACACCAGCGCGGCCAGCACCGCGTTGCGCGGGCTCGACAGCTGCATGACGTTGAGCGCGGCCATCGACGGGATCGCCGCGGCGAACAGCGCCGGCAGGATCGCGAAGTACTTCGACACGTCATTGGCCAGCGAGAACGTGGTCAGCGCGCCGCGGGTGATCAGCTGCTGCTTGCCCACCTCCACCACCGCCAGCAGCTTGGCCGGGTCGCTGTCCAGGTCGACCATGTTGCCGGCCTCCTTGGCCGCCTGCGTGCCGGAGTTCATCGCCAGGCCCACATCGGCCTGTGCCAGCGCCGGGGCGTCGTTGGTGCCGTCGCCGACCATCGCGACCAGCCGCCCGCCGGCCTGCTCGGCCCGGATGCGCGCGAGCTTGTCTTCCGGGCGGGCCTGGGCGATGTAGTCATCCACGCCGGCCTCGGCGGCGATGGCCGCGGCGGTGAGCGGGTTGTCGCCGGTGATCATCACCGTCTTGATGCCCATCGCACGCAGGCGGGCGAACTTCTCCTTGATGCCGTGCTTGACCACGTCCGACAGCTCGACCACGCCCAGCGCGTGGCGACCTTCGGCCACCACCAGCGGGGTGGCACCGCCACGCGCGACTTCCTCGATGCGCCCGGCCAGCTCGGGGCTGACGAGGCCGCCGTTGCCCTGCACCCAAGCCCCGATGGAATCCCCGGCGCCCTTGCGGATCTGCCGGCCATCCACGTCCACGCCGGACATGCGGGTCTGCGCGGTGAAGGCGATGAAGTGCGCGTTTGCTGGCTCAACCGCCGCCGCGCCCTGCTCGCGCGCCAGACGCACGATCGACTTGCCTTCCGGCGTCGGATCGGCGAGCGAGGCGAGCATGGCCGCGTCACGCAGCTGCGCACGGTCGATACCGGCCAGCGGGTGGAACGCGGTGGCCTGGCGGTCACCGTGAGTGATGGTGCCGGTCTTGTCGAGCAGCAGCACGTCGACGTCGCCGGCCACTTCCACCGCCTTGCCCGACTTGGCCAGCACGTTGGCGGCCAGCGCGCGGTTCATGCCGGCGATGCCGATGGCCGGCAACAGGCCACCGATGGTGGTCGGGATCAGGCACACCAGCAGCGCGATCAGCAGCATCGGATCGAGCTTCACGCCGACGAACCCGGCGATCGCCGGCAGCGTGGCCACCACGATCAGGAACGTCAGCGTCATCGCCGCCAGCAGCAGCGTCAGCGCGATCTCGTTCGGCGTCTTCTGGCGGTTGGCACCTTCGACCAGCGCGATCATGCGATCCAGGAAGCTGTGGCCCGGCTCGGCGGTGACCTTGAAGATGATCTCGTCGGACAGCACGCGGGTGCCGCCGATGACACCACTGCGGTCGGTGCCGGCCTCGCGCAGCACCGGGGCCGATTCGCCGGTCACCGCCGCTTCGTTGATGGTGGCCACACCGCGCACGATCTCGCCGTCGGCGGGAATGAACTCGCCTTCGGAGACGATCACATGGTCGCCCGGGCGCAGTTCGGCGGCCGGCACGCGGGTCTCGCGGCCACCGAGGTCGCTGTCCACGCGGCGTGCGACCAGGTCCTTGCGGGCGCGGCGCAGCGAAGCGGCCTGGCCGCGGCCACGGGCTTCGGCGACGGCTTCGGCGAAATTGCCGAACAGCACGGTGACGAACAGGATCGCGGTCACCGTCCAGCCGAAGCCGGCCGACGCGTAGCCGGTGAGGGTGATGAGGGCCGACAGCAAGGTGCCGACCATCACCACCGCCATCACCGGGCTATGCCACAGGTGGCGCGGGGAGAGTTTGAGGAAGGCATCGCGCGTGGCCGAACGCAGCGTGGCGGCGTCGAACAACGCGACCTCGGTGCGCTGGCGCTTTTCGATTGAGGGAAGGGTGCTCATGGGGTTTCTCTTCAGGACGCGGCCAGGGTCAAGTGCTCGGCGATCGGGCCCAGCACCAGCGCGGGCATGAACTGCAGCACGGTGAGGACGAGCACGACGGCGACCAGGGTCAGGGCGAAAGTGGGCGTTTCGATGCGCAGGCTGCCGCCCGACTCCGGCGCCTGGCGCTTGGCGGCCATGCGCGCGGCGACGACCAGCGGCACGATCAGCGCCGGGAAGCGGCCCAGCACCAGTACCAGCGCGCAGGTCAGGTTCCACCAGTAAGTGCCATCACCCAGGCCTTCGAAGCCGGAACCGTTGTTGGCGAAGGCCGAGGTGAACTCGTAGAACACCTGGCTGATGCCATGGAAGCCCGGGTTGGAATTGCCGGTGAACTGCGGCAGCGCCAGCGTGACGGCGGTGAAGCCGAGCAGCACCAGCGGCTGCAGCAGGATCAGCAGCGCCAGCAGGCGTACTTCGCCCGCTTCGATCTTGCGACCGAACAGCTCCGGCGTGCGGCCGGTCATCAGGCCGGCGAGGAACACGCTCAACAGCAGATAGACGAGGAACTGCTGCAGGCCGCAGCCGACACCGCCCCAGATCGCGTTGACCAGCATGTTGACCAGCGCCACGCCACCGGTGAGCGGCGCCAGCGAGTCATGCATAGCGTTGACCGAGCCGTTGTTCACCTGCGTGGTGATCGAAGACCACAGCGCGGAATTGTCCACGCCCAAGCGCACTTCCTTGCCTTCCATCAGCGCGGGACTGGCGGTGGTGGCCGAATGGCCTTCGGACCACATCGAGGCGCCGGTGGACAGCACCGACATCAGCAGCATGCTGCCGAAGATCAGCGCGGTGAAGCGACGACGGCCGGTGAAGGCACCCACCATGAACACCACGCTGATCGGGATCAGCACGATGGCCAGCATCTCCAGGAAGTTCGACAGCGGCGTGGGGTTTTCCAGCGGCACGGCGCTGTTCGGGCCATACCAGCCGCCACCATTGGAGCCCAGCTGCTTGACCGCGACCATGGCCGCGACCGGGCCGACCGGGATCTTCTGCTCGGCCATGCCAGCACTGGCATCGACTGGCGTCACCGTGGGACCGGAGGCAAAGGTGGACGGCACGCCCTGCGAGGCGAGCAGCAGGGTCCACACCAGGCACAGCGGCAGCAGGAAGCGCACCGTGGGGCGGACCACATCGGCCCAGTAGTTGCCAACGTCAACGGCGTTGGCAACTACCGTAGGAGCGGCTTCAGCCGCGACAGCGGGCGCCTTGCGCCCGCCCATCAATCCACGCAGCGTAGCCACGACGAGCGCCAGGCCCATCATCGGCGACACCACCTGCAGGCCGACGATGCCGGTCATCTGCGCCAGGTAGGACAGCTGCGCCTGGCCGGAGTAATGCTGCTGATTGGTATTGGTCAGGAACGAGATCGCGGTATGCAGCGCGGTGTCCCAGCGCAGGTTCGGCACGTGGTCCGGGTTGAGCGGCAACACGCCCTGGGTCATGAAGACGACCCACACCAGCACGGCGACGACGAGATTGCTCGCCAGGAACGCCAGCGCATAGCCGCGCCAGCTCATGCCACGCTCCGGGCGGGCGCCCAGCAGCGCGTAGATCGGCTTTTCGATCAGGCCGAACACGGCATCGCCGCGCATCGGCGCGCCGCGCATGACACGCGCCAGGTACAGGCCCAGCGGCCAGCCGAGCGCGATGGCGACGGCGAAGAGAAGGAAGGTTTCGGTCATGGCGAGGTCCTCAGAAGTCTTCCGGACGCAGCACGACGTACAGCAGGTAGGCCGCGGTGACGATCACCGCGAGCCCACACACGAAGGCAAGCCAGGCAGGCATGGGTCATCTCCTCAGAAGGAAGCTTGCAGCGCCGCTTCCACGCGCGAGCCGGCCAGGCCGGGGAACAGGCGTTCGGCGGCGTGGTCGGTGTCGTGCGCGGTCACGCGCAGTTCCAGCGGCGAGCGGACCGCCCACACCAGGCCGAGCTGGCCGTGGGTGTAGCTGTCGCCGTAGGCGTCATCGAGCCAGTAATGGCCCAGCGCGGCTTCGATGCGGAAGCGCTCGCCCAGCGGGAAGCGCGCGCCGACCTGGGCATAAGTGCCGGTCTCGTCGCTGGCCATCACGTCGTTCGACCAGCCCAGCTGCACCCAGTAGTTCTGCTTCCAGGTCAGGGTGCCGTTGAGCTCGGTCCAGTTGAGATCGACGCTGGTCGAGGGATAGCGGTAGTGGGTGAGGTTGGCATCCAATGCCCAGTCGTCGGACAGGTTGCCGCCCCAACCCAGGATCAGGTCCAGCTCGCTGCTGGCATGGGTTTCCGGGGCGAACTCCACGTTCGAGCCCCAGGCCGAGGCGTACAGGCCGTTATCGGCGGCCCACTTCAGGCCGGCCTGGGCGGCGAAGTCGCCCTGGGTCTGGGTGGTGCCGCGCCAGACGTAGTCGCTGGTGAGGGTCATGTTGCCGGACAGCGTGCTGGCGGCGGCGAGCGGCGCGGCGGCACTCAGGCACAGCAGCGGGGCAGCGCGCGAGAAGCCGCGGCTGGCGGTGTGGAGCGGGGAGTACATGGGTGGATGGCCTTTCGGTGATCGGGGCGGAACCATTCCGCCGATCACGAAAGTCTGGGCGCCGCCTGCGTAAAGTCGCTATGGCAGGCCGGCGGCGTGCGCGTAAATTCGGCGTAACCGGGCAGTGGGCCTGCGCTCAGCCGAAGTGCTGATAGCCGCTGCGCGGCGGATGCCAGGCGCAGCCTTCCTCGTCCAGCACCTGGATGCCATCACCCGCGAGGATGCGGCCGATCCGGTGACCTTCGACCCCGGCGAATTCCAGGGCGCGCTGCACGGCGTCGCGATCCGCCGCGGCAGCGGTGAAGCACAGCTCGTAGTCGTCACCGCCGCCGAGCTGCCATTCGCGCACACGACGATCGCCGGTGGCGCGCAGGGCGGCGGACTGCGGCAGACCGGCCAGCTCCAGCCGCGCGCCGACGCCGCTGCGCGCGCATAGGTGGCCGAGATCGGCCAGCAATCCGTCGGAGACATCCACGCAGGCATGCGCCAGGCCGCGCAGGCGCAGCCCCGCCGCCACGCGTGGCGTGGGCCGCAGCAGGCGCTGACGAAGATGTTCACGCCAGGACGCGGCAGCCACGGTGGTGACATCCAGATCGCCCTGCTGCCATAACGCGAGCGCGGCGGCGGCCTCGCCGGGCATGCCGGTGACCCAGATGTCGTCGCCGACGCGGGCGCCATCGCGACGCAGCGCGGCGCCCGGCGG
>DJAN01000306.1 GCA_002429615.1 Lysobacteraceae bacterium UBA6001
CGCACGCCGGAAGGCAGCCTGGCCGCACGCGTCTCGCCGGGCGCCGCCGCCGACCTGCGCCTGGATGCCCTGCGCGCACGCTGGCAGGGGCTGGGCTGAGCCATGGCCGGCAAACACTATCTGGTGATGGCGATGCGCAAGCCCGGCTTCAGCGACGCCGTGGTGCAGCCGCACCGCGATTTCCTGACCGAACTGCGCGGACAGGGCAAGCTGCTGCTCACCGGCGGCTTTGCCGATGGCACCGGCGGCGCCTACATCCTCGAACACGTGGACAGCCTCGACGAGGCCAGGGCACTGGTGGCACGCGATCCGCTGGTGCTGCAGGACGCCTCCACGCTGACCGTGTACGAATGGAACACCCACTGATCCCACGGACGACTTCATGACCGACCTGCGCACGCCCGAGGCCATCGCGTTCACCGAGCAATCGTTGCCGAGGTGGCGGCGTGCGGTACTCAAGGTCGGCAGCAGCCTGCTTGCCGCCGACGGCGGCGGGCTGTCGCCACGTTACGCGCTGGGGCTGGCGCAGTTCGTTTCCACCCATGTCGGGGCGGGCCGCGAGGTCGTCATCGTGTCTTCCGGCGCGGTCGCCGCCGGCCGTGCCATCCTGCCGCGCGCCGCCGAGCAGGGCGCGGCGATGGCCGCGCGCCAGGCGCTGGCAGCGCTCGGCCAGGCGCAGCTGATGGCGCTGTGGCAGCGCTTCTTCGAGCGCCCGGTGGCGCAGGTGCTGCTGACCCACGACGACCTGCGCAACCGCCGCCGCTATCTCAACGCGCGCGCCACGCTCAACGAACTGCTGCGGCTCGGTGCGCTGCCGGTGGTCAACGAGAACGACACCGTGTCGGTGGACGAGCTGAAGCTCGGTGACAACGACAACCTCGCCGCCATCGTGGCCGCGCTGGTGGATGCCGATGCGCTGTTCATCGCCACCGACATCGACGGCCTGTACAGCGCCGACCCGCGCCAGAATCCGAACGCCGAGCCGATCAACCAGGTTCCCGACCTCAACGCGGAGATCCTGGCGATGGCCGGTGGCAGCGGCGCGTCCGGCGTCGGCACGGGTGGCATGCGCACCAAGCTGGAAGCGGCGGCCAAGGCCGGCGCCGCCGGCATCGAGACCTATCTGTTCAACGGCCGCAGCGGCGAGGTGCTGCGTGCGCTTGGCCATGACCGCCTGCGCGGCACGCGCCTGCATCCGGCGCGCACGCGCATCGCCGCGCGCAAGTACTGGCTGCGGCATGCGCCGGTCGAGCCCGGCGCGATCCTGGTCGATGCCGGCGCGGCGCGGGCGCTGCTGGAGAAAGGCGCCTCGCTGCTGCCCGGCGGTGTCACCGCCGCCGAAGGCGAGTTCCGCCGCGGCGACATGGTCGAGATCCGCACCCGTGGCGAGGGCGGCGAGCAGGCGCTCGCGCGCGGCGTCTGCCAGTATTCCGCGCAGGACATCCGACGCCTTGCCGGCCGCCATTCGCGCGACATCGAATCGGTCCTCGGCTACAACTACGGCGAGAACATCGTCCACCGCGACGACCTCGTGCTGCTGAACGCCTGACCCGGGAGCGCCCATGTCCGACATCAAGACCCTCGCGATGGAATGCCGCCTGGCGGCGCAGACGCTGGCCCAGCTCGACGGCGCGGCCAAACAGGCATTGCTGGCCGCGATGGCGCAGGCGCTGGAGGAGGACGCCGAGGCCATCCTCGCCGCCAATGCGCGCGACCTCGATGCCGCGCGGGGAAAAGGCGTGGGCAGCGCCATGCTCGACCGCCTCGCGCTGGACCCCAAGCGCCTGCGCGGCGTCGCCGACGCGCTGCGCGAAGTCGCCGCGCTGCCGGACCCGGTCGGCCAGGTGACCCGCGACGACGTGCGCCCGAACGGCATCCGCGTGCAGAAGGTGCGCGTGCCGCTGGGGGTGATCGCGATGATCTACGAGGCGCGGCCGAACGTGACCGCCGATGCCGCGGCGCTGTGCATCAAGGCCGGCAACGGCGTGATCCTGCGCGGCGGCTCGGAGGCGATCCATTCCAACACCGCCATTGCCCAGGCGCTGCGACGCGCGCTTGAGGCGCACGGCGTGCCCGCCGCGGCGCTTACGCTGGTCGAGGACCTGCGCCGCGAGACCATGCTCGAACTGCTGCAGCTCAACGAGATCATCGACCTGGCCATCCCGCGCGGCGGCGAGGGCTTGATCCGCTTTGTCGCCGAGCATGCGCGCGTGCCGGTGATCAAGCACTACAAGGGCGTGTGCCACCTGTTCGTGGACGACTCGGCCGATCCGGAACTGGCCTTGCGCCTGCTCATCGACGGCAAGGTCTCGCGCCCGGCCGCGTGCAATTCACTGGAAACGCTGCTGGTGCACGAGGCGATCGCCGCCGACTTCCTGCCGCGTGCCGCGCAGGCATTGCGCGAGCGCGGCGTCGAGCTGCGCGGCGACGAGGCCAGCCGCCGCATCGTGCCGGACATGGCGCCGGCTACCGATGCCGATTTCGCCGCCGAGTACCTGGACCTGGTGATCGCCGTGCGCGTGGTGCCGGATCTCGATGCGGCCATCGCGCATATCCGCCATTACGGTTCGGACCACACCGAGGTGATCGCCACCGGCAACGACGCGCATGCCGAGCGCTTCGTGCAGGCGCTGCGCTCGGCGGTGGTGATGGTCAATGCCTCCTCGCGCTTCTCCGATGGCGGCGAACTCGGCCTGGGCGCGGAGATCGGCATTTCCACCACGCGCCTGCATGCCTACGGGCCGATGGGGCTGGAAGCGCTCACCGTGGAGCGCTTCGTGGTGCGCGGCGAAGGGCAGACCCGCAACCTGCCGTGACCTATCAGCGGTGGCGGAGCACCCGCACCGCCACCGGCCGCGCCTGCGCGTCCAGCGAGACCTGGGCGATCCGGCTGTGGCGCAGCAGCACGCCGAGCTGTTCGGTCACGCCCAGGCGCTGGTCGACCTCGGTTTCCGGCACGGTGCGCCGGCGCCGGCGCTCGTCGCTGTTGCGGAAGCGCACGCGGTTGTATTCGGCCCAGCCGATCAGCACCACCGCGCACAGCAGCGCGATCAGCGGCAGCGCGGCGAGCAGGAACGGGTCGAGCGCGTTCTGTTCCAGGTACAGGCGGAAGTACGCCGTGCGCAGGCCGATGAACCAGGCGACCAGCGTCAGCAGTGGCGCCCACAGGTAGAAGTAGGCCATCCACGCGCCGGCGGTGACCGCGCCATAGGCGAGCCGGCGCGAGCGGCCGAGACGGTCGGGCAGGTGGATGATCGGCGGCGGGGTGGGCTTGGCGGGCTGGGTCATCGGACACCTCGGTCGGGACTACGCCACAGGGCGCGCTGGCGGCGACGCGCCAGCAGCGTGCGGGGAAGGGCGATGACGGCGGTGAGCATGCCGATCATCCAGAACGCCACCGGGTACCAGATTACCCAGTAGAACTGCCGGGCCAGGCCGCGCTCGTAGCGGCGTTCGATCGCCAGGCTGGTGGCGAACTGCAGCAGGCACACCACCGCCAGGATCAGGCCGTGCCAGCGCGGCAGCAGCGTGTCCACGTAAAGCAGCGGCGGCAGCGCGATGAACTTGCCCAGCGCCCACAGCACGATGATGGCCAGCATCGCGTAGGCCCACAGCAGGCTCAGTGCGTATTCGAGCAGCACGCCCCACATGCGCCGGCGACGCCACGAGAGCGCGCTGCGGCCATGGCTGAGCAGCACTTCCACGCCGCCGCGCGCCCAGCGCAGGCGCTGCATCCACAGCCCACGGAAGGTTTCCGGCATCAGGATCCAGCACAGCGCATTGGGCTCATAGCGGATATCCCAGCCGTCCAGCTGCAGGCGCCAGGAGATGTCGATGTCCTCGGTCACCATGTCGTCGGCCCAGAAGCCCACGCGATGCAGCGCCGAGCGGCGGAACGCGCAGATCACCCCGGACACGGTGAACAGCCGCCCATACACGCGCTGCGCGCGCTTGATCAGCCCCACGATGGCCGAGAACTCGCCCACCTGCATGCGCCCCATCAGCGTGGTGCGGTTGCGCACGCGCGGGTTGCCGGTGACACCGCCCACGCGCGGGCCGTCCACCAGATGGCCGACCAGCCAGCGCGTCGCGTGCACGTCGAGCAGCGCGTCGGCATCCACGCACACCAGGTAGTCCGAACGCGAGGCCAGCGTGCCCACGCGCAGCGCGTTGGCCTTGCCGTGGTTGTGCTCCAGGTGCACCACGCGCAGGCGCGGGTGGTGCGCGGTGAGGTCTTCGAGCACCTGTCCGGTGTCGTCGGTGCTGCCATCGTTGATGGCGATCACCTCGAACGCCGGGTAGTCCTGCGCCATCGCCGCGGCGATGGTTTCGGCGATGTGGTCGGCCTCGTTGAAGCAGGGCACCAGGATCGAGACGAAGGGTGCCTGCGCCAGCGGCGGGGGCGATTCCGGCCGCGGCGCGCGGCGTTCGCGCCGCCAGTAGTAGTACACCCCGCCGATCATCCAGAAGAACGCCATCACGATGGGGTAGAAAAACGCGAAGTTGAACAGCCAGGTCAGGTACGGGAAATCGAACGCCATCGCTTACCGCTCCAGGTAGGGGAACTGGCGGGCGGACATCGCCTCGCGTGCTTCCGGGAGGGCGGGCGAGCCGCCGATGAAGTCATCAGGGTAGTAACCCAGGTGGCGCACGCCTTCGGCCTGCAGCAGACGCGTGTGACGCAGCAGCTCGCCGGGCGGCAGCGGCTGGCCGCTGCGCCAGTCCACGCTCTGCAGCTCGAACAGGGTCTTCTCCATCGCATGCGGCTGGGCGGCGACGCGACGGGCGAGCTGGCGCAGCCAGCGGTCGCCGTCGCGGGCGCCTTCCATGCGCGGCATCGCCATCAGCGCGGTGTAGTCGTAGGCGGTGTTGAAGGCCTGCAGCGTCTGCGCGAACCAGGCCTCGCTATGCGGCTGCAGCACCGGCTGCGCGAACAGGTTGCGCACCGTCACCAGCTTCGGGCGCCAGCGCTCGGCGGCCTGCTTGAGCTGCAGCGTGAAGTCGACCAGCCCCTGCGTGCGCCGCGCCGGATCGCCGCCGCCATAGGTGGGGAGTTCGTCATCGCGCAGGTAGGCGTCGTCGTGGAACAGCAGCCCTTCGAAATAGGCGTTGGCGGCGAGGTCCTCGTAAATGTCCGAGACCAGGGCCAGTGTGCGCGGGTTGCCCGGGTCCAGCCGCGACACGTCGGCCGGATCGGAGGCGGTGATCTGCAGGGCGCGCTGCTCGGCGGCATCGGGCAAGTGGTAGCCGAGCACCGGCAGCCAGGCGAACACGCGCACGCCAGCGCGGGTGCGCAGCTGCCAGGCGACGCGGTTGAACAGGTCCGCGCGCATCGGCAGGTGGCGGTTGGGGAAGTACAGCGCGTCGGCGGCACCGTCGCCGTCCGGGTCGGCGAAGGCCTGCAGGAACACGTGGCTCGGGCCGATGTCCTTCACCCGCTGCACCAGCTTGTCGAGGTTGCGTTCCAGCTGGGCCGGGTCGGGGTCGTAGACGTAGTCCAGGTCGATCTGCATCGCGCGCATGCCGTCGCGCGAGAGGTCGCGGCGCAGTTCGCCGGCCAGGTCGTTCACGTCGGGGTTGTTGAACAGCAGCAGGCGGCCGAGGCTGGCCAGCGACTGCGCATCGACGCGCTCGCGGCCCTGCTGGCCGATGTCGGCTTCCTGCGAGCGGCCTTCCAGGTCGAAGCTCAGCGTCATGCCGAGCGCGGCGGCGATGTCGTTGGTGGCGCGGTTGTAGGCGGCATAGGGCCAGACGATCACGCGCGGCGCGCGGCCCAGGTGCGTCTTGAGCGTCGTGCTGCTGGTGGCGAGGTCGCGCTGGATGCGCGCGCGGTACTGCGCTTCATCCTCGTAACCCTGCTGGCCGCGCCATTCGCGCGTCACCGCGGCCGGGGTCTGGTTGCCATACGGGTTGCCCGGCACGCCGCGGTGCAGGTCCTGGCTGTGCGAGCCGATCTCCACCAGCCCGCTGTCCTGCATCTCGCGCAGCTGCGCCCAGGTGACGAAGTCGGCAGCGGTGTAATCGCGCGGGCCATAGGGAACCACCTGGCCCGGTGGCAGTTCCACCCAGGCGGTCACCGGCGCCACCAGGGCCGGGTAGCCATACGCGCGCAACAGCGGGAACACCCGCGTGTAGACGCTGCGCAGGCCGTCGTCGAAGGTCAGCAGCACCGGCCGCGTGGGCAGGGTGACCTGGCCGGCGCGTGCGGCGAGCACCTGCTGCACGCTGACCGGGTGGTAGCCGTGCGTGCGCAGCCAGTCCAGGTGCGCGGCGAAGTTGGCGGTGGACACGGCGTAGCGGTCTGCATCGCCCTTGGCGGCGACGTCGTCGCGCACGTCGTGGTAGCTGAGCACCAGCAGGCCCGCGCGCGCGGGCAGTGCGAGCGCGAGCAGGGCGGCGAACAGCAGCATCGAGACCCAGCGCGTCATGGCGCACCTCCCCAGCGGTAGTCGATGTCGAAGGACAGGTAGCGCTCGCGTTCGCCGTCGTAAATCGGCTGCGACCAGCGCACGCCGTATTCCAGCGCCTGCCCGTCGCCCAGCGACCACAGGTGGCGATAGGCCAGCGAGGGCACCCAATGCGTGCCGTAACCCCATTGATAGGCGGGCCCAGCGGCGATCTCCACGCGCTGGCGGAAGGCGTGGCCATAGCGGCGCCAGCCGATCTGCTCCAGCCCCAGGCCCAGCGACAGCGAGGCGTCGCGGCGCGGGTTGTAGTAGTCCACGGGGCGATCGTCGGCGGCGCGGCCGGCCGAGGCCCACAGCAGGCCGTCCAGGCGCAGGTGCGGCGTGGCCCACAGGCGTTGCAGGCCAGACAGGTCGAGCGTCTGCCGGCGGTTGCCGTCGTCGTAGCGCAGCTGGCGCGCCTGCAGTGTCCAGCGGCTGTCGTCGGAAGGTGTCCAGCGCACGCCGGCCATCAGGCCGTCGGCGTGGATGCCGAGGCGACGCGCCTGCAGCGAGGCGTCCGGGTCCTGCTGCGTGGCCGCCAACAGGGCCGTCCACGCATCAGAGATGCGCCACTCGGCTTCCAGCGAGGCTGTGGGATCGTCACGGCCGAAATCGTCCAGCGTGCGGCCGGCATAGGCGGCGAGGTCGAGGCGGTCGTAGCGGTAATGCGCACCGAAGGCGAGGCTGCGGCGTTCGACGCGCTCGCCCGGCAGCTCGGCCCAGTCTTCTTGCGCGCGCAGCCCCAAACGCCAGCGGTTGCCGATCAAGGGCGACTCCGCTTCGAGCAAAGTGCCGCCATCGCGCGAACCCACCGGCGAGTTGCCGCCGTCGCTGTCGCCGTAGCGGCTGGCCGCGTGAACCTGCCAGCCGCGATCGCGCGCGAGCGTGTCATCCAGGCGCGCCAGGCCCGGATCGTCCGGATACTCGGCACGCAGCGGCGCCATCGCCGCTTGCGCGCGGTCGGGCCGGCGCAGGGTGCGTTCGTTCTCGACCACGCCCACGCGTGCGTCCTTCTGCGTGGGGTCCAGGGTGAGCGCGACCTGGTCGCGTTGCAGCGCCGCCTGCGGCCAGCCGCGGTTGGCTTCCTGTGCGGCGAGGGCCGCCTGCAGCTCGGGGTTGGCCGGTGCGATGCGTTCCAGCGCCCGCAACAGGCGTTCGGCGCCGCGCGTGTCCTGCGCGGCGGCGCGCGCCGAGGCCAACGCGAGGTCGGCCGAGAAGCGGTCCCAGTTCTCGTAGCCACTGCGGGCGCCTTCGCGCCGTGGCCACGGCGGC
>DJAN01000307.1 GCA_002429615.1 Lysobacteraceae bacterium UBA6001
ACGCCCGCCACCGCCATCCGCGTCGACAGCCACTGCACCGACACCGCGCGCGCATCGGCCGGACGCGCGCGCCCGAACAGCACCGCCTCCACCGCCACCACCGCCTCGGCGAACGGCTGCAGCACGGCCAGCGCGGCCTCCAGCGACAACGGCTGGCCACGCGACTCCTGCATCGCCGGCAAGGCCTCCGCCAGCTCCGCCCACGGCGCCGCGAACGGCTCCAGCACGCGCCCCAGCGGATGCCGCGAACGCCGCCCGCCCCAGTCACGCAGCTCCTGCTGCCACCAGGCCAGCTTGGCGTCGGCCGGCAAGGGATCGCCGGCAATGTTCATGATGTCCTCGAACTCCTGCAGCAGCGCGAACCACGCCAGCGTCGTGCGCTGGTGCGCCGGTGCGACGAAGCGCCCGGCCACTTCCCATTCGGGCCAGCGGTCGCGCCATTTGTCGAGGAAACTGTCGAGGGCGCTGGTCGTGCTCATGCGCAAATCCGGGAACGGGGCCTGCGCAGGCAGGCCAAAAAGGAATTCAGGCGACCGGCGTCGCCGGCCATGCCGCCGCGTCACACAGCGCGGACGGCGCATCGACCAGGCGGTCCGCCTGCCAGGACAACGGATCGTCCTCGGCCAAGCGGTAGCCCCACAACGCCGCCACCGACGGCATGCCCGCCGCGCGCGCGGCGAGGATATCGCGCTCGTCGTCGCCGACATACACGCTCTGCCCCACCGCCACCTGCATCCGCTCACAGGCCACCTGCAACGGCAACGGATGCGGCTTGCGCTCCGGCAGGCTGTCGCCGCCGATCAACACCGCGCAGCGTGCCTCCCAGTCCAGCTGCGGCAGGATCAGCCGCGCCAGGTACTCGGGCTTGTTGGTGACGATGCCCCAGCGCGTGCCGGCATCCTCCAGGCAGCGCAGCATCGCCTCCACGCCGTCGAACAGCACGGCATGGCGGCCGATCAGCGCTTCATAGCGCTGCAGGAACTCCGGCACGTGGCTATCGCGTTCAGCCGCGTCCCATTGCGGGAACGCCACGCCGAGCATGGCGCGCGCGCCCTTGGACACCACCGGCCGCAGCTGCGCCAGCGCCAGCGGCGGCAGGCCGCGCGCGGCGCGCATGTCATTGGCGGTGGCGAGCATGTCCGGCGCGCTGTCCAGCAGCGTGCCGTCGAGGTCGAACAGGACCGCGCGCGGGAATCCGCCGGCGGCCTCAGGCATCGGTGGACACCGGCTTGCTCGCCCAGGCCAGGTAGTTGATGTCGGTGCGCGGGCTCAGGCGGGCACTGCCGCGCCACGGCTCGTAGGCCAGGCCGCTGACATCCTCGATCTGCAGCTTGGACTGGCGCAGCCACGCCGCCAGCTCCGAGGGCTTGATGAAGTCCTGGTAGTGGTGCGTGCCGCGCGGCAGCAGGCGCGCGATGTACTCGGCGCCGACGATCGCCACTGCGAACGCGGCCGGGGTGCGGTTGAGCGTGGACAGGAACAGCTTGCCGCCCGGCTTGAGCAGGGTGGCGCAGGCGTCGAGGATCGCGCCGGGACGCGGCACGTGTTCGAGCATCTCCATGCAGGTGATGGCATCGAAACTGCCCGGCGCCTCGGCGGCGAGGTCTTCCACCGACTGCACGCGGTAGTCCACGTCCAGCCCGGATTCGAGCTTGTGCAGGCGCGCGACCTTGACCAGCTCCGGGGCCAGGTCGATCGCGGTGACCTGCGCACCCTGGCGCGCCAGCGCCTCGCTGAGCAAACCGCCGCCGCAGCCGACGTCGAGCACGCGCGCGCCGGCCAGCGGCATGCGCGCGGCGACGTAGTCCAGTCGCACCGGGTTGAGCGCGTGCAGCGGCTTCTGCGGGCCGTCGGCGTCCCACCAGCGGTTGGCCAGGGCGGCGAACTTGTCCAGTTCGGCCTGGTGGAAATTGTTGGAGGTGTTCTCGCGCGAAGCGTTCATGGGGGCTCCCGGACGTCTACCTGGTGCTCAGGCGGGATGATGATGGCGGATGCGGTCGCGCCACTGGCGCGCGTTGGCGACCAGCGCCTCCGGATCCATGTCGACCAGCACGCGGCCGCGCAGCTTGGGCTTGCCGGCGATCCACACGTCGCTGACTTGGTGGCGGCCGGTGGCGTAGATCAGCTGCGACAGCACATGGTGCAGCGGCTGGGTTTCCAGCGCGGAAAGATCGACCAGCACCAGGTCGGCCTGCTTGCCCGGCTCGATCGAGCCGATACGCTCGCCAAAGCCCAGCGCACGCGCGCCGCCCAGCGTGGCCGCGCGCAGCGTGGTGGCCGCATCCAGCGCGGTGGCGTCGTTGGCCACGGCCTTGGCCAGGATCGCCGCGGTGCGGTTCTCGCTGAACATGTCCAGGTCGTTGTTGCTGGCACAGCCGTCGGTGCCGATGGCCAGGTTGACCCCGGCACGTGCCAGCGCGCAGGCCGGGCAGAAGCCGGAGGCGAGCTTGAGGTTGGATTCGGGGCAATGCACGACACTGACGCCACGCTCGGCGCACAGGTGGATCTCGCCTTCGGTGAGCTGGGTCATGTGCACCGCGATCAGGCGGTCGTTGACCAGCCCGAGGCGATCCAGCCGCGCCAGCGGGCGCTGGCCGTACTGGGTCAGCGAGTCGGCGATTTCCTGCGCGGTTTCATGCGTATGCAGGTGCACCGGCACGTCGAGCTGGTCGGCCAGCATGCGCACGCGCTCGAAATTGGCATCGCTGACCGTGTACGGGGCGTGCGGGGCGAACGCGGTGGCGACCAGCGGGTCGTCGCGCCACTGGTCATGCAGCTCACCGGCGCGGTCGAAGTATTCGTCGTCGCTGCGCGCCCAGGCGGTGGGGAAATCGATCACCGGCGCGCCGACCAGCGCGCGGAAGCCGTACTTCTTGTAGACCGCGGCCTGCGCGTCGGGGAAGAAGTAGTTTTCGTTGGCGCAGGTGGTGCCGCCGCGCAGCATCTCGGCGATGGCCAGGGTGGTGCCGTCGGCCACGAACTCCGGGCCGATCACCGCCGCTTCCACCGGCCAGATGTGCTGCTGCAGCCACACCATCAGCGGCAGGTCGTCGGCGACGCCGCGCAGCAGGGTCATCGGGTTGTGGGTATGCGCGTTGACCAGGCCGGGGATCAGCGCCGCCTCGGGGCGGCTGACGGTCTCGCGCGGGGCGAAGCGCGCGCGCGCCTCGGCCAGCGGCAGCACCGCGACGATGACGCCGTCGCGCACCGCCACGGCATGGTCTTCCAGCACGACCGCATGCGGCTCGACCGGGACGACGAAACCGGCTTCTATCAGCAGGTCACAGGATTCTGGAACGGACGGGGTCACGGCAGATCGACTCCGGCAACAGCAACGGGAACGACGACCCGCGGCGGGTCACTGCGCATCGCGCGCGCCCCGCTGCACCCAGCGCTTGGCGATGGCCAGGCACGGGAAGATCATCACGAACATCAGGCCACCCGCCCACACCGGGATGAAGGAGGCGGCGGGAATGGCCAGGGCGAACAGGATCAGCGGGATCATGCCGCGCCAGAACAGCCAGCGCGTAGCGACCGTACCGATGCGCTCGTGCAGGTTCTCCTGGCGGATCACCATCTGCCGGGTCACCACCGCGAACAGCGAGATGCCGGCCAGCACGAAGGCGTAGAACGCCAACCGCCCCGGGCTCTGGCTGGAGAAGTAGACCGAGTATTCGCGCGTGGCCAGCGGCATCAGCGCGACGAACATCAGCTGCAGCAGCGTCGACCACACCAGCCCGCCGCTGACCCGGCGCACGTGGCGCCAGGTCTGCATGTGGCCGACCCAGAACAGGCCGGTCACCAGGAAGCTGATGAAGTAGGCGATGAAATGCGAGGTGACCTCGCCCGCGGCGGCGGCCGCGCCGAGGTGCTCGACCATCTCGTGGTCGGGCAGCTTCAGCTCGATCGCCAGCAGCGTGATCGCGATGGCAAACACCGCGTCGCTGAAGAAGACGACCCGGTCGTGCGGAAAGCGGTCCTTGAGGTCCGCTTCGTGTTCTTCCTTGACCACGCCCAGGTCCTTCATGGGCTTACTTCACGCGCGAGACGTATTCGCCGGAGCGGGTGTCCACGCGGATCACCTCCTCCTGGCCGACGAACAGCGGCACGCGCACCACCGCGCCGGTTTCCAGGGTGGCCGGCTTGCCGCCGCCGCCCGAGGTATCGCCACGCACGCCCGGATCGGTCTCGGTGATCTTCAGCTCGACGAAGTTCGGCGGCTGCACGGCGATCGGGGTGCCGTTCCACAGGGTGACCACGCACTGCTCCTCACCCTTGAGCCACTTCTCCGCGCCGCCCATGCCGTTCTTGTCGGCCTGGACCTGCTCGAAGGTCTCCTGCTGCATGAAGTGCCAGTACTCGCCGTCGCTGTAGAGGTACTGCATGTCGGTGTCGAGGACGTCGGCGGCGTCGACCGAGTCGGTCGACTTCATGGTGACTTCCTGCACGCGGCCGGACTTGATCAGGCGGTACTTGACGCGGGTGAAGGCCTGGCCCTTGCCCGGCTTGACGTACTCGGTGTCGGTGATGACCGCCGGTTCGGCATTGACCAGGATCTTCATGCCGTTCTTGACGTCGTTCATGCCATAGCTGGCCATAGTGCAACTCCTCGGATAAGGCAAAACCGCCGCGTGGAGCGGCCGGCCGGTAGAATGGGGTGCCCGCCGTCCGGCGGGCGTACTGTTTCCAGACCCGACATGATAACCGCAGCCCCCAGCCGCATACAGCCGCCCCCCAGA
>DJAN01000282.1:0-17500 GCA_002429615.1 Lysobacteraceae bacterium UBA6001
CGCCGGCACGTCCGACCCCGCCGACCGCCACCGAAGTGGCCGCCGCGGCGCAGGCGCTGCGCGGCACCAGCCGCATGCAGCCGCGCGTCGAACCGACCTTCGGGAGGATCGCGTGAGCGCAGCCGCCCCGCGCCCCGTGATGATCCTCGCCGGTGGTACCGGCGGGCACATCTTCCCCGGCCTGGCCGTGGCCAAGGTGCTGCGCGCGCGTGGCGTGCCGGTGACCTGGCTCGGTGCCGACGGCGCGATGGAAACCCGCCTGGTCCCGCAACACGACATCCCGATCGACACGCTCGCCATCAGCGGCCTGCGCGGCAAGGGCAAGCTGGCCCTGCTCGGCGCGCCGTGGCGGGTGATGCGCGCGGTGCGCGGCGCCGGCTTCGTGCTGCGCGAGCGCCAGCCGCGTGCGGTGGTGAGCTTCGGCGGCTTCGCCGCCGGCCCCGGCGGCCTGGCCGCGCGGCTGATGAAGCTGCCGCTGCTGGTGCACGAACAGAACCGCGCCCCGGGCATGACCAACAAGGTGCTCTCGCGATTCGCGCGCCGCGTGCTGACCGGTTTCCCGGGCAGCTTCGCCGGCGAGGAAGCGGTGGGCAACCCGGTGCGCGCCGAGATCGCCGCGCTGCCGGTGCCGGCGCAACGCTTCGCCGGCCGCAGTGGACCGGTGCACGTGCTGGTGCTTGGCGGCAGCCAGGGCGCGCGCGTGCTCAACAACGCCGTGCCGCAGGCACTCGCCGCGCTCGGCCATCCCGACGTGCAGGTACGCCACCAGTGTGGCGAAAAGCTGCGCGCCGAAGCCGAGGCCGCGTATGCGCAGGCCGGCGTGCAGGCGAGCGTCGAGCCGTTCATCGCCGACATGGCCGCCGCCTACGCCTGGGCCGACCTGGTGGTGTGCCGCGCTGGCGCCTCCACCCTGGCCGAGCTGTGCGCGGTGGGCGTGGGCAGCGTGCTGGTGCCGTTCGCCGCCGCCGTCGACGACCACCAGACCCGCAACGCCGAATACCTGGTCGATGCCGGCGCCGCCGTACTGCTCAAGCAGGACGACGCGCTGGCTACGCATCTGCAGCCGGTGCTGCGCGATCTGCTGGCCAACCCGCCGCGCCGCCTGGCCATGGCCGAGGCCGCGCGTGGGCTGGCCAAACCCGATGCGGCCGAACGCATCGCCGACATCATTCTCGAGGAAGCCGTATGAAGTGGGGAACCGCGAAGCGCCAGTGGGCGTTCGCACAGCAGCGCGTCGCGCAGGCAGGCCGCGCATGATCCGTCGACTGCAGGACAGCCAGGACCTGGTGCGCGCGTTCCCGCGCGTCCACTTCGTCGGCATCGGCGGCACCGGCATGAGCGGCATCGCCGAGGTGATGCTGACGCTGGGCTACGAGGTCTCCGGTTCGGACAACGCCGACAACGCCGCCACCCGCCGCCTGGCCAAGCTCGGCGCGCGCGTGATGCGCGGCCACTCGGCCGCCAACGTGCTGGGCACCGACTGCGTGGTGGTCTCCAGCGCGATCCGCGAAGACAACCCGGAACTGATGGAAGCGCGCAGCCAGCGCATCCCGATCATGCCGCGCGCGGCGATGCTGGCCGAGCTGATGCGCTTCCGCCGCGGCATCGCGGTGGCCGGCACGCATGGCAAGACCACCACCACCAGCCTCACCGCCGCGGTGCTGAGCGAAGGCGGGCTGGACCCGACGTTCGTGATCGGCGGCCAGCTGCTAGCCGCCGGCGCCAACGCCAAGCTCGGCGGGGGCCAGTGGCTGGTGGCCGAGGCCGATGAGAGCGACGGCAGCTTCCTGCGCCTGAACCCGCTGGTGGCGGTGATCACCAACATCGACGCCGATCATCTGGAGAACTACGGCAACGACTTCGCCCGCGTGCAGGCGGCGTTCGCCGAGTTCCTGCAGCGCCTGCCGTTCTATGGCCTGGCGCTGCTGTGCATCGACGACCCGGAGGTCGCCGCGCTGGCCGCCAAGACGCCGCGCCACGTGATGACCTACGGCATGAGCGCGCACGCCGACGTGCGCGCCGAGGACGTGGTGCAGGATGGCCCGCGCATGCGCTTCACCCTGCGCCTGCCCGAAGGCACCACCACGCCGGTGACGCTGGCCCTGCCGGGCCGCCACAACGTGCTCAACGCACTGGCCGCCGCCGCGGTGGGCTGGCAGCTGGGCGTGGCACCGGAGACGATCGGCAAGGCGCTGGAATCCTTCGCCGGCATCGGCCGCCGCTTCAACGACCTGGGCGAAGTCACCACCGCCACTGGCGCCAAGGTGCGCGTGGTCGACGACTACGGCCATCACCCGCGCGAGCTGGAAGCGGTGTTTGCCGCGGCACGTGGCGGCTGGCCGGACAAGCGCCTGGTCGTGGCCTTCCAGCCGCATCGCTACAGCCGTACCCGCGACCAGTTCGACGCCTTCGCCGCGGTGCTGAGCACCGTCGATGCGCTGGTGCTGAGCGAGGTCTACCCGGCCGGCGAAGCGCCGATCCCCGGCGCCGACGCGCGTTCGCTGGCCCGCGCCATCCGTGCGCGCGGCCGCAGCGAGCCGGTGGTGGTCGGGCAGGTCGCCCAGCTGGGCGAGGTGCTGCCGGACGTGCTGCAGGATGGTGACCTGCTGCTGATGATGGGCGCCGGCGATATCGGCTACGTCGCCCAGCAGATCGCCAACGAAGGTTTCCGCAGCGGGGAGAAGGCATGAGCGCGCTGCCTGCCCGCCGCCATGAAGACCCGGCCGTGTTCGGCCGCGTCGCCGTGCTGCTCGGCGGCACGTCGAGTGAGCGCGAGGTGTCGCTGGATTCCGGTCGTAACGTGCTGGAGGCCCTGCGTGGCCGTGGCATCGACGCGCAGCCGGTCGATGGCATCCCGGCGCTGGCCAAGGCGCTGGCCGCCGGCCAGTTCGATCGCGTGTTCAACGTCCTGCACGGCCACAACGGTGGCGGCGAGGACGGCATCGTGCAGGGCCTGATGGACGCGTTCGGCGTGCCGTACACCGGCTCGGACGTGCTCGGCTCGGCGCTGTCGATGGACAAGATCCGCACCAAGCAGGTGTGGCTGTCGCTGGGCCTGCCGACGCCGCGTTACGTGCGCCTGGGCAAGGGCTCCGATGTGCATGCCGCCGCGCGTGAACTCGGCCTGCCGGTGATCGTGAAGCCGGCCAACGAAGGTTCCAGCGTCGGCGTCAGCCGCGTGTTCGAGGACGCGCAGCTGGAAGAGGCGCTGGCCCTGGCCGCGCGCTACGAGGGCGAGCTGCTGATGGAGCAGCTCATCGAGGGCGACGAGCTCACCGTGGCGATCCTCGGCGCGCAGGCGCTGCCGTCGATCCGCATCGTGCCCAAGGGCCAGTGGTACGACTACAACGCCAAGTACATCGCCGAGGACACGCAGTACCTGTGCCCGGGCCTGGAAGGCGAGGCCGAGGCGGAGATCCGCCGCATCGCGCTGGCCGCGTTCCAGGCCGCCGGCTGTGCCGGCTGGGGCCGCGTGGACGTGATGCGCGACCGCACCAGCGGCAACTTCTACCTGCTCGAAGTGAACACCGCGCCGGGCATGACCAGCCACTCGCTGGTGCCCAAGGCCGCGCGCCAGCTGGGCGTCGAGTTCGACGAGCTGTGCTGGCGGATCCTGGAGCAGACCGTCGGGGAGCAGACCCGATGAAGTTGACGGGATACGGCACCACGCAGGCCGGGGGGCGGAGCGCGTTGGCGCCGGCCGCCACGGCTGCCTGCGCCTGCCGTATCCCGGCCCTGGCGGAGGTGCGCGCATGAACGCCGCGCTGCGCATCCTCGCCTGGCTGCTGGCGGTGGCGCTGGTCGCGCTGCCGGTGGTGGCCGTGCTCAATGGCTGGGTCGGTGCCGAGCGCTGGCCGCTGAGCAAGCTGCGCGTGACCGGCGACTTCAAGCGCGTGCCGGCCGAACAGCTGCGCGAAGTGGTCATCCCGTATGCCCGCTCGGGCTTCTTCGCGGTCAAGCTCAAGGATGCGCAGGACGCCATCGAGCAGCTGCCGTGGGTGGAGAGCGCGCAGGTGCGCAAGCAGTGGCCGGACGTGCTGGAAGTGCGTGTGGTCGAACACCAGCCGTTCGCGCGCTGGGGCGCGGACCGCATGCTGTCCGAACAGGGCCGCCTGTTCGCCATCCCGCCGCGCCTGCGCAACCTGCAGCTGCCGCAGCTCGGCGGCCCGGACAGCAAGACGCGCGAAGTGGTCGCGCTCTACAACGAATCGCGCGCGCTGTTCGCGCCGACCGGCCTGGACGTGCAGCGCCTGGAAATGGATGCGCGCGGCAGCTGGTCGCTGGGCCTGAGCAACGGCATCGCGGTGATCGTCGGCCGCGACGACGCACGCGCGCGCCTGCAGCGTTTCGCCCGCGTGCTGCCGCAGCTGCTCGATCCACAGCAGCCGATCGCGCGCGCCGATCTTCGCTACACCAATGGTTTCACCCTGGAGAGACAGCCGCCATCGGCACCGGCGACCCCGCCGTCGCCTGGGCCACGCCGCGTCGCCGCATCGACGCGCGGCGCGTTCCTCCCGACTTCCCTCTTCAGCATTCCGGCAGCCAGTACATGAACCGCAAGGGCGACAAATCTCTCATCGTGGGCCTCGACATCGGCACCTCCAAGGTGGTGGCGCTGGTCGGCGAGTATTCGCCCGGCAACCCGATCGAGGTGATCGGCATCGGTTCGCACGAATCGCGCGGCCTCAAGCGCGGCGTGGTGGTGGACATCGAATCGACGGTGCAGTCGATCCAGCGCGCGGTCGAAGAGGCCGAGCTGATGGCCGGCTGCGAGATCCGTTCGGTCTACGCCTCGATCTCCGGCAACCACGTGCAGTGCAAGAACTCGCCGGGCATCGTGCCGATCCGCGACGGCGAAGTGACCTGGGGTGACCTGGAGCGCGTGCTCGACGCCGCCAAGGCGGTGGCGATCCCGGCCGACCAGCGCATCCTGCATGCGATCCCGCGCGAGTACGTGCTGGACGATTCGCAGGAAGGCATCCGCAACCCGGTCGGCATGACCGGCGTGCGCCTGGAGGTGCATGCGCACCTGGTGGTGTGCGCGCAGTCGGCCGCGGCCAACATCAGCAAGTGCGTGCAGAAGTGCGGCCTGCAGGTGGACGACCTGGTGCTGTCCTCGCTGGCCTCCAGCGTGGCGGTGCTCACCGCCGACGAGCGCGAGCTGGGCGTGGTGCTGGTGGATATCGGCGCCGGCACCACGGATATCGCCGTGTACGTGCAGGGCGCGATCTGCCACACCGCCTCGCTGCCGATCGCCGGCGACCACGTCACCAACGACATCGCGCACATGCTGCGCACCCCGACCCCGGAAGCCGAGCAGATCAAGGTGCGCTACGCCTGCGCGCTGGCGCAGCTGGCCACCGCCGAGGAAAGCATCCAGGTGCCGTCGGTGGGCGACCGCCCACCGCGTCGCATGCCGCGCGCCTCCCTGGCGCAGGCGGTGCAGGGCCGTTACGAGGAAATTTTCGAAATGGTGCAGGCCGAGCTGCGCCGCTCCGGCTTCGAGGAGCTGGTGCGTGCCGGCATGGTGCTCACCGGCGGCGCCTCGAAGATGGAAGGCGTGGTCGAACTGGCCGAGGAAATGCTGCAGATGCCGGTGCGCGTGGGCATTCCGCAGCACGTCACCGGGCTGGGCGAAGTGGTGGGCAACCCGGTGCATGCCACCGGCGTGGGCCTGCTGCTGATGGGCAGCCAGATCGAGCATCCGCGCCGGCCGTCAATCCCGACCGGCCGCGCCGGCAGCTTCTTCAACAAACTCAAGAACTGGTACCGCGGCGAGTTCTGACGCGGTGCGGAGTGGCAGTACGTAGTGGGCAGTTGCAGTAGACAGAGCAGGGCACGCAGTACTCAAACCAGAAGAGAACGCCGGCCACGGGAAACCCCCGGGTCACGGCTCCACACTAGAGGACAAGGACATGGCACATTTTGAACTGATCGAAAAGATGGCACCCAACGCGGTCATCAAGGTGGTGGGCGTGGGCGGTGGCGGCGGCAACGCCGTGGCGCACATGGTCAGCAGCAGCGTGGACGGCGTGGAGTTCATCACCGCCAACACCGACTCGCAGGCCATCAAGAATTGCGGTGCGAAGCTGCAGCTGCAGCTGGGCACCAACGTGACCAAGGGCCTGGGCGCCGGCGCGAACCCGGAAGTCGGCCGCCAGGCCGCGCTGGAAGACCGCGAGCGCATCATGGACGCGCTGCAGGGCGCGGACATGGTGTTCATCACCGCCGGCATGGGCGGCGGCACCGGTACCGGCGCCGCGCCGGTGGTGGCGCAGCTGGCCAAGGAGATGGGCATCCTGACCGTGGCCGTGGTCACCAAGCCGTTCCCGTTCGAAGGCCGCCGCCGCATGCAGGTGGCGCTGAAGGGCATCGAGGAGCTGTCGGCGCACTGCGACTCGCTGATCACCATCCCGAACGAAAAGCTGATCACCGTGCTGGGCCGCAACGCCACCATGATCCAGGCCTTCCGCGCCGCCAACGACGTGCTGCAGGGCGCGGTGCAGGGCATCGCCGACCTGATCGTGCGTCCGGGCCTGATCAACGTCGACTTCGCCGACGTGCGCACCGTCATGTCCGAAATGGGCCTGGCGATGATGGGCACCGGCTCGGCGCGTGGCGATGACCGCGCCCAGGCCGCGGCCGAGGCGGCGATCCAGAACCCGCTGCTGGACGATGTGAACCTGGCCGGCGCCAACGGCATCCTGGTCAACATCACCGCCGGCCCGGACTTCACCATGTCCGAGTTCGACGAGATCGGCCGCACCATCGAGGGCTTCGCCTCCGAGGACGCCACCGTGGTCGTCGGCACCGTGCTGGACCCGGACATGCAGGACGAAGTCCGCGTGACCGTGGTCGCCACCGGCCTGAACCGCGCGGTGTCCCGCACGGCGCAGCGTCCGGAGCAGCGCGCCCCGATCAAGCTGGTGCGCAACGCCACCACCGGCCAGCCGGAATTCGGTGATTTCGACAACGGCGGCAGCGATGCCGTGTCCAAGGCCGTCGGCGGTTCGATGGGCCTGGGCCTGCGTCGCGCCAGCAGCGATGCCGGTGCCGGTGCGGGTGCTTCGGCCCCGGCCGCCGCCGAGCTGCCGAGCGACTACCTGGACATCCCGGCGTTCCTGCGCCGCCAGGCCGACTGACCTTCCGCGCGAGCGGAATGTTTCACCGGCGCCGCGCGCCGCCCCGTCATCGCGGGAGCGGAACGCAGCGTCGGCGGCCAGCGGGCTTGTCCTCCCGTAGGCCGGCGCCATGTCCTTTCCGCCGGGTCGGTGTGCCCCCGACCCGGCGGGTTTTGGCGTTGCATGGCAGGACGCGGCACCGGGCGTGAACCCGCCTGTGAGACACTTTTGTTAACATCCGACGCACCAGACCGGCCTGCCAATTCAGCTCCTGTCTGCGTTTGTCATTCAGACTTCACCGCCATGACCCAACAGCGCACTCTCAAGAACACGATCCGCGCCACCGGCGTAGGCCTGCACAGTGGTGACAAGGTCTACATGACCCTGCGCCCGGCGCCGGTCAATCACGGCATCGTGTTCCGGCGCGTGGACCTGGAACCGGTGGTGGAAGTGCCGGCCGACGCCGGGCTGGTCACCGAGACCACCCTGTGCACCGGCCTGACCTGCAACGGCGCCAAGATCCAGACCGTCGAGCACCTGATGTCGGCGCTGGCCGGCCTGGGCATCGACAACGCCATCGTCGAACTGTCCTCGGCCGAGCTGCCGATCATGGACGGCTCCTCGGGCCCGTTCGTGTTCCTGCTGCAGTCCGCCGGCATCGTCGAGCAGGACGCGGCCAAGCGCTTCATCCGGATCAAATCGCCGGTGGAAGTGCGCGACGGCGACAAGGTCGCCCGTTTCACCCCGTATGACGGCTACAAGCTGGGCTTCACCATCGAGTTCGACCACCCGATGATCCCGGCCAAGCAGTCGCGCGCCGAGCTGGAGTTCTCCACCGCCGCGTACATCAAGGAAATCTCCCGCGCGCGCACCTTCGGCTTCATGCGCGACCTGGAGTACATGCGCGAGCGCAACCTGGGCCTTGGCGGTTCGATGGACAACGCCATCGTGCTGGACGAATTCCGCGTCCTCAACGACGACGGCCTGCGCTACACCGACGAATTCGTGCGCCACAAGATCCTCGACGCGGTGGGCGACCTGTACCTCGCCGGCGGCCCGATCCTCGGCGCCTACGAGGGTTTCAAGTCCGGCCACGCGCTCAACAACAAGCTGGTCCGGGCCCTGCTGGCGCAGCAGGAAGCCTGGGAATGGGTCAGCTTCCCCGCCGGCAGCGTGCAGCCGCCGGTCGCCTACGGCACCCCCGCCTACGCCTGAGCCCTCCCCGACAGGGGACTCCCCACCCGCCCGGCCTCCCTGTAGGGAGCTCGCCGGGGTCATGTCGTGGAACTGTGAACTCACACCGAGCCAGTTCCTGAATTTAACGACTCTTTAATAATTCCCTAACTAACGCCCCACCCTGGGCCGCTAGGATGCGTCCGGTCGCGTACGTTCTTCTCATGATCTTCACGCGCGGCGGCCGGCCTGGAGGGTCGGTCAGGGCATCAACGGCGCGTCTTGGGCGTGCCGCTGGATTCGATGTCCTGCAGGGATGCCAGCGCCTCGCGCAGACCCTTGTGCGTGGCGGCGGTAACAGGTTTCGACTGCCCCGGGTTCTTCGGCATTGGGGAATGCAGCGAAGTGGTGGTGGTCTTGGGGGTCACCCGCGTGACCTTCAGCCCGACGGATCGGGCCGCAACGAGGAGCTGTTGTTCGGCCAGCCGCAGTTTGGCGTGCCACACCGGCGAATCGACGAGGAAAACGAGCTGTTCGTCCTTCACGTTGGCAAGCCGGCAGTGCCCGGCGAGTGAAGGCGGCAGATGGGGGCGCAACTGCCTGTCCAGCGCATCGAGCCACAAGGCTCGGCGCAAGGGGTTGCCGGTCTTGTCCGCCAGCGCGGCCTCTATGGCCTGCTGCGGGAGGGAAGGACCGCGTGCGCTGGACGATGGCTTGGACATGAAGACTCACATATGGCTTTCAACAAGATCGTAATCAAATCGCGAGAAACCCGGGGCCAGCGTCTGGCCCGACAGATCCGCGGTTTCGCAGCGGATCGTCCGCTGACCGTGCTGGGCGGGGTGCTGGGCACCGGCCTGCTGCTCGGTCTGGGCGTGGCCACCGGGGCGGGCATGGTGACCGATGCCCGCCTGCAGGCCAAGGTCGATGCACAGCAGGCCGAACTGGCCAAGGTGCAGCGCGAGTCCCAGGCGCAGGTCAATGCGCTGGCCGCGCGGCTCGGCGAGCTGCAGGCCCAGGCCACGCGCCTGAACGCCCTCGGCGAGCGCCTGACCCAGATGGGCAAGCTGCAGGACGGCGAATTCGACTTCAACGAGCCGGTGGGCGTGGGCGGCGGCGACGAGCCGTCGCAGGACATGCCGGTCGGCGAGTTCAAGGAGGATCTAGGGCAACTCGAACAGCAGTTCTCAGCCTCCGGCCAGCAGCTCAACGTCCTCGCGTCGTTGATGTTCGACCACCAGCTTGAGCAGAACGCGGTGCCGTCGCGGATGCCGATCCGCAACACCTACATCACCTCCGGCTTCGGCGGCCGCGCCGATCCGTTCAACGGCGGTGCCGCCAACCACAAGGGCATCGACTTCCACGCCAGCGTCGGCGACCCGGTGATGGCCGTGGCCGACGGCGTGGTCAGCTACGCCGGCGTGCGGGGTGGCTACGGCAACGTGGTCGAGGTCGACCACGGCAACGGCTACGTCACCCGCTACGCGCACAACTCGCGCCTGACGGTGAAGGCCGGCGATCTGGTCCGCGCCGGCGAGCAGGTCGCCAAGGCCGGCTCCACGGGCCGTTCCACCGGTGCCCACGTCCATTTCGAGGTCTGGAAGGACGGCCAGGTGATGAACCCGCGCAAGTTCCTGGGCGACAACAGCAATACCCCGGTGGGGCGCCGCGAGCGCGGCTGATCCGCTTGGTGGCCGGGGCTTGCGTTCGCCAGCCCCCGCCCCAAGCTACAATGGGCATTGCCATCGACAGGGCGCTTTGCGCCCTGTCGCGTTTGCGGCGGTCGTCGGGGAGCCGGCGTCGGTCAAACCGTTCCTTTTTTTCGGCGCACCTTCAGGGTGCACCTCAACCGGTTTCTTCAATGATCAACAGCCTGCTTACCCGCGTCTTCGGCAGTCGTAACGAACGCCTCCTGCGCCAGCTCAGCCGCATCGTCGTCAAGATCAATGCCCTCGAGCCGGAGATGGAGAAGCTCTCCGACGCGCAGCTGCAGGCCAAGACCCCCGAGTTCAAGGAGCGCATCGCCAAGGGCGAGGCGCTGGACAAGGTGCTGCCGGAAGCCTTCGCGGTATGCCGCGAGGCCTCGCGCCGCGTGCTGGGCATGCGCCACTACGACGTGCAGCTGATCGGCGGCATGGTGCTGCACCTGGGCAAGATCGCCGAAATGCGGACCGGTGAGGGCAAGACCCTGGTCGCGACGCTGCCGGTCTACCTCAACGCGCTGGAAGGCCAGGGCGTGCACGTGGTCACCGTCAACGACTACCTGGCCCGCCGCGACGCGGCGCAGATGGGCAAGCTATACAACTGGCTGGGCCTGAGCGTGGGCGTGGTCTACCCGGGCATGCCGCACAGCGACAAGCACGAGGCCTACGGCGCCGACATCACCTACGGCACCAACAACGAATTCGGCTTCGACTACCTGCGCGACAACATGGCGCTGTCGCGTGCCGACCGCTACCAGCGCAGCCTGCACTACGCGATCGTCGACGAAGTCGACTCGATCCTGATCGACGAGGCGCGTACCCCGCTGATCATCTCCGGCCCGGCAGACGAGTCGCCGGAGCTGTACATCCGCGTCAACCGCATCGTCCCGCAGCTCACCAAGCAGGAAAACGAAGAAGCCGAAGGCGACTTCTGGGTCGATGAGAAGGGCAAGCAGGTGCACCTGTCCGAGGCCGGCATGGAGCATGCCGAGGACCTGCTGCGCCAGGCCGGCATCCTCACCGACGAGGAAGGCCTGTACGCCGCGCAGAACCTCAGCGTGGTCCACCACCTCAACGCCGCGCTGCGCGCGCACGCGCTGTTCCAGCGCGACGTGGACTACATCGTCCGCGACGGCGAAGTGGTGATCGTCGACGAATTCACCGGCCGCACCCTGGCCGGCCGCCGCTGGTCCGATGGCCTGCACCAGGCGGTGGAAGCGAAGGAGGGCGTGCCGGTCCAGCGCGAGAACCAGACCCTGGCGAGCATCACCTTCCAGAACCTGTTCCGCATGTACAAGAAGCTGTCCGGCATGACCGGTACGGCTGATACTGAAGCCTACGAGTTCCAGAGCATCTACGGCCTGGAAGTGGTGGTGATCCCGACCAACAAGCCGACCGTGCGCAAGGACCACCCGGACCAGGTGTTCCTCAACCGCAAGGGCAAGTTCAACGCGGTGCTGGCCGACATCCAGGACTGCAACAAGCGTGGCCAGCCGGTGCTGGTGGGTACCACGTCGATCGAGACCTCGGAGATGCTCTCCGACCACCTGCGCAAGGCCGGCGTGCCGCACGAAGTGCTCAACGCCAAGCAGCACGAGCGCGAGGCGACCATCGTCGCCAACGCCGGCCGCCCGGGCGCGGTGACGATCGCCACCAACATGGCCGGCCGCGGTACCGACATCGTGCTGGGTGGTTCGCTGGAAACCGAGCTGCAGGCGCTGGGCGAAGCGGTCACCGAAGACCAGCGCTTCCGCGCCAAGACCGAGTGGCAGCGTCGCCACGACGCGGTCAAGGCTGCGGGTGGCCTGCACATCGTCGGCACCGAGCGGCATGAGTCGCGTCGTATCGACAACCAGCTGCGTGGTCGTTCGGGCCGCCAGGGCGATCCGGGTTCCTCGCGCTTCTACCTGTCGCTCGAAGACAACCTGATGCGCATCTTCGCCTCCGACTGGGTCCAGAAGGCCATGCGCCTGATGGGCATGAAGGAGGACGACGTCATCGAGGACCGCCTGGTCAGCCGCCAGATCGAGAAGGCGCAGCGCAAGGTCGAGGCCCACAACTTCGATATCCGCAAGAACCTGCTGGACTTCGACGACGTCAACAACGACCAGCGCAAGGTGATCTACGCCCAGCGCGACGAGCTGCTGGACGCCGAGTCGGTGAAGGACAACGTCGATGGCATCCGTGGCGACGTGGTCTATGACCTGGTCGCGCGTTTCGTGCCGCCGAATTCGGTGGACGACCAGTGGGACCTGCCGGGCCTGGAGGCCACGCTGCAGTCCGAGCTGGGCGTCAACGTCGACCTGGCCGGCTTCGCCAAGGGCCAGGAAGAGCTGGATGCCGAGCAGATCGCCGAGAAGGTGCAGGGTGCGGTGGACGCGCACTTCACCGGCAAGGAAACCGCAGTGGGCACCGAAACCATGCGCGCGCTGGAAAAGCACGTCATGTTGACCGTGCTCGACCAGGGCTGGAAGGAGCACCTGGCGAAGATGGATTACCTGCGCCAGGGCATCTATCTGCGCGGCTATGCGCAGAAGCAGCCGAAGCAGGAATACAAGAAGGAAGCCTTCGAGCTGTTCTCGGAGATGCTGGAAAGCGTCAAGCGCGAAGTCATCAACCTGCTGGCACGCGTGCACATCCGCAGCGAGGAAGAAGTCGCCGCGCTGGAAGCGCAGGAGCGCCAGCAGGCGGAAGCGCGTCTGCGCCAGTCGCAGTTCCAGCACCAGGAAGCCGGCGGTTACGGCACCGAGGACGAGGTGGCCGAGATGCAGGGCCGCCAGGGCGGCGCGGTGGCGCAGGCCGTGCGCGAGGCGCCGAAGGTCGGCCGCAATGACCCGTGTCCGTGCGGCAGCGGCAAGAAGTTCAAGCATTGCCACGGTCAGCTCAGCTGAGCTGAGCTGACCGCGCCACCCGCTCAGCGGGTGGCGACTGCGGCTTCGCGCTGCGAAGCCGCAGTACGGGGCCTGCTTGCCTATCCCCCGCACCTTCGGCGCGCCCCCTTAACAAAGGGGGCTCTCCATGTAGGAGCGGCTTCAGCCGCGACCGTGCGCCCACCGCGCTCGGGAACCTGCCTCTTCACACACTTCCCCCATTCCCCGCTTGCCGCCCGCCCCCGCGGCACGGCAAAGTCGGTGCATGCCTGATTCCCTACGATCGATCCACGTCGTGGCCGGCGTCATCCGTGACGCCCGTGGCCGCATCCTGCTGACCCGCCGCACCGAAACCCGTGACATGCCTGGCCTGTGGGAGTTCCCTGGCGGCAAGCGCGAACCCGGCGAGACCTCCGAACAGGCACTGGCGCGGGAACTGCACGAAGAACTGGGGATCGATGCCGAAGTCGGCGACTGGCTCATGGACGTCCCGCAGCGCTATCCGGACAAACGCCTGCGCCTGGAGGTGCGGACGATCAGCGCCTGGAAAGGCCAGCCGCGCGGGCGCGAGGGCCAGGCGCTGACCTGGGTGCCGCCCGAGCGCCTGTCGCGCTATTCGATGCCGCCGGCCGACGTGCCGGTGGTCGCCGCGCTGCGCCAGCCCGACCGCTATCTCGTCACCCCCGAGCCCGACGATGCGGAGGCGTGGCTGCGCCAGCTCGGCCAGGCGCTCGACGAGGGCGTGCGCCGCGTGCATCTGCGCGCGCGCCATTGCGAGGCGGTGCGCTGGCGCGCGCTGCTGGATGCGGTGCGCGAGCGCTTCGGGCGTCGCGATGTGCAGTGGCTGCTCAATCGCGACATCGCGCTGGCCCGGGAACTGGGCTTCGGCGTGCACCTGGGCTCGGAGCAGCTGGCCACGCTGGAGGCACGGCCGTTGCCGGCCGAAGTGCCGCTGGCCGCGTCCTGCCATCACGTCGAGGATCTGCGCCAGGCGCAGCGCCTGGGCTGCGACTTCGCCGTGCTCGGGCCGGTCCTGCCGACGGCCTCGCATCCCGACGAAGCGACGTTGGACTGGAGCGGCTTCGAGCAGCTCCGCGAGTCGGTGTCGCTGCCGCTATACGCGATCGGGGGGCTGGCGCCGGAACAGATCGACGTGGCGCGCCGGCATGGCGCGCAGGGCATCGCGGCGATCCGCGCGCTCTGGCCTGCCGGGCAGGTCGCCGTCGGCTAGAGGCTCACCCAGAAGCAGTTGTACTGTCGCCGCAGCCGCAGCACCGTGCGCGAGGGCGTGCTGCCGTTGGCCATCACCTGTTCCAGCCGCAGTCCCCAGGGGCGCGGCCGGTCGACGGGGGCGGCCGGGGATTCGGCCACGGCCGTCGCCGCGCTGTTGTCGACCGGGGTATAGGTTGGCGCCGGTGGCGTCGGGACGCTCGGCAGGTAGGCTTCCGCCGGTGCTTCTGGGTACATCGGCGCAATGTCCACCAGCCTGCGGTCGGCGATGGCTTCCAGTTGCGACAGCACCCGGTTGGCGGTCGCATCGGAGACATCACCCCACAGGTACAGGCTGGAGAGGCGGTTCACGTCATGTGCTTCCACCGCCGTGCGCAACAGGCCGACCAGTTCGCTGAGCCGGCGCGGGCAGCCATAGCGATACAGGCCGGTCTCGCCATCGCGCAGCGCGGCCGGCATGCGCGTGGTGCTGCCCAGGTCCTCGCAGCGACGATCGCTGAACACGGTCTGGCCATCGGCGCCGATGCAGCGGTTCACCGCGGACTGCGCGTGCGCGGGCGCTGCCGGTACCCCGGCGGCGAGGGCGGATAGCAGGACGGGAACGAACAGGCGCGCGAACATCCGCGCAGCGTAGCGACCCAGGGCGTCAGGCGCCAAGCGTTGCGTCAGCGGCCCAGGCGCTGCAGCACCTGCTGGGTCGGCCGGGCCAGGTTCAAGGTATAGAAATGCAGTGACGGCGCGCCGCCTTCGATCAGGCGCTCGCACAGCGCGGCCACCACATCGGCGCCGAATTCGCGCACCGCATCCACATCGTCGCCGTGGGCCTGCATGCGCTTGGCGATCCAGCGCGGAATCTCCGCGCCGCACTGTTCGGAGAAGCGCCGCAGCTGGGAGAAATTGGAGATCGGCATGATCCCCGGCACGATCGGAATCTCCACGCCCAGCTTGCGCACCGCGTCCACGAACGCGAAGTAGGCATCCGGGTTGTAGAAATACTGGGTGATCGCGCCATCCGCGCCGGCATCGACCTTGGCCTTGAAGTGGCGCAGGTCGGTCAGCGCATCGGTGGCCTGCGGATGGGTTTCCGGATAGGCGCCGACCTCGATATGGAAAGCGTCGCCATGTTCGGCGCGGATGAAGGTGATCAGCTCCGAGGCGTAGCGCAGGTCGCCCGGGTGACCCATGCCGGAAGGCAGGTCGCCGCGCAGCGCGACGATGCGACGGCAGCCCAGCGCACGGTACAGCTTGAGCAGCTCGCGGATCTCCTCGCGACTGCCGCCGACGCAGGACAGGTGCGGCGCCGCGTCGAAGCGATGGTGCTGGTTGAGATGGCGCACGGTCTCGGAGGTGTAGCTCAGCGTCGAGCCACCGGCGCCGAACGTGCAGGAGACATATTCCGGCGAGTGGGTCGCCAGCCGCGTCGCGGTGCGGTCGAGCTGGCTGCGCTGCTCGTCGGTCTTCGGCGGATAGAACTCGAAGCTGATCGGGGTCATGGGGCTGGGCATGCGAGGGTGCGTCCGCATTGTATCGCTTCATCGCGATGGATGCATGGAGGAATTTGCTGCGCCGCACGGCGGCCCTGCGGGGACCCCATGCCATCATCGCCCGGCGACTTTTCCGGGACCCCTCACATGATGAAGCCGATCACCTGCCTGACCGCCGTTGTCCTCGCCCTCGCCGCTGCGTCGGCGCCGGTGCAGGCCAAGGACTTCCTGCGTGCTGACGGTACCCGCATCGTCGATGCCGATGGCCGGCCGGTGGTCCTGCGCGGCATGGGGCTGGGGGGCTGGATGCTGCAGGAGGGCTACATGCTCGAACTCAACCAGTTCGGCACGCAGCGGGTGATCCGCCACAACATCGAGCAGCTCATCGGGCCGGAGAAGACCACCGCGTTCTATACCGCCTGGCTGGACAACCACACCACCAAGGCCGACGTGGACGCGATGGCGCGCTGGGGATTCAACTCCATCCGCCTGCCGATGCACTACGCGCTGTACACGCTGCCGGTGGAGCAGGAGCCGGTGAAGGGCGGGCAGACCTGGCTGGAGGACGGCTTCCGCCGTACCGACGAGCTGCTGGCCTGGGCCAAGGCCAATGACATGTACCTGATCCTCGACCTGCACGCGGCACCGGGTGGGCAGGGCAATGACAACAATATTTCCGACCGCGATCCGGCGCAGTCCTCGCTGTGGGACGACGCGGCCAAGCAGGAGAAGATGATCGCGCTGTGGCGCAAGCTGGCCGAGCGCTACAAGGACGAGCCGTACATCGGCGCCTACGACATCATCAACGAGCCGAACTGGGGCTTCGCCGATCGCGGCGACCGCAACGGCTGCAAGGAGACCGGCAACGCCCCGCTGCGCGATCTGCTGGTGCGCACCACCGCGGCGATTCGCGAGGTCGACAAGCGCCATATCGTCATCATCGAGGGCAACTGCTGGGGTAACAACTACCAGGGCGTGCTCGAGCAGGGCTTGTGGGACGACAACCTGGTGCTGAGCTTCCACAAGTACTGGGACTCGGCCACGCCGGACACGCTGGCCAAGGTGCTGGCGCTGCGTGACAAGCACCATGTGCCGGTATGGCTGGGCGAGAGCGGCGAGAATTCCAACGACTGGTTCGCGCGCGCGATCCAGCTGGTGGAGGACGAGGGCATCGGCTGGTCGTGGTGGCCGCTGAAGAAGATCCGCTACAACAATCCGCTGCAGATCGTGCCGAACGCGGGTTACCAGCAGCTGGTCGCCTACTGGGCGGGCAAGGGGCCCAAGCCCGCCGCCGCCGAGGCCGAGCAGGCGCTGATGCAACTGGCCTCGCACGATGTGCGCTATGAGAACAACGTGCAGCATCCCGATGTGATCGATGCGATGTTCCGCTCTGCGCATTCGCTGCAGTCGGTACCGTTCAAGGCGCATCGCATCGCTGCGCAGGGCGGCGAGGTCGCGGCGATCGATTTCGACATGGGGCGCGATGGGGTCGCCTACCATGACCTGACGCCGGCCGATCATCACATCACCGATGGCGGCGACTGGGTGACCTGGAATCCGGCGATGACCTATCGCAACGATGGCGTGGACCTGGCCAAGGCGGGCGACGGCAGCCTGCGCGTGGCCGGGCTGGAGCAGGGCGAGTGGCTGAAGTACACCGTGGAGGTGGCGCAGGGCGGGCGCTACACGCTGGCGTTGCAGGGTGCCGGAAAGGGCCAGGCGTGGGTGCAGGTCAATGGTGAGCGCCTGGCGCAGACGGTGGATGCTGCCAAGGGCAGCGTGCCGGTGACGCTGGTGGCGGGGCGCAATACGCTGGTGATCGGCGCGGCTTCCGGGAAATTCGATCTGCAGGCGCTGCGGTTCGAGGCGGTACGTTGAGCTGATGGATCAACGTCGCGGCTGAAGCCGCTCCTACAGTG
>DJAN01000282.1:19105-19682 GCA_002429615.1 Lysobacteraceae bacterium UBA6001
GATCAGCACGGCGGTCTGGATGGTCATGTGCAGCGAGCCGGTCACGCGCACGCCCTTCAGCGGCTTGGCGGCGGCGTGCTTGCGGCGGATGGACATCAGGCCCGGCATCTCGTGCTCGGCGATGTCGATCTCCTTGCGGCCCCAGTCGGCCAGGGAGATGTCGGCGACTTTGTAATCGCCTTCGGTGGAGAAGGTCTTCAGTGCGGCATTCATGGTGATGCTCCGGTATCTGCGAATGGATTCGCGTTGCCGGGCGCCGTTTCGAAGGACCGTCCCACCGAGCCTGGCCCGTGGCGTTCTGGGAACGGCCCCTGGTCGCAGCGCCCCTCGGCGGACTTGGCAATTATATCGTTGCCGACCGGCCCGGAATGAACACGCCGGCTGGCGCGCCCCAACCAACGGCAGGTCAGCGCGGTGCCGGTGCTGTTACCGTGGGCCGGTTCGCATACCGGAGGCAGGTCCATGCAGGTGGGTTGGAAGACGATGTGGACGGGCATGCTCGCGAGCTGCCTGGCGTTCCCGGCGGCCTGGGCGGCCAACGCGCCGGCAGCCACCGCCGCCACAGATCGGAAGAGCG
>DJAN01000210.1:0-554 GCA_002429615.1 Lysobacteraceae bacterium UBA6001
CCTGCCGGTCCGGGAGCGCAGGCCCGGCGCGGGCCGCCGATGACCGGCGCAGCGCGGGGAGGCATGCCCGCGGACGGTTTGCCCAGCGTCGCGGAGACCCGGTGGATCGCCGATGGCGTGGCCTACCTGCGCTTCAACCAGTTCGCCGGTGAGCCGGCGTCAATCGCCGCGATGCAGGCATTCGTGCGCGAGTACGCCGGTGCGCGCGCGCTGGTGATCGATACGCGCAACCTGACCCGTGGCGGCGGCATGGCCGAAATGGACCTGCTGTTCGCGCAGCTGTTCGCGCAGCAGACGGTGCTGGTGGACATGGCCGTGCCCGCGCGCGCCGCGGGGCCGGGGCCGATGCCCGGGCCAACGCTGCGCGAAGTCCACGGCACGCCGGGCATGCGCGTGCTGGAGCATGTCGCGCTGCCCGATCCGTCCGGGCCGCGGCTGGCGAACGCCAAGGTGTTCTATCTGACGTCCGCGCGCACGCGCTCGGCGGGTGAGCATTTCGCGATGGCATTGCAGGCCACGCATCGCGGCACGCTTATTGGCGAGCGTACCGCCGG
>DJAN01000210.1:771-12887 GCA_002429615.1 Lysobacteraceae bacterium UBA6001
CGCTCTTCCGATCTTTCCGGTGGGGCGCACCTACGACCCGCGCACCGGCAAGGATTGGGAAGGCACCGGCATCGTGCCCGACATCGAGGTGCCGGCTGAGCAGGCGCTGGCACGCGCGCTACAACTGGCGCAGTAGCTCGGGCCGTGGGCGCATCGATCGCCGAAGCCGGCGTTGGCGTTGGTGTTGCGGGTCTTTCTCGCGCCGCGCGCCGACGCGGGCGTAAGCTGGCCGGGATCCCGCTGCCTGGAATTTCGTCGTGGCCGAAGCCGATCCGCATTTCTACGACCGCGCCGATGCGCTGATCGAACTGGCCAATGCACAGCTGGCCGGTGCGTCGCGCGGTGCGGTTGGCGATTCCTTCCTGTATGCCGCGGCGCGTTTCCATGCCTGGAGCAGCGCGTGCGAACAGGGCGACGCGCAGGCGCTGGCGGCGGCGAAGGCGCAGCTGCTGGAAGCCGTCGTCGCGCAGTACCGGCAGCTGCTGGCGCAGCACCTGGATGATTACATCGCCCACTTCGGCACCTACCTGCCGCCGCAGAAGCGCTAGCGCCGCGGGAAATCCGCCGCTGCAAAAAGAAAGCCCCGGGCCGCACAGCGTGCGACCCGGGGCGAGGCCAATACGTGTTGCGCTTTTTACAGCGCGATACGCAGGCCCAGGTTGACGCTGTTGTTGTCCACGCCATCACCCTGTTCGGCGCTCACCCCGCCGTACAGGTAGGTCGACGCGCCCAGCTTCAGCGTGCCGTCGAGCTGCGCGCGAGCGAAGCGACGGGTGTCGGCCGAGTGCAGCACCACGTCCTCGCTCCCCAGCGAAGTGGTCAACTCGGCCTGGCGGGCGTCGCCGTAGTTGATGCCGGCTTCCACGCCCGCGCGCCAGGTGACGCGGTTGTGCAGCGGGTCGGCGTCGATCGAACCGATCGCCAGCCCCGCCTGCACACGGCCGCCATCACCGTCGTAGCGCGCGACATCCAGGCCGGACAGCGTATTGCCCTGTTCCTGGAAGCCATCGCGTTCGACCTTCTGCCAGGTCGCGCGCAGCGACGGCGTCCAGCGGATGCCCGCCGCGGTCAGCGGCAGGCTCGCGCCCGCGCTGGCCACGCGGGTCGAGCCCGAGGCACGGCCGCTCAGCACGCCGGCGCCCAGCACATCGTTGCGCTCGCTCTTCCAGTCGTCGCTGCTGTAGGACACCACGCCATCGACGATCACCGGGCCGAGGCGGCCAGCGGCGTAGACCATCAACGCATCGCTGTCGAGGCGGTTGTCCAGCACGCCGTCCAGTTCCGAACGGGTGGTGGCCAGGCCCGCGCCCCACAGCAGGTTGTGCGAACGGTACACGTCGATACCGGCCGAGGCGCGACGCTGGTCGCCGTCGAGGCTCGCGGCGCTGGCATCGGCGTCCACGTGCAGGTTGCTGTTGCCGATGTTGGCCCACAGCAGCTGCTCCACCGGCACATCGGCCGCCGACAGCAGCGCGCCGTCGCCGAGGCGCGCGCCGACATCCTGCGCCAGCGCATTCGCGCCGGCCTGCGCCAGTGCCGCCAGCTTGGCCTGGTTCTCGCCGGTCAGTGCCGCCAGGATCGTCGGCAGCGACTGCGTGCTGTGTTCCCACACGCCGCGCAGCAGGTCCTTCTGGTCCTGGGTGGTGGTGCCGGTATCGTTCTGCTGCACCAGCGCATCCAGCGCATCGGCGGTCGCCAGCACGTTGCCGGAGGCATCGCCCAGCTGGTCGCGGTACGAGGACGGCGCGACGTACAGGTCGATGTCGTAGCCGGTGATGTAGTAGACCTGGAAGCGGGTGCCGGCGGCCAGGCCGCTGGTCGGCTGCAGCAGGGTGTCGAAGGTGCCGGTGACACCGCCCTGGCCGCTGACGATGCGGAACATGTCGCCGACCTGCGGGGTGAAGGTGTTGCTGGCATCGCCGGTGATGCCACGCAGCACGGGCTGCAGGGTGCCGTTGGCGAAGAACACGCTGTCGGTGCCGGTCAGCAGGATGCGCGAGTAGTTGCCCGCGCCGGTGCCGGTGCCATAGCCGTCGATGTCGACCTGCAGGGTGCCGTTGGCGGTCATCGTCACCGAGCCGCTGACGGTCAGCGTGCCCGGCGAGTTGCCGGCGGCCAGCGTGCCGTCCACCGAGACGTTGCCGGCCACGTTGCCGATGCCGCGCAGCGTGCCGTCATGCTCCACCTGCACGCGGCTGGTGAGGTTGCCGTTGACGCTGAGGATGCCTTCGTTGACGCAGGTGCCGTTGGCGAGCACGGCCGAACCGGTGAGCGCCAGGCGGCCGGCGCCGCTCTTGATGAAGCAGCCGCTGGCCTGCGAGCCATCGACGCTGCCCGACAGCAGCGTGGTGGTGCCGGCATCGACGCTGACGGTGCTGCTGCCGGTGACGGTCAGCGGCTGGGCGATGTTGGCGTTGACCGCGGTCTGCAGGGTGGCGCCGTTGAGCTGCACGCCGCCGCTGCCCAGGCCGCCGGCATTGGCCAGGGTGACGGTGCCGCCGTTGATCGCGGTGCCGCCGCTGTAGCTGTTGGCGCTGGCCAGCACCAGGGTGCCGTCGCCCGACTTCACCAGCTGGCCGTTGCCGCCGACCTGGCCGGCCACCACCAGCGTGCTGCCGGTGGTGGTGTTGAGCGTGCCGCTGCCGTCGAGGTTGACCGCGCGCGCGGTGCTCACCTCGCCGGTGGTGGCCAGGGTGCCGCCGTGGAAGTCCAGCGCGTTGCTGGCATCGCCCAGGTTGGCGTCGTCGGAGATCTGCAGCGTGCCGCCGTTGAGGGTGGTGCCACCGGTGTAGGTGTTGTGGCCGGACAGTACCAGCGTGCCTTCGTTGACGGTGGTGCCGCCGGCGTGGCTCAGCGTGCCGCTCAGGTCCAGGTTGCCCTGGCCGTTCTTGACCAGGCCGCCGGTGCCGGAGACGTCGCCGCTGCTGCTGAAGGTGGTGTCCGCGGCGGTGACGAACATGCCGTCGCCGACCAGCTGCACGTCGCGGCTGCTGTCCACGTCACCGGTGCTGACCAGCACGCCGGCGTTGAAGGTCAGGCTGCCATCGGCGGCGCCGAGGTTGTCGTCGCTGGAGATCTGCAGCACGGCCTGGTCGATGATGGTGCCACCGGCATAGGTGTTGTGGCCGGACAGCACCTGCGTGCCGCCGCTCACCGACACACCACCGTCGCCGGCGATGGTGCCGGAGAAGTCGCCGTGGCTGTTGGTCAGGTCGAGGTTGTTGCTGCCCAGGTCCACCGTGCCGGTGCCGCTCAGCGACTGCAGGCTGACATCGCCGCTGGACTGGGTGATGTCCAGGCCGCCATTGATGTTGGCTTCGCTGGAATTGGCGATCGAGCCGGTGCCCGACAGCTTCAGCGTGGCGCCTTCATCCACCGTGGTGGTGCCGGTGTAGCCGTTGTTGCCGGCCAGGGTGATGGTGCCGCCGGTGCCGGAGTTGGTGATGGTCAGCGAGCCGGGGACGCCGCTGGTGGTGTCGTCGATCGCGCCGGTGAAGGTCGCATCGTGGCCGGCCTGGTCGATCCAGCCGTTCTGGTCGTCGATCAGGAAGTGCTGGCTCACGGTGATGTCGTCGGTGGACACCACCAGCGTGCCGCCTTCGAACGAGGCCTCGGTGCCGGTGCCCAGGTCATCGGTGCTCTTGGTGTCGTCGATCACCACCGGACCGGTCGGGGTGGTCGGCGTGGTGGGTGCGCCGGTGCCCGGGTTCGGTGCCACCGGGTCGAACGGCACGCCCTTGTCGTAGGTCAGGCCCGGGGCTTCGTCGATGAACAGGATCGGGCTGTAGGACGCATCGTCGAGGTTGAAGGTCAGGAAGCCGAGGCGGTAGGTGCCGGCCACGCTGACCTGGTAGGTGGCGACCTGCCAACCGGTGGAGCCGTAGCTGCCGGTCGAGTAGCTGCCGGTGCCCAGGTTGGTGGCGCCGAGCAGCGCGTACTGCGCGGTCTGGTTGTTGACCGTGGCCAGGATCGAGCTGTCGCCGAGGTTGACCAGCGAGGTCACCGAGGCGTCGTTGAACGGCTCGTAGTCGGTGGACACGTACTGCCAGGCCATCGTGAAGTAATCGCCGGCTTCCAGGGTCAGGTCCTGGTACAGCCAGGCGGCCGTGGTCGGCGTGCCATCGATGGTCTGGGTGATCTCGGCCTGGCTGGCGGCGGTCAGGCCGAGCGCGGCGGCCGCGCTGGCGAAGCCCACCGACGCGGTGTTGGCCTGCAGCGAGGCCATGTAGCTGCCATACGGCGATACGGTCCAGATGTGCTGGCCGTTGGCCGCGCCGAAGTTGTTCAGGCCGGTGGTCACCGCCGCGCCGACGCCGTTGTTGGCGCCGTAGTTGTCCGGCGTCTTGGTGCCGGTGGTCGAGGCGGTCCAGCCGTCCAGGTTGCCGGTCTCGAAGCTGATGTTGTCGATATCGACCGCCGCCATCGCGCACGGCGAGGTCAGTGCCAGCAGGGTCAGCAGCGCCAGGCGGTTCAGTCGCGGCGAACCCGCGCGCTTGGTGCGGGAGGTCGTGCCGCCCTCATGGCTGCCCAGTTCGGAGGTGACGATCCACTGCTGGACGGCCTTGCTCCACACAACGCGAAAAATCCTGTTCATCCGATCTCGATCCCCAACAGTGAAAAATTAGTAAAGCGCATGGCGCGCATCACAGATCGGCGTGTTGGTGGATTACTTGAGATGGAATCTGCGATGTGAGTCTTTTTTCGTGTGGGTAAAATCGTGCTAGCCGTGGGGAACGGCCCGACTTGAAACGTGATGTCGAGTTGTGCTGTTCTGCGATGCAGATCACTGCTCGTATCGCGAACACTCCGCCGCAAACCTCCGCAAATGCAGACGGGCAGGGGACTCGCGTCCGCCTGCCCGTCTGGCTTGCCCTGTCGGACTCAGTGCGAGGACATCGAATACGGATGCTGTGCCGGGTCGGTGGCCCAGGTCGTGTCCGGGGCGGCCTGCATGCGGAAGCGCAGCTCGCCGCCGGCAAGGATTTCCTCATGGCTGATCCATGCACGCGGCAGCGGCTTGCCGTTGAGCGTGGCTGCGCCGATGTAGGGATGCTTGGCGTCCAGGCCCTCGGCGATCACGGTAAAGCGGCGGCCGTTGGGCAGGTTGAGGGTGGCGCGCGGCAGGAACGGCCGGCCGATCACGTATTGGTTGCTGCCCGGCGCGACCGGGTAGAAGCCCAGCGCGGTGAACACGTACCACGCCGACATCTGGCCGAGGTCGTCATTGCCGGCCAGGCCGTCCGGGCGCGCGGCGTACTGGCTGTCCATGATCTGCTGCAGGCGGGCCTGCGTGCGCCATGGCTGGCCGGCGTAGGCGTACAGATAGGCGACGTGGTGGCTGGGCTCGTTGCCGTGCGCGTACCAGCCGATCAGCCCGGTGATGTCTTCCATGTGTTCGAAGGTCTTCGGGTCGACCTTGGCGTCGAACACCGCGTCCAGGCGCTTGAGCAGCGCGTCGCTGCCGCCGTGCGCGGCGGCCAGGCCGGCGACGTCCTGCGGCACGTACCAGGAGTACTGCCAGGCGTTGCCTTCGGTGTAGTCGGTGCCATAGCCGCTGGCGGACGGGTCGAACGGCTCGCGGAAGCTGCCGTCGCGCTTGCGTGCGCGCATGAAACCGGTGGCCGGGTCGAAGGCATGCTGCCAGTTGCCGGCGCGCTTGCCGAATTCCGCGGCAACGTCACCGCGGCCCATCTTTTGCGCCATGCGGTAGATGGTCCAGTCGTCGAAGGCGTATTCCAGCGTCTTGGAAGCCGCTTCGCCTTCCTCGTCGATCGGCACGTAGCCCAGCTCGCGATACGCGGCGATGCCGTCATACGGGCCATAGTCGGCGCTGGCCACCATCGCCTGCAGCGCTTCGTCGGCATCGAAGCCGCCGATGCCCTTCATGTAGGCGTCGGCGATCACCGGCACTGCGTGGTAGCCGATCATGCACCACGTCTCCAGGCCATGGAACGCCCATACCGGCAGGATGCCGTAGGCGCTTTCGCGGCGCGAGGCGAGCAGCGAGTTGACCACGTCGGCGGTGCGCTGCGGCGGCTGCACCAGCGTGAGCAGCGGATGCAGCGCGCGATAGGTATCCCACAGCGAGAAGGTGGAGTAGTTCGTCCAGCCATTGGCCTTGTGCACGGCATTGTCCGGGCCGCGGTAACGGCCGTCGCTGTCCATGAACAGCGTGGGGCCGAGCAGGGTGTGGTACAGCGCGGTGTAGAAGCGGGTGCGGTCTTCCCTGCTGCCCTGTGCGTCCACCGCCGACAGCGCCTGCGTCCATTGCGCGCGTGCATCGGCGCGCACCTTGTCGAAATCGAAGCCGGGGACTTCCGCGTCGAGGTTGGCAATGGCGCCTTCCTCGCTCACCGGCGAGATCGCCACCTTCACTACCAGCGGCGTGCCGCCGCCGTCGCCGAAGTCGAACACGCCGACCAGCTGGCGGCCCTCGATCTGCGCGCGCTGGCGCGGATCGTTCGCGCCCGGCGGCGGGAAGCCCTTGTAGAGCACGTTCTCCTCGGTGTCCTGCAGGGCGCTGCCACCCAGCGGGCGCGAAAATCGCATGGCGAAATACAGCTGCCGGCCCGGCGCCCAGCCGCGGGTCTCGCGGAAGCCGGTGACGGTACCGTCGGCGCGCACGCGCAGCCGCGACCACAGCACCTTGCCGGGGTAGTCGTACATGCTGGTGCGCAGGTCCACCAGCACGTGCGCCGGCTTGCCCTTGGGGAAGGTGTAGCGGTGCACGCCCACGCGCGCGCTGGCGGTGAGTTCGGCGCGCACGCCGTAGTCGTCGAGGGTGACGGCGTAATAGCCGGGCTGCGCCTGCTCGGTCTGGTGGCGGAAGCGCGAGGTGTAGCCGCTGCCCGGCTGGCTGACGTCGCCGCGTTCGAGCTTGGGCTCGCCGCTGATCGGCATCAGCAGCACGTCGCCAAGGTCCGAGTGGCCCGAGCCGGAGAAGTGGGTATGCGAGAAGCCGACGATGGTCTGGTCGTCGTGCCGGTAGCCGGCAGCCCAGCCGTAGCCTTCTTTGCGCGACTTGATCTGCGTATCCGGGCTGAGCTGGACCATGCCGAACGGCACCGTGGCGCCAGGATAGGTATGGCCTTCGCCGCCGGTACCGATGAAAGGGTCGACCGCGGCGTAGGCGGTCTCGCCTGGCGTGGCGGCGAGCGTGGTGTTGGCGGCCAGCAGCAGGGCGGCCAGCCAGGGCGCGAAGCGTCGCGCGGTGTTGTCGAGCATGTGGTTCCTCCTCCCGGAGCGGGGACGGTAGCACGACCCCGCGGCGCGCGAATGGGACGAAGGTCCGGGGTTTATATCGATCCAAGCCAGAATCGGCAGCCGGCGCGTGCGCTTCTGAAAGCGGCCCGATGGCGGGCTGCATAAAATGCCGGATCGGGATTCGGTGATGTGCCGATTCCCATGCAGGCAATGGAGGCTTCATGCGGGTAAGGAAAGGGTTTGTGTCCCTGGCGATGGTGGCCATGGGCGTGGCGGGCGCGGCAGCGGCATCGAATGACGCGGACAAGCTGGTGATCCACGGAGGGGGCCAGGACTGCGTCACGCGGGAGCTGGTGGATCTGGGCAAGGCCAGCCTTTGCGTGAAGGGAGGCAGCTTCAGCCATGACGTGTATCAGCTCGAGATCGCCGGGAAGGTGGTATTGACCGGGATCGACGATGAAACGACGAAGGGGCTGGAGGCGGATGCAAATGGCCGCCACCTGCGTCTTGCCTGTGCGCCGCAGCTGGAGCCGAACGACACCATGCAGGGTGCGCTGAAGCAGATGTTGCTCAAGCAGGGCAAATCCGAAGACGAAGCGGAAGCGCTGGCCCGCAGCATGGGCATGGTCGAAACCGGGCGCGCCTGCACGCTGGCGGTCGACGGAAGCGCGGTCTGGCAGGTGGGGGTGGTGTTTCCATGACGCCGGGTGGCGTCGCAAGGGCATTCCACCGCCCGGCATGACCGGGGAGCCATGGCGAGGGAGGGATCGGGAACGCCCAAGGGGCAGCCCACATCCCGGCAGGGGTAAGCTGCGCCGATGCCCAGAACCTGCCTCGCCTGGCTGCTCGCCCTCCTCGCCGCCAGCCTGACCCCCGCGCTGCTGTTCGCACTGCTGCTGTTCGACGGACGCATTGGTGCGAACCACGCCACGCTGTCCGGGTTCCTCGTCGCGTGCGTCGTCGCGCTGGCCCATGTGCTGGTGCTGGGCGTGCCGGTCGCGCTGTACCTTCGGCGCCGTGGCCGCTTCGGTGCCTGGCGCATGCTGCTGGCCGGCTTCGTGGCCGGCTTCCTGGTCTATCTGCTGTTCCTGCTTGTGCAGACGCCGACGTGGGAAGCGCTGCAGAGCCTGTTCGCGCCGGTGCTGCTGATGATCGCGCTCTGCGCGGGCGGCTTCGGCGCGCTATCGGCGCTGACGCTGTGGGCGGTGCTGCGCCTGCTGCTGCGGCCCTAGCGCGCTTCCAGTTCGACGATGCGCTCGCGCAGGCGCGCGTTCTCCTGTTCCAGTTCCGCCACCCGCTCGCGCAGCGACTGCAACGTCTCGTTCGCGGGTGCGTCCGCCTCGCGCTCCGGCCGCGGCTTGCGCCGCGATTCGCGCACGCGCTTGGCCGTATCGCGCAGTTCGTCGTGGCCGGCCTGTGCCGCGGCCTGCTGTTCTTCCATCGGCAAGGTCGCCACCACCGCGGCGGCGTTGATCGACAGCGCGCCGCTGCGTACCGCTTCCACCACTTCCGGCGCGGCCTGGCGCTGGATCTTCTCGATCATGCCCATCTGGCTGTTGCTCACCCGTGCCACCCGGGCCAGCTCGTTGCGGCTGGGGGCTGGCGTGGCCGCGGCCGCTACCGGCGCGTCATGCGGGGTGGATTCGGCCCACGGCGCGCTGTCGTCTTCCACGGCCGCCGGCGGTGCGGCTTCCTCGGCAGGCACGGCAGGCGCCGCGGTGACGGCACGCTCGCGACGCGAGGACAGGATCTCGCGCTTGCGCAGCGCCAGCACGCCGCGCTGGAAATCGGACACGCTGCGCCGGCCCAGGTGCTGGTCGATCATCCACAGGTGCACGTCCTCCATACTGGTGAAGCGCTCGTGCTGCACCGTGCGGAACGGCAGGCCGTGGGCCTGGCAGATGCCGTAGCGGTTGTGGCCGTCCACCAGCACGTTGCCCCACAGCACCAGCGCGTCGCGGCAGCCTTCGGCCAGCAGGCTCTGTTCCAGCGCGGCGTGTTCGTCCGGCGTCAGCGGGTCGATGTAGGCCTTCAGCGACGGGTCGACGACGATTTCGATATCCATGCGGCGATGCGGTGCGATGCGGGGGAGGGCGCGCATTGTAGGCAGCGTCGCGGCGGGCGTCGCCCTTGACAGCGTGGCGCTGAAGTGAACATCCCCGTCGCATTCTTGTTCGCACGCTAACGCCCCGATAGCCAGTCTGCTGCAACGACATGGGAGAACGTGATGAAGCATGCCAGCGTGGATTTCGATGAAGAATTCAAAGTGCGCTTCGAGGTGCGGCAGGTGCAGGCGGCGACGATGTCGATTGCGCCGGGCGACAAGGAAGGCGGGCCGGAGAACCGCCACCGCGGTGCCGATCAATGGCTGTACGTGGTGGCGGGGCAGGGTGTGGCGAAGGTGGGGAACGTAGAGCAAAAGCTGGTGGCGGGTGACCTGCTGGTCATCGAACAGGGCGAACGGCACGAGATTCGCAACAATGGCGCCACGCCGCTTCAGGCATTGACCTGGTATCACCCTCCTGCCTATACGCAGGATGGCGACCGGCTCCCGGCCGGCGAGTGCTGAAGTCAACGCGCGGTGTAGAGCGCTGCGGATGCATGCACTGGTTGTTTACCCGCGCATTGCTACACCCGGACCCGTGACCCACACCGGAGCATTCCCATGCCGGAGAAGAAGACCCGCCAGGCGGCGGCGAAGGACAAGCGCGAAGGCAAGTCGGCCAGCACCCAGGCCGGCGAGTACGTGCATGAGGAGATCGAGCACATCAAGCACGGCAAGCATGGCGCCAAGAACACGAAGCAGGCGATCGCGATCGGCCTGTCCAAGGCACGACGCGATGGCGTGGACGTCAAGCCCGCCAAGACCGCCTCCAAGGCGGTGAAGAAGAAGGCCGCGCAGGACACTGCCGCTTCGAAGAAGGCGAAGAAGGCGCCATCGAAGACGCGCTCGGCGGGTGCGAAGAAGGCGCTGAAGACGGCCAGCAAGAAGACCACGGCCAAGAAGGTGGTCGGCAAGCAGGCGCTGTCCACCCAGGCGAAGAAGGCGGCGAGCAAACGCACCGCCAGCAGCCGCTCGGCAGCGGCGAAGAAGGCCGCGCGGACCAAAGGCCCTGCCGTGCGCAAGGCAGCGGCAAAGAAGGCGGCGCGCACGCGGGCGAAGAAGTCGGCGTGAGGCGGGCGCGGTATGGGGCGCGAGGTGCCGTGCGTTTGGTGCTTTGCGGGCTGCTGGCGTGCGCGCCGTGGTGCCCGGTGCCGGCGGGTGTCTTGTGCTTCAGGTGAGTTTCGCCAGATAGGCGGCGATGATCGCCGCGTATACACCGACCAGAAAGGCGATGGCCATGGAGGCGATGGGAAGGCGTGTCTTCATTGTCGATCTCGCGTGGGTGGCATCCAGAAGTGCGAGGCCAGCGTGGCCTAGGCGCGGCGGCGGATGAAGGGCGCCTCGGCATCAACCGCGGTTCCCGTGGGTCGGTCGCAGATGGCCATGCGTGACGAGAGTCCGGCTTAGTTTCCTGAACCACCCCGTCTCGCCCCCTGCGACAGAAAGGTGTACAAATGTACACCTATGAAAAATCTCATCCCCGGATCCGCTGATCCGGGCGGCTTCCCTCTCTGCGGGAAACGCCCATGGACGCCCTGAGCCCCCGCCGCGCCGCGGTCCTGGCCTTCCTGCGCGAGCGCACCCGGGCCGGGCATCCGCCCAGCCTGGCCGAGATCGCCGCCGAGTTCGGCTTCGCCTCGCGCAACGCCGCGCAGAAGCACGTGCAGGCGCTGGCCGAGGCCGGGCTGATCGAACTGCGTGGCGGCGGTCTGGCGCGCGGCATCCGCCTGCCCGACGCCCCGCGTGATCCGCCGCTGGTGCTGCCGGTGCTCGGCCGGGTCGCCGCCGGTGCGCCGATCGGCGCCGATATCGGCAGCGAGCGCGAGCTGTGGCTGGACCGCGCGCTGTTCTCTCTGCGCCCGGACTACCTGCTGCAGGTGCAGGGCGATTCGATGATCGACGACGGCATCCTCGATGGCGATCTGGTCGGGGTGCATCGCAGCAGCGAAGCGCGCCACGGCCAGATCGTGGTCGCGCGGCTGGACGGGGAAATCACCATCAAGCGGCTGGAACGCGGGCGCACGCAGCTGCGCCTGCTGCCGCGCAATCCGGCCTATGCGCCGATCGTGGTACCGGCCGATGCCGATTTCGCGATCGAAGGCCTGTATTGCGGCCTGCTGCGGCAGGGCTGAGGCATGGGTGAAGTCCTGGCCCTGGGCGAGATGCTGGCCGCGCGCACCGTCTGGCGCGCCGGGCAGGGCGTGGCCACGCGCCGCGATGGCGAGCCCAGCGGGCATGCCGCGCTCGACGCCGCGTTGCCCGATGGTGGCTGGCCACGGCGTGCGTTGACCGAACTGCTGCTGCCTGCCGACGGCGTGGGCGAGATCGCGCTGCTGCTGCCGACCCTGGCCCGGCTCACCGCCGCCGGCGAGCGCGTGGTGCTCATCGCGCCGCCGTACCTGCCGTATGCGCCGTCGTGGCAGGCCGGCGGCATCGACCTGGGTTGGCTGGAGGTGATCGAGGCCGAGCCGAAACAGGCGCTGTGGGCATTCGAGCAATGCCTGCGCAGCGGCGCCTGCGCGGCGGTGCTGGGCTGGCCGCAGACCGGCGATGCACGCGCGCTGCGCCGCCTGCAGGTGGCCGCCGACAGTGGCGACTGCTGCGCCTTCGCGCTGCGCGACCGGCGCCATGCGGTGAACGCTTCGCCGGCGGCCCTGCGCCTGGAATACCTGCCCGGCGAACACGCCTGGCAGGTGCGCAAATGCCGCGGTGGCCAGGTGCCCGCGCAACCGCTGCGATTGGCGCATTGAGGCGCGCGCATGCTCTGGGCCTGCATTCTGCTGCCGCAGCTGGCGCTGAGATCGGAAGA
>DJAN01000210.1:13022-13504 GCA_002429615.1 Lysobacteraceae bacterium UBA6001
CTGCTGCCGCAGCTGGCGCTGGACGCCGTCCTCCGGCGTTTACCCGACCCTGACACCCCGCTCGCGCTGGTGGAAGGGCCGGCGCAGCTGCGCAGCCTGCATTCGGTCAACGACAGTGCCGCCGCCGCCGGCCTGCGCGCGGGCATGCGCCTGGCCGCCGCGCATGCGCTGCTGACCGGCGTGCGCACCGTCGCCCACGAACCGCAGGCCGAGGCGCGCTGGCAGCGTTTCCTGGCCGCCTGGGCCTATCGCCACAGCTCGCTGGTGAGCGCGCAATGGCCGCACGCCATCGTGCTGGAGGCGCAGGCCAGTTTCCGCCTGTTCGGGCCGTGGCCGCGTTTCGCGCAGCGGTTGCGCGAGGAACTGCAGACACTCGGTTTCCGCCATCGCATCGCGCTGGCGCCGACACCGCGTGCCGCGCGCGTGCTGGCCGGCCTGCGCGATGGCCTGGCGGTGCGCCAGCCCGGCGCAGATCGGAAGAG
>DJAN01000304.1:0-758 GCA_002429615.1 Lysobacteraceae bacterium UBA6001
GACATCAGCATGCCGGGCATGGATGGTCATGCGCTGGCACGACACATCCGCGAACGCGAAGCCGGCAGGTCCCGTGTCCCTATCATCGCGATGACCGCCAACGTGCTGGACGACGCCGGATCCGAGGATCTGGATGCGAAGCTGCACAAGCCGGTCGACCTGGCCGAGCTGGCGAGTGTCCTGGCGCGATGGGTGCCTGCATCCGCCTCCCCGCCGGCGGCGGAGAGCCCGGTGCTCCAGCGCCTGCGCGAGCGCCTGGGAGACGACTTCTCGCCCCTGCTCGGCACCTTCCTGGACACCACCGTGCATGATCGCAGCGCGCTCCTTGACGCGATCGCCAACGACGACGTGCGCGGCGCTGCTCGCAGCATCCATCGCATCAGCGGGGCATTGGGCTATTTCGGCTATACCGAGCTGGCGGTGACCGGGCGCGACCTGAGCCATGCGCTGGAGCAGGCACCGATGCGCATGCAGCGGACGGCCTGCGAAGCGTTCCTACATGAGCTCGATCTGGTGTGCGCAGAGCTGGATCGGCTGCGCAAGCCAGCGGATTAGCGGTGCCGTGCGACATGGCGTCGCGATTTTTGCGAAACACTCCGCCGTCTTCGATAAATCCAATATCCCGGTCTTTATCGCGTTGTTAGCGTGGCGTGCATTGACGTTCCCGTCCCGTGACGCCCGGCTCGACCATGATTTCCGACACCACACCCCTCCCCGCCCCTGCCGCCGCGAGGAGCGGTGACGCCCGACATGCCGCC
>DJAN01000304.1:824-1757 GCA_002429615.1 Lysobacteraceae bacterium UBA6001
GGTGACGCCCGACATGCCGCCGGTCCGGGCAGGCGCCATTGGCTGGCCAGCGACGTCGTCCAGCATACGACCGACGCACTCGGGGCATCGCATCTATCCCCCAGCGTGATCGACCTGGAACGCGAGTTGGCGTTCTGGCGGGGACATTACCAACGCACGGCCGCATGGCATCGCGATGTGCTGCCATTCAACGAATATGTTCCGGCGTTCACGCTGGGCATCGGCCTGTTCCTGCAATGCCATGACTGCCTGCTGGAGGCCCTCAACGAACGCATGGTGGCCATGCGCTACGCGCGCGTGCGGCGGCGCTCGCGGGTGGAGTGGCACGAAGCGCGCCAGGCCGTACACGCCGCGTACCTGCGCCTGCAGGCGCATTGGGAAAGCGTACCCGCACGCTTGGCGCAGGCGGATGCGATGCCCGATATCCCCGAACTTCCGCGCCCACGCGAGCAGGGCGGCAAGTCCCGCATGGCGCGGGCCACGCGCCCCCGTGCGGGAATGAAATGAGCGCCATGTTCTCGCGCACGCTGCCTCGCCTCGCCCGCGCGCTGCGGATCCGGCGCGTGGGACACCAGGGTGCGCTGTCTTGAAGCCGCGGCGCACCAAAACCGCGATCGCACTCCGGCAAGGCACGCGTGACAGCATGGGCACGCTGCGCCCGATCCTGGAAAGCCGGGGCTACCGGACGCGCTACAGCCATATGACGGCCGATCGCATCCGCGCGATCGACCCGCTGGAATCCGACATCCTGCTGGTGATCGGACACCACCCGCTGGATCTGTCGACGTCCCAGTCAAACATCTCCCAGGAAGCGCTGGACCTGATCCGAGTGCGCCATCACTACGGCCTGCCCCTGCTCGGCGTCAACCTGGGCGCACAGTTGATCGTGCAGATGCTGGGCGGCGAACTACGCCCACTACCACGCCCGGAGAT
>DJAN01000304.1:1939-2912 GCA_002429615.1 Lysobacteraceae bacterium UBA6001
CCCACTACCACGCCCGGAGATCGGCCTGGCGCCGATCAAACTCACCGAGGCGGGTAAGCGCTCTTGCCTGGCGCCACTCGGCAGCGCCACGCCGGTCGTGCACTGGCATCGCCATCAGATGGTGCTTCCAAGCGGGCTGGAAAGCCTGGCCAGTTCGCCCCACTGTGCGGTGCAGGCATACCGCAACGGCACTTCCCTGCTGGGCCTGCAGTTCCACCTCGAAGCCGATGCGGATCACCTGGACAGGCTCATCGACGGGCTGCGCGTTCCGCCAGAGCTGCTTGGCCTGGATCTGATGGCGCTACGTGCCCGGGCAACGGACAGCCTGCAGCGGATGCGCCATGCGTGCCATGCGGTGATGACACGCTGGCTGGACGAAGTCGACGGCAGCGCCGGCGACCTCGACGCCTCGGAGCCGGCCCAGCCGCTTGGCTGAGCCGGACCGCGGCGGCTTACTTCACCGAATAGACCAGATTCAACATGGTGACGGTATCGGTCTTCTTGAAGCCCGGATCGACGTCGGTGTTGTAACGCACCTGGTAGCCCACCTTCAGCGCCAGCCGTTCGCTCATGGCCACCTGCAGGCCGAGATCATTCTGCACGAACGTATTGAGGCGACCGGATTCCACCAGGAAGGTGTCGAGCAGGCGGGTGCTGTCGTTGATCTGCCAGCTGAAGTCCGCCAGACCACGCGCGATGGCTTCATTCTCGACCGCGCCAGTGGACGCATCATGGCTGCGGCGGAAGCCCGGGCCAATCTCGGTCACCAGATGAAAGCGCGAATCGTCGAACCAGCGGTAGCCGTAGCTGGCTGCCGCCACGCCGCGCCACAGGAAGCTGGCGAAGTTGTCGTGGTCGTAGCGGACCGAGCCGATCAGGTAGCTGCGCTTGCTCAGGTCGTAGGCCGAAGAGAACGCCAGGCCGTAGCGGTTGGCGGTGTCTTCCATTTCCGACTCCGGCACGCCGTTGCCGT
>DJAN01000304.1:3072-3796 GCA_002429615.1 Lysobacteraceae bacterium UBA6001
ACTCCGGCACGCCGTTGCCGTCGCGATCGACCGTGACCTCGCCGCGGTTGCGCAGCCAGAACGCCGAGGCATCGTGATGCCAGCGCCCCTCGTCCAGGCCGACGGAGAGCAGCGCGTTGATGTTCTGCGAACGGGTATTGCCGCTGGCGCTGGTCAAACCCAGTTCGCCGCTGCCGGTCCAGCGGGCTTCGGCCGTCGGCGCGTCCTGCGCCAGCACCGGAAGGGAAACAAACAGGCCCGCGGCAAGCGCGGACCGAACACACTTTCGAAACATCAGACCACCCGTGGAATTGAGGAGCGGGCAATCTATTGAGAGGTCAACGCCAGGAATATTGGACGCTTCGCACGTCCGGCGGGCCGGAAAGCCTCAAGCCACGACAGGCTCGCTGTGTTCGACGATCAGCTGGATCGCCTCGCCACCACGATAGTCGTCGCGCACCAGCCGGTACGCCAGGTGGACACGCGGCGCCGGCGCCTGCCCGCGCCAGCCATCGAAATGGATCGCGTTGATCGGCGCCGCCACGCCCGCCAGCCGCAGCGTGTAGCGCAGATGGCGCTCTTTCAGCGGCCGCCATTGCACGACGTCGAAGCAGCCATCGAACAGCGGCTCGGGAAAGGCCTGGCCCCAGGGCCCGGCCATCTGCAGTGCCTCGGCGTGACGCACATCAAATTCATGCGGCGCCAGTTCGCCATCACTGAGCAGTTCGGCCTGCAGCACCGCCGG
>DJAN01000304.1:4096-4821 GCA_002429615.1 Lysobacteraceae bacterium UBA6001
CGCGCGGCAGGCTCAGGCCCGCGGCCATCGCATGGCCGCCGAAACGTTCGATCATGCCGGGGTGGCGTGCGTCGATCGCGGCCAGTACATCGCGCATGTGCAGGCCGGCGATCGAGCGGGCGGAGCCGCGCAGCAGCGCGCTGCCCGGCTCGGCCGGCGCGAAAGCCACCACCGGACGATGCAGCCTGTCCTTCATCCGCGACGCCACCAGGCCGATCACGCCCGGATGCCATTGCGCGTCGAACAGGCAGGCGGCCAGCGGCGCTTCCCCTTCGGTCTGCAGCAGGGCGCGTGCCACCGCCGACTCGGCCTCATCGGTCATCGTCTGCTGCACCGCGCGACGCTCGGTATTGATCTCTTCCAGCAGCGCGGCGATCTCGCGCGCCCGCTGCGGCTGCTCGCACAACAGCAGCTCGATCCCCAGCGCCATGTCCTCCAGGCGCCCGGCTGCATTCAGGCGCGGCGCCAGCGCGTAGCCGATGTCGCTGGCGGTCAGCCGCGCCGCGTCACGCCCGCTGGCGTCGATCAACGCCTGCAGGCCCACGCACCCCTTGCCCTGGCGCAGCCGCCGCAAGCCCGCCAGCACCAGCGCCCGGTTGTTGACGTCCAGCGGCACCAGATCGGCCACCGTGCCCACCGCGACCAGGTCGAGCAGCGCGCTCAGGTCCGGCCCGGCGTCGGCGAACACACCGCGCCGGCGCAGTTCGGCGCGCAGCGCCAGCAGG
>DJAN01000055.1:0-14026 GCA_002429615.1 Lysobacteraceae bacterium UBA6001
GAGGGGCCGCGCGCGGCGCGGCGCAGAGCCTGGACCGCGGGCTGCCGGTGCTGGAAACCCGCATCTCGCTGATCCGCCCTGACTCGCCCTACTACCGCGGGCAGTCGGCGGTGGCGGCGGTGCGCGCCGGCGCCACGCTGGAGGACATCGCGCGGCTGCTGTGGGATTGCGGCGAGCAGGACCCGTTCGCCGCGCCGTTCGCCACCGCGTGGCCGGCGCGTGTCGAAGGCGTGGCGATGGACGCCGGGCTGCCGCCGATCGAACGCGCACTGGCCTGCATCCCGCTGCTCGCGCTGGAAGTACGCCAGGCGTTCAACCCGGCGCTGCCGGTGCGGCGCGAGATCGCCGCCACCCTGCTGCGCCACAACGCCGCGTTGCTGGTGGCGCGCGTGCCGGACGCGCGGCCCGTGCATGAACTGCTCGCCGATACTTGGTGCCCCGGCGATGCCGCGTTCGCCGACCTGGTGCGCGCGGCGCTGGTGCTGTGCGCGGACCATGAACTGAATGTCTCGGCGTTCGCCGCGCGCGTGGTCGCCTCCACCGGGGCGCATCTGCATGCGACGGTGTGCGCGGGTTTGTCCGCGCTGTCGGGCCCACGCCACGGCGGCGCGACGATGCGTGCCTATGCCCTGCTGCGCGATGCGCTGGACAGTGGCGACCCGGCCGGCTTCATCGCCCATCGCTGGCAGCGCGGCGAAGACCTGCCCGGCTTCGGCCATGTGCTGTATCCGCAGGGGGATCCGCGCGGTGCCGAGGTGCTGCGCCGGCTGCGCGAGGTGCGCGCGGACTGGCCAGCGATGGCGCACGTGGAAACGGTGATCGCCGCCGCAGAGGAAGCCAGCGGCCAGCATCCGAACATCGACGGCCTGCTCGCCGCGCTGTGCTTCGTGCATGGCCTGCCGGCCGCGCCGGCGCTGGTGCTGTTCGCCGCTGGCCGCCTCGCCGGCTGGCTGGCGCATGCGCAGGAGCAGCAGGCGCTGGGCACGCTGATCCGGCCGCGGGCGCGCTATACCGGGCTGCCGCCGGGCGGCATCGAGGAGACTGCGGGCTGAAGTTTGCGGCCTGACCGCGCCGGTCCGTAAGCTGCGCGGCACCTCCTCAAGGTCTCGCCATGATCGCCTCGCCCGACCTGCCCCTGGACGACCTGATGCCCTGGCTGTTCGCGCTGTGGGCCGCCTGCGGCGTGGGCGCCTTCCTGTTCTTCCGTCGCAGCCGCAACGCGCGGCACAAGCGTGCGTTGTGGAACGGCCTGATGATCGGCGGCAACGCGGTGTTCATCGGCGTCGCCTGGCTGGCCGGCGCCCCGGGCTATTTCATCGCCCTGGCCGCGGTGGTGGCGGTGATCGGCGCGCGCCGCAGCATGGCGATGACGCGGTTCTGCGACGCCTGCGGCGGCAACCACTTCCCGATGGACGGGCAGCCGCAGGACGCCTGCCGCCACTGTGGCGCCTCGCTGCAGGCCGGCCGCCCGCCCACCGTGCGCTGAGCCCGCCGCGGGCATGTTCACCCGGCTGCGGTAGGATCGGCGTCCCACCCCAGGCACGCCGCCCCGATGCCCAGGCACTCGACCGGTCAGGCCCTCGGCACGCTGGTGCATGCCGAATGCAACGCGATCCTGCGCGCGTTGCGTGGGAAGAAGGCGGTGCATGCGCGGGTACACGAGGCGCGCAAGGCGATCCGGCGCACCCGTGCGCTGCTCGCGCTGGCCGAAGATGGCGATGCGCCGTTCGATGTCGGCCCGGCGGAACGCATCCTGCGCCGGGTGGGCGATGGCTTGTCGCGGTTGCGCGATGCGCACGCGGCCATCGAGACCGCACGCGCGGTCGGCAAGGACACGTCACCCAAACCGTGGCGCCCGGTGGTGGAGGCGCTGCGCGAGCGTTCGGCGCTGATGGTGGCGCACGAGCTGCAACTGGATCCGGGCTTCATGCGGCGCGCGGCGACGGTCGAAGGCGCGCGGCACTATCTCGATCAACTGCCGTGGCCGGAACTGACCGGCAAGCAGGTACGCGAAGGACTGCAACGCCAGCGCCAGCGGGTGGAACGCGCGGCGCGGCGCGCGGGCAAGCATGCCGATGCGGAAAGCCTGCATCGCTGGCGGCGCAAGGTGCGGCGGCTGCGCATGCAGGTGGAGGCGATGCCGAAGATCCGCGGCGGCGGCGCGAAGACCGCCAGCGCACCGAAGTCGAAGGCGCTGCACAAGCTCAGCGATGCGTTGGGGCGCGAGCAGGACCTGCATGTGCTGGATCGGCTGCTGCGCAGGTTGCCGGAGATCGCTGAGCGCAAGGCGTTGCGGGCGGCGTTGGCGACGTTGCGGCAGTAGGCGCGGGATGAAGGGCTGCGGATGGCGCGCAGGTGCGCATGGCTGCCGGTCGCGGCTGAAGCCGCTCCTACAAGGGAAAGCCCGGTTGTCAGCTAGCGCCTGCGCGCGCGGCGCCAGACGCGGCCGATGATCGCCACGCCAAACGAAGTCACGCCCAGCGACAGCGCATACAGCAGCGCGATCTCGTCCCAGAACACCCACGGCGAGCGCGCCGCGCTGGCCTCCAGGCCGCCCAGCGCACGCGTGCGGTAATGCACCACGCCGGCGGAGACATCGCCGATCACCGCCCAGGCGCCCACCGCGCCGACCAGCAGGCAGGCCACGCCCGTGCCCAGCGGCATGTTGCGCAGGCGCGGTTGGAACAGGCGAAGGAACAAGATGCCCAACAACAGGGCCAATGGCGGGAAGGCGAACCCCAACAACGTGGCAGGATTCATGAATCGTCCTTGCGCGGATGCGCGGATGCGGTGGGACCACGGGCGAACGATGGCATGGCCCGCCGCCCCTCCCGGTGGCCGGCCACGAAAAAGCCGGCCCTCGGGCCGGCTCTTCTTTCGCGACGATGGTGGGCGGTGCAGGGATCGAACCTGCGACCCTTGCCGTGTGAAGGCAATGCTCTACCGCTGAGCTAACCGCCCGATGTCGCGAGCCGCCCATTATAGGCGATCACGCAAAGCCGTCAAGGCATCGCGATGATGCCCGCGGCTACATCGTGTGGGTCGGCTTGTCCGAATTGAGCAGGCCCGCCAGCAGGGTCTCGATGCGGTTGCGCACCGCCTCGCCCTCCGGCCCGTCGGCCAGCTGCACGCCGATGCCGGCGGCACGGTTGCCCTGCGCACCGGCCGGCGTGGCCCAGATCACCTTGCCGGCGACCGGCAGGCGTTCGCTGGACTCAGGCAGCGTCAGCAGCAGGAAGACCTCGTCGCCGAGGAAATAGCGCTTCGGGGTCGGGACGAAGATGCCGCCGTTTTTCACGAACGGCATGTAGGCGCTGTACAGCGCCGCCTTGTCCTTCACCGCCAGGGACAGGATGCCCTGGCGCGCGTTTGTTGCACTCATCGTGTATCCCCTTTACGTACTGGCCGATCCCCATCGCGCCAGGCAAGCAACAGTTCCGCCACCGCCAGGTCCGCGCGCACCGTGGTGCGCAACAGGTCACGGGTGCGATTGGCGGCATCGAACCAGACGGCCAGCTTGTGCAATCGCGCCGGCTCGGTCAAGCCACCGGACGCCTGCGCGAGCACCAGGTCCGCCGCATGCCGCAGGCGCGCGTCGGCGTGTTCGTCGCCGGTCCAGCGCGTGGCCAGCTCCACCGCGCCGGCACGCCCGGCGGCGAGTTGTTCCAGATCGCTGGCCACCTGGCGACGCAAGGCCAGGCCATCGTCGCGCAGCCACTGCGCGGCCAGCCCGGGATGGCCGCGCGCGGCATCCAGCGCTTCTTCCACCGCGGCCGCGGCGAAGCCTTGCGCACGCAGCCAGTCCAGGGCTTCCTGGCGCGGCGGCAGTTTCAGCTCCAGGCGCTGGCAGCGGCTGCGCACCGTGGCCGGCAACCGCGCCGGCTCGGCACTGAGCAGCCACAGATAACGGCCGGGCGCCGGCTCTTCCAGCGTTTTCAGCAGCGCGTTGCAGGCGGCGCGGTTGATCGCGTCGGCCGGATCGATGATCACCACCTGGGCCACGCCGTACTGCGGCGTGAGCGCCAGCTTCTGCGAGACCTCGCGGATCTGCTCGATGATGATCTCGGTGCGCAGCTTGTCGCCGGTGCGGTTGGGAATGAACGACACCACGTGCAGGTCGGGGTGGGTGCCCGCGGCGATCAGCTGCGCGCTGCGCGCACTGGCCGCTTCGCCGCCCTGCCCCAGCACATGCGTGGCCAGGCGCATGGCCAGCGCACGCTTGCCCAGCCCGGCCGGGCCACACAGCAGCAGGCCATGGCCGAGGCGGCCGGCATCCAGCGCAGCCACGGTCTGGTCATAGGCGCGCTGCTGCCAGGGCGCGAAGGTCGCCTCGCCGCTCATGCCTCGGTGTCCCCGATGAAGACCGCGACGGTGCGCGCGACTTCGGCGGCCACCCCCATCGGCGGCTGGTTGGCGTCGATCACCTTGATGCGTTCCGGGTAGGCCTGCGCGCGCGCGCGGAAACCGGCGCGCACCCGCTGGAAGAAGTCATCGTGCTCGCTTTCGATGCGGTCCGGCCACAGATCGCGGCCAGTGGTGCGGGCGCGGCCGATGCCGACATCGAGGTCGAGCAGCAGGGTCAGCCCAGGCTGCAGCCCGACCACGCGGCGCTCCAGGTCGGCGATCCAGGCCGCGTCCAGGCCCCGGCCCTCGCCCTGGTAGGCGTAGCTGGAATCGGTGAAGCGGTCGCTGACCACGAACGCGCCGCGCTGCAGCGCCGGGCGGATCACCTCGCGCACATGCTGCGCGCGCGCGGCGAACACCAGCAGCAGTTCCGCCTCGGCGGCCAGCGGCTCGGTCACCGGCAGCGCCGGGGTGTGGTTGAGCACCATCTCGCGGATGCGCTCGGCCAGCGGCGTGCCGCCCGGTTCGCGGGTCAGCACCACCTCATGGCCGTGCGCCTGCAGGCAGTCGCGGATGGCGCCGATCGCGGTGCTCTTGCCCGCGCCCTCGCCGCCTTCCAGGCTGATGAAACGCGGATGCTGCAGCAGGGCCGGGCTCATGGCGTCGTCACCGGTGCTTCGGCCTGGGTCTGGCGACGGCGCTGCAGGTAACGCGCGACGGCGGCGGTATGGCCGGCGTAGTCGTCGGAGAACGCATGCGCGCCGCTGCCATCGCCGACGGCGACGAAGTACAGCGCGCTGCCTGGCGCCGGGCGGACCGCGGCGTCCAGCGCGGCGCGGCCGGGCATCGCGATCGGGGTCGGGGTCAGGCCGGTGCGGGTATAGGTGTTGTACGGCGTGTCGGTGTCCAGGTCGCGGCGGCGGATATTGCCGTCGTAACCGCTGCCGAGGCCGTAGATGACGCTCGGGTCGGTCTGCAGCTTCATCCCGATCTTCAGGCGGCGCGCGAACACGCCGGCGATCTGCGGACGTTCGGCGGCCAGTGCGGTTTCCTTCTCCACGATAGAGGCGAGGATCAGCGCCTCGTCGGCGCTGCGCAGCGGCAGGTCGTCGGCGCGGCGCGCCCAGGCGTCGTCCAGCGCGGCCTGCATGGCCTTGTGCGCGCGCGCCAGCACGTCCAGGTCACTGTCGCCACGCTGGTACAGGTAGGTCTCGGGCAGGAAGCGCCCTTCCGGATGCTGCCCGGCGAAGCCGAGCCGGGCCATCAGCGCGGCATCGTCCAGGTCGGCGGTGACATGTTCGAGCGGCGTGGCGGCATTGAGCGCGGCACGCAGCTGGCGGATGTTCCAGCCTTCCACCAGGGTGAAGCGGTACTGGATGACCCGGCCATCGCGCATGCGGGTGAGCAGGTCACGCGGGCTCAGCGGCGGCTGCAATGCGTATTCGCCGACCTTGATATGCCCGGCCGCACCGACCTGCCGCGCCAGCAGCAGCCAGTTGCTGTCATGGCCGGCATCGATGCCGGCCTGGCGCAGCTTGCGCAGCACGCCGCGCACCGAATCGCCCGGCGCCACCACCACGCTGGGCGCCTGCGCGGCCAACGGGGTATCGGCGAAACGCTGATGGTCCTGCCACAACCAGGCGGCGGCACCCACGGCCAGCACGGCCAGTGCCAGCAGCACCGCCACTATGCTCAGACATCCACGTTTCGCCCCGGCCACGGCCACCTCGGTCATTCTTCTGCGTCGCGCAGGATACCGTGCGCGGCACGATTCCCGAACCACGCCGCGTCCACGATGCTCAGCGCGCGTCCAGCGCGCGCAGCAGGCCGCGGGCCTTGGCCCGGGTTTCGTCCAGTTCGCGTTCGGGCTGCGAGTCGACCACGATGCCGGCGCCGGTACGGAAGCGCAGGGCCTGGCCGGACAGCTCGGCGGTGCGGATCAGGATGTTGAGGTCCATGTCGCCGTCGCTGCCGAGCCAGCCGAACGCGCCGGTATAGGCACCGCGCGCCTCGCCCTCCAGCTCGGCGATGATCTGCATGCAGCGCACCTTGGGGCAGCCGGTGATGGTGCCGCCGGGGAACACCGCGGCGATCACCTGCCCCGGCGTGACGCCGTCGCGCAGCAGGCCACGCACGTTGCTGACGATGTGGTGCACATGGGCGTAGCTCTCCACCGTCATCAGCTCGTCCACCTCGACCGTGCCGCCGCGGCAGACGCGGCCGAGGTCGTTGCGCTCCAGGTCGATGAGCATGACGTGTTCGGCACGTTCCTTCGGATGCCCGACCAGCTCGCGGATGCGCGCGGCGTCATCGTCGCCGGGAAAGCGCGGGCGGGTGCCGGCGATCGGGCGGGTCTCCACGCGCTCGCCCTGCACGCTGACCAGCCGCTCGGGCGAGGAGCTGACCACCGCGCGGCCGGCGGCGACGAACAGACCGGCGAACGGGGCCGGGTTGTTCTCGCGCAGGCGCTGGAACAGCGCGGCCGGCGTAGGCGCCTGCGCGAAGCGCGCATCCCAGGCACGCGAGATGTTGGCCTGGAAGACGTCGCCGGCGCGCAGGTAGTCGAGCACGCGTTCGACGTTGCCGGTGAAGCGTGCCGGCGCGTCTTCTTCCAATGCGCTGGGCATCTGCCAGGCCGGCAGCGGTGGCAGCGTGGCGAGGGCGGCGATGTCGGCGTCCAGCGCAGCCAGCAGCGCCTCGTGACCTGGCTCGGCGACGGCGATGCAGCGACCATCGCGGCGGTCGCGCAGGATCGCCGCCGGGCAGCGCAGCGCCAGCGCCACCGGCAGCCCGTCCGCGCGCATCGGCAGCGTCAGCACCGGCTCGACCTGCGCGGCCAGCTCGTAGTCCAGCAGCAACGCCCAGCCACCGCCGAACGGCAGCGCGGGATCGACGCGCGCCGGTTGGCGCGTGCGCGCCCAGGCGGCATCCAGCAGCGCGAGGAAGTCGCCTTCCAGCGCCGCGCCTTCCTCATCGCGGGTGATGCCATCCGTGCCAAGCCGCAGCTGTTCGCCTTCGGCGACCAGCAGCAGGTCCCAGCGCCCATGCGCGGTGCCGTGGGCGGTGGACTCGAACAGGGCGGGATAACGGGCCGGCGCCAGGCGATGCAGGGCCAGCAGGTCGGTCTCGGCGGCCAGCGGCAGCGTCGGCATGGTCAGGTCGCTCGGACGGGCGGCGGGCCTGGGCCACGCCGCCGGAAGATTCGGGCCGCACCCTGCGGTGCGGAAGGCGCGCGCCGGTCAGGGCGCGCGCGCAGGCCTTACAGGCGTCGGAACACCAGCGTGCCGTTGGTGCCGCCGAAGCCGAAGCCGTTGGACATGGCGACGTCGATCTTCTTCTCGCGCGCCACGTTCGGCACGTAGTCCAGATCGCAGCCCTCGCCCGGCTCGTCGAGGTTGATGGTCGGCGGAATGATGCCGGTGTGGATCGCCATCACCGAGAAGATCGCCTCCACGCCGCCGGCCGCGCCGAGCAGGTGGCCGGTCATCGACTTGGTCGAGCTGACCATCGCCTTGTAGGCGTGGTCACCCAGCGCGCGCTTCATCGCCAGCGTCTCGGCGAGGTCGCCGAGCGGGGTGGAGGTGCCGTGCGCGTTGAGGTAATCGACGTCTTCCGGGTTGAGCTTCGCGTCGCGGATCGCCGCCAGCATGCTGCGCGCGGCGCCCTCACCGTCCTCGCTCGGGGCGGTCATGTGGTACGCGTCGGAGCTGGCGCCGAAGCCGATCAGCTCGGCGTAGATGCGCGCGCCGCGGGCCTTGGCGTGTTCGTACTCTTCCAGCACCAGCACGCCGGCGCCGTCGCCGAGCACGAAGCCGTCGCGGTCCTTGTCCCACGGGCGCGAGGCCTTGGCCGGCTCGTCGTTGCGGGTGGACATCGCCTTCATCGAGCAGAAGCCGCCGATGGAGGTGGGCGAGGAACCGCGCTCGGCACCGCCGGCCAGCATCACGTCGGCATCGCCGTGCTGGATCATGCGCAACGCGGTGCCGATGGAATGGTTGGAGGTGGCGCAGGCGGACACGGCCGAGAACGTCGGGCCCTTGATGCCCTTGATCAGGCTGACCTGGCCGGGAAGCATGTTGATGATGGTGCTGGGCACGTAGAACGGCGAGATCTTGCGCGCGCCGCCCTCGTGGAACTTGATGGTCTGTTCCTCGATGCCGTACAGGCCACCGATGCCCGAGCCGAGGATGGCGCCGATGCGTTCGGCGTTGGCCTCTGTCACTTCCAGTCCGGCATCGTCCATGGCCATGAACGAGGCGCCGATGCCGTAATGGATGAAGGTGTCCATCTTCTTCACGTCCTTGGCGGACGCGTAGAGGGTGGGATCGAAATCGCGGATTTCGCCGGCGATGCGGGTGGTGAACTGCTCGGCGGGGATATGGGTGATCGGGCCGATGCCGGAGCGACCGTTGACGATCCCCTCCCAGCTGCTGGCCAGGTCATTGCCCAGCGGCGACACCATGCCCATGCCGGTCACGACAACACGACGACTCATTGTGGATCTCCTGCCGATGCCTTGCGGATTGACGCTGGAAAACTGCGGACGCCGCCTGCGCGGCACCCTAAAACACGGGGCCGCTTGAGCGGCCCCATGTCTGCTGGAACACGGGCGGAGCCAAAGGCCCGGCGCCCACGTTCCCGGATCGATGCATCAGCTCTTGACGTGAGCCTTGACGTAGTCGATCGCCTGCTGGACGGAGGTGATCTTCTCGGCCTCTTCGTCCGGAATCTCGCACTCGAACTCTTCCTCGAGCGCCATCACCAGCTCGACGGTGTCCAGCGAGTCCGCACCCAGGTCATCGACGAACGATGCGCTGTTGGTGACTTCCTCTTCCTTGACGCCAAGCTGTTCGACGACGATTTTCTTGACGCGTTCTTCGATGGTGCTCATTGGATATCGCTCCAGATGGAGTAGTGGTGGTTCAAAAAAACGCCATCGGATGCGATGGCCGCGTTGGATAGTGTAGTGGAAACCGCCGGAGCATTCATTTCGCTTTAAACCCCAGCCATTCAACCACTTAGCTACACGTCATCAGGGCATGTACATGCCGCCGTTGACGTGCAGGGTCTCGCCGGTGATGTAGCTGGCCGAAGGACCGGCCAGGAACGCCACCGCACGGGCGATGTCGGACGGCTCGCCAAGGCGGCCGAGCGCGATCTGGTCGAGCAGCGCGGTGCGCTGTTCTTCCGGCAGCGCGCGCGTCATGTCGGTATCGATGAAGCCGGGCGCGACCACATTGACGGTCACGCCGCGCGAACCGATCTCCTTGGCCAGCGACTTGGAGAAGCCGATGATGCCGGCCTTGGCCGCGGCGTAGTTGGCCTGCCCGGCGTTGCCGGTCACGCCGATCACCGAGGCGATGTTGACGATGCGGCCCTTGCGCGCCTTCATCATGCCGCGCATCACCGCCTTGCTGGTGCGGAACACGCTGCTCAGGTTGGTATCAAGGATGGCCTGCCAGTCCTCGTCCTTCATCCGCATCAGCAGGTTGTCGCGGGTGATGCCGGCGTTGTTGACCAGGATCGAGATCGGGCCGAATTCCTTGGCGATCGATTCGATCAGCGCATCGATGGAGCCGGCGTCGGTGACGTTGAGCTCACGACCGTGGCCGCCGGCCGCGGCCAGGCGCTCGCCGATCGCCTGCGCGCCGGAAGCGGAGGTGGCGGTGCCGATCACGGTGGCGCCCTGGGCGGCCAGTTCGTCGGCGATCGCCGCGCCGATGCCGCGGCTGGCGCCGGTGACCAGCGCGATTTCTCCCTGCAGGGGCTTGCTCATCTTGGTTTCCTCGGTGGAGGCAGCAAAAGAAGGGGGGCGCGATGACGCCGTGGGCGTGCGCCAGGGCGCACGCGTGCCCGGATCAGGCGGCCCAGTCGGCCAACGCGGCCTCGAAATCGGCCGGCGTCGCCAGCGGGCGGCCGTCCAGCGACTTGTCGATGCGCTTGACCAGGCCGCTCAGCACCTTGCCCGGGCCACACTCGGCCACGCGGGTCACGCCGCGCGCGGCCAGCGCCTGCACGCAGGAGGTCCACTGCACCGGCAGGTAGAGCTGCTCGACCAGCGCCTGGCGGATCGCCACCACGCCGTCGTGCACCTGCGCATCGACGTTCTGCACCACCGGCAGCTGCGGCGCGCGCCAGTCCAGGCCGGCCATGGCTTCGGCCAGGCGGTTGGCGGCTTCGCGCATCAGCGGGGTGTGCGACGGCACGCTGACGGCCAGCTTCACCGCCTTGCGCACGCCGCGTTCGGCGAGCAGGGCGATGGCGCGGTCGACCGCCGCGGCGTCGCCGCCGATGACGATCTGGCCGGGCGAATTGAAGTTGGCCGGCACCACGATCTGGCTGCCGGCAGCCTGCGCGCAGACCTCGGCGACCACGGCATCCTCGGCACCGAGCACGGCGGCCATCGCGCCGACGCCCGCCGGGGCGGCGTCCTGCATCAGCTGGCCACGCAGGCGCACCAGGTGGGCGCCGTCACGCAGGCTCAGCGCACCGGCGGCGACCAGGGCGGTGTACTCGCCCAGGCTGTGACCGGCCAGCACCGCCGGCTGCGCGCCATGGCGCGCCTGCCACAGGCGCCACACCGCCACGCCACCGGCCAGCAGGGCCGGCTGGGTGTATTCGGTGCGGTTGAGCATTTCCTCGGGACCGCCCTGGGAGAGCGCCCACAGGTCGACGCCGGCGCCTTCGGAGGCTTCGGCGAAGGTGTCGCGGATCTGCGGGTGCAGCTCGGCCAGTTCGGCAAGCATGCCGAGCGACTGCGAGCCCTGGCCCGGGAAGACAAAAGCGAGGGAATTTTCGGTCACGCGCGCGGAGGGGGTCTGCGAAAACGAGGGGCGATCATACGGGTGAAATCGCCCCAGCGTCTGTACTGGCGCGTATGCAAAGGTATGGTCTCCCCGCCCCGGCTACCCGCCCCGCCTGGGGTGGCGACGGCCTGCTCCTGGCCGCCAGGGCAGCCTGTGGGAGCGGCCTCAGCCGCGGCCGTACACGCGAAGGCCGGCCTTCAGCCCAGCAATCCCAGCATGTCCAGCCGCCCGTCGGAGAACCAGTCCACGCACACCAGCGCGACCACCAGCACACTCAGGGTGGTGGCGGCATGGATGACCAGGATCGAATGGGCCAGCGCGCGCGCCGAGCGCCCGAGCCGCAGCACGCGGGCCATCGGCTGCAAGCGGCCGGTCACCGCATGCGCATGCTCGACCACCGGCGCGCCTTCGTCGCACATGGCCTCGGCCAGCAGCTGTTGCAGCACCGGCAGGCGGTGCTCGTAATACTTGGCCACGCCGTAGCCGAACATCAGCCAGTCACGGGCCTGGGCCTGGGCCAGGTCCATGACTTCGAGCGGGTCTTCCTCGAAGTCGATGAAGCCGATCTGCTGGCCATCGAAGGTCATGTTGCGCGGCAGCGGCTGGCCGAAATAGGCGCCCTGCGCATGCGAGCGCGCGATGGCAGCCAGCGAATGGCGCACCAGTTCGTCGCGGCCGGCCTCATCGGCCTCGCGCAGGCAGCTGGCGAGCGAGCGGCCGTTGTCGCTGAGCACCAGCGCGGCGCGGCCAGTGCCGAGCACCTGCGGCACGTTGACCGCCTGGGCCTGGAGTTCGGCGATGCGCCGGGCCTCGATGTCGCGCGCGGCTTCGCCGCCCCGGTGGGGCGGCGGGCGCAGCGCTTCGAGGTGGAACAGGCGCGCGACGAAGCTCAGCGCGCCCAGCGCCAGCGCACGGCTACCTTCGCCGTACTGCTTGAGCCAGGCCCGCCGCCCGTCGATGACGATGGGTTCTGCCATGAAAGGAATCTCCGGTGGGGACGCGGAGGGGGTACGACCGCGCACGGGCGCCGGGCGCCCGTGGCCGGATCAATAGCGCAGCAGCGCCGAACCCCACGTGAAGCCGCCGCCGAACGCTTCCAGCAGCAGCAGCTGGCCGCGCTGCACGCGGCCGGAACGCACCGCGACGTCCAGCGCCAGCGGCACCGAGGCCGAGGAGGTGTTGCCGTGCTTGTCCACGGTCACCACCACCTGGTCCATCGACATCTCCAGGCGCTTGGCGGTGGCTTCGATGATGCGCAGGTTGGCCTGGTGCGGAATCAACCAGTCCAGGTCGTGCTTGCCGAGGCCGTTGGCCTCCAGGGTCTCGTCGACGACCGCGTCCAGCGCCTTGACGGCGTACTTGAACACGTCGTTGCCCTTCATCAGGATCTTGCCGCCCTGGCCGTTCTCGCCGAAACCGGTGGAGACGCCCACCGGATCCCACAGCAGTTCCTTCTTGCTGCCATCGGCATGCAGATGGGTGCTGAGGATGCCGGTTTCCTCGTCGGCCTTGAGCACGACCGCGCCGGCACCGTCGCCGAACAGCACGCAGGTGGTGCGGTCGGTCCAGTCGACGATGCGGGTCAGGGTCTCGGCGCCGACCACCAGCACGGTGCGCGCGTCGCCGCAGCGGATGAACTTGTCGGCCACGCTCAGGGCGTAGACGAAGCCCGAGCAGGCGGCGTTGACGTCCAGCGCGCCGCAACCGGTCGCGCCGATGCGTGCCTGCAGCAGGCAGGCGGTGGACGGGAAGATCAGGTCCGGCGTGGTGGTGCCGACGACGATCATGTCGATCTCGTCGGCGCTGACACCGGCGGCCTCCATCGCGCGCATCGCGGCGAAGTAGGCCAGGTCGGACGTGGTCTGCTCATCGGCGGCGATGTGCCGCTCGGTGATGCCGGTGCGCGTGCGGATCCACTCATCGCTGGTATCGACGAACTTGGCCAGATCGTCGTTGGTCAGCATCTTCTCGGGCAAATAGCTGCCCGTGCCCGCGATTCTGGAGTAGATCCGCTTGCTCATACCGTGTCCTGTTGCTTTGGGGGCCGCGCGCGAAGGCGCGGTCCCGGAAGACGCGCGTCGCCCACCGCAGCGCGGCGGGCGTCACGGATCAATCTTCTTCGACCGCCGAGGTCTTGGTGGCGATGACCTTCTTGCCGCGGTAGTAGCCGTCGGCGGTCACGTGGTGACGCAGGTGGATCTCGCCGCTGGTCGGGTCGGTCGACAGCTGCTTGGCGGTCAGGGCGTCATGCGAACGGCGCTGGCCGCGGCGGGACGGGGTAACACGGGATTTCTGCACAGCCATGGGATTGCTCCAAACTCGGTTCGTTTACTTCGTCGTTTCGTCGCACAGGCTGCGCGCCCGCACCGACTTTCTGTTGACCACCGCGGCAACGCGGCGGTTATTGCTTCTTCAACCTGGCCAGCTCCGCGAACGGGTTGACCTTGTCCAATTCCTCGCTGGTCGCGGTCCATTCGGACTCGACCGCCTCGGTGCCCGGCGCCATCGGCACCACGGGAACCGCCAGCACCAGCTCGTCCTCGATGAGGTCGGCGGGCTTGAGCATGCCGTCCTCGGGAACCAGCAGGGCCTCGTAATCCGGCGGCAGCGCGGCCTCTTCGTCCTCGCTGCGCACCAACCCCAGGCGCTGGGTGACCTTCACCGGAAGCAGGAAACGCGTCAGGCTGCGCTGGCATTCCAGCGGCAGCGCCGTTTCGACATGCAATTCGACGTAGGACACCTGCAGTACATCGTCCCGGCCGAATTCCAGCGAGTAGTTCACCTCGCCCTCGGTATCGACCAGACTGCCCTGCAGCCGGCGCATTGCCGACAGCGGCAGACTGCCATCGAAGCACCTGCGCGCCGCGACCATCCGC
>DJAN01000055.1:14221-15168 GCA_002429615.1 Lysobacteraceae bacterium UBA6001
TTGGGGACATAAGCCGCAGAATGTTAAGGAGGTCCAGCCCCCCTGTCAAATCGACCGGAACGGTTGTCCCCGCCCCGCCCGCCGGGCAGACTCGCCGCCCATCCTGAACGAGAAGCCCATCCATGCCCCGGCTGATCCTGGCCTCGACCTCCCGCTACCGGCGCGACCTGCTGACGCGCCTGGGCCTGGCTTTCGAGACCGCGCGCCCCGAAACCGACGAGACGCCCCGCCCCGGCGAGGCACCGGCGGATCTAGCGACCCGGCTGGCGCGGACCAAGGCACAGGCACTGATGACGCCGGACGCCTGGGTGATCGGTTCGGACCAGGTGGCCGAGCTGGACGGCACGCCGCTGGGCAAGCCAGGGACGCTGGAGGCCGCACGCGGCCAATTGTCGTCGATGTCCGGCCGCCGGGTGCGCTTCCACACCGCCGTCTGCCTGACCGGGCCCGACGGCCTGCACGAGGCATTGGACCTGACCGAGGTCCACTTCCGCAGCCTGGTTGCCGCCGAGATCGAACGCTACCTGCAGGCCGAGTCGCCGCTGGACTGCGCCGGCAGTTTCAAATGCGAAGGACTGGGCATCAGCCTGTTCGACGCGATCGACAACCGCGACCCGACCGCGCTGGTCGGGCTGCCGCTGATCGCCACCGCGCGACTGCTGCGCCGGGCCGGCTTCGCGGTGCCGTGAAGCCGTTTCAGCCGGCCGGCAGCAGCCGGCACCACTGATACGGGAAGCTGTCGCCGCCGATCCGCGCGGGCATCCGCTGGCAACCCGCCGGATCCAGCCGCCAGCCCAAGGGGGCAAGCTGCGCCTCGGCCGTGGCGCGCAGGGCCGCGTCGGCGGCGGCCAGGTCGATGGGCCGGGCAGGCCGCAGCACGCACTGGCCCGGCACGCCTTCATCCAGCGCCATCCGGCTGCCGTGCCGGACGATCCGGCGCAGCATCG
>DJAN01000114.1 GCA_002429615.1 Lysobacteraceae bacterium UBA6001
TACACGACGCTCTCCGATCTGGCAGCGCGGTCGGCGCCGGCGCGGCAGCCTGCGCGGGCAGCACATTGGCAAGCGGAAGCCCGAGGCCGGCAAGCGCGACGGCCAACGGTTTCAATCGACACGATGAGGGCATGCGCCGATTGTGGCCCAAGCCTGTCCAAACGCCCATCGGCACGCCCTTCACGGCCCCCGTCCGGGGCAGCGCTTTGTTACGATTAAGCGCTTTGCCGCGCCGCGCGCAGAGCGATCCGGAAGCACCCCCTCATTCCGTCTCCAGCGAGTACCGCCGTGTCTTTCTTTGCAAATGTCGAACAGGTTCCGGGCGATCCGATCCTTGGCCTGACCGAGGCTTACAACGCCGACGCCCGACCGAACAAGGTCAACCTGGGCGTGGGCATCTATTACGACGAGAACGGCCGCATTCCGCTGTTGCGCGCCGTGTACCAGATCGAGCAGCAGCTCGCGCTGGACGCCAAGCCGCGCGGCTACCTGCCGATCGACGGCCTGGCCGCCTATGACCAGGCCACGCAGAAGCTGCTGTTCGGCGCCGATTCGCCGCTGCTGGAAGCCGGCCGCGTCAGCACCGCGCAGACCATCGGCGGCAGCGGTGCGCTGCGCGTCGGCGCGGACCTGCTGATCAAGCTGCTGTCGACCCGCACCGTGGCGATCAGCAACCCGAGCTGGGAGAACCACCGCGCGGTGTTCAGCGCCGCCGGCTTCGACGTGGTCGATTACACCTACTTCGACGCCGCGCGCCACGGCCTGGATTTCGACGGCATGCTCGCCGACCTGCGCCAGCTGGCGCCGGGCAGCGTGGTGCTGCTGCACGCCTGCTGCCACAACCCCACCGGCGCGGACCTCACCCATGAGCAGTCGCGCACCGTCGCCGAGCTGCTCAAGGAGCGCGGTCTGTTCCCGTTCGTGGACATCGCCTACCAGGGCTTCGACAAGGGCATCGACGAGGACGCCTACGCGATCCGCCTGCTCGCCGGCATGGACATGGACTTCGTCGTCGCCAGCTCGTACTCCAAGTCGTTCTCGCTGTACGGCGAGCGCGTGGGCGCGCTGTCGGTGGTCTCCGCCGATGCCAAGCAGGCCAAGGCGGTGCAGTCGCAGGTCAAGCGCATCATCCGCACCATCTACTCCAGCCCGTCCACGCATGGCGCCGCGCTGGTGGCCGGCGTGCTCAACAGCGCCGAACTGCGCCAGACCTGGGAACAGGAACTGACCGAGATGCGCGAGCGCATCCACGCGCTGCGCGCCGGGCTGGTCGGCAAGCTCAACGCGCTGGACGCTGGCGATTTCTCGTTCATCGAGCGCCAGGCCGGCATGTTCTCGTACTCGGGCCTGAGCAAGGCGCAGGTCGATCGCCTGCGTGACGAGTTCGCGATCTACGCCGTGGGCACCGGCCGCATCTGCGTGGCCGCGCTGAGCCAGAAGAACCTGGACTACGTGGCGAACGCAGTGGCGACCGTCGCCAAGGGCTGAGGCCCTCGCGGCGTTGCGGCATCGAAGCCTCCGGTGGCAGCACCGGAGGCTTCTTCGTTTCAGCGTGGCGCGTTGCCGGCCACCAGCTTCACCCCGATCGATTCGGCGAGCGGGCGCAGCGTCTCCAGCTTGTCGGCATCGACGGCGACGCCGAGGGTGAGGTGTTCCAGCCGCTTGCCCTCGAAGGACTTCAGCGCCGCTTCGGCGGCCTTGAGCGCAAGCTTGTCGCTGCCGCTGAACACCTCGACCTGGAGGTCGGCGGTTTCGCCCAGCGCCATCACCTGGATCAGCTGCTTCACCGAGGCGCTGCTGCCGATCGCCTTCGCCATCATGGTGTTGGTCAGCGCGTTGCCCGAGGGAATCTCCACGTAAAGCGTCTGCACGACCGGGCCGGAGACGGATTCAGCCGGCGCCTCTTCGGCGTGGCCGTGGCCGGCATGCGCGGCCACGGCCAGCGCGGCAGCCAAGGCCAGTGTGCGCAGCGGTGCGTGCTGTCTGGAAGCATCCATTCTTCGTGTTTCCTGCGTCTCCTATGGAGCATCCATTCTGCCTGCGTGTCATGGCGGCGAAAACCCCGCGACATGACAGCGCAAGTCAGCGTGTCGCGGAGTGACAGCACGATGACGCGCCTGTCCTGCGATGACGACGGGATGAGACAATGGAAGTTCACTTCCTACGCAAGGCTGTCCGGTCCATGTCGCGAACCTCGCTGACCCGATTCCTGATCGAAGAACAACAGGCCGGCCGTATCGGCCCCGAGCTGCGCCAGCTCATCACCATCGTGTCGCGCGCCTGCAAGCGCATCTCGATCGCCGTGAGCAAGGGCGCGCTCGGCGGCGTGCTGGGCGATGCCGGCACCGGCAACATCCAGGGCGAGGCGCAGAAGAAGCTCGACGTGCTCAGCAACGACATCCTGCTCGAAGCCAATGCCTGGGGCGGCCACCTCGCCGCGTGCGCGTCGGAGGAGATGGAGCACAGCACACCGGTGCCGGACCGCTACCCGAGCGGCGACTTCCTGCTGCTGTTCGATCCGCTCGACGGCAGTTCCAACATCGACGTCAACGTCTCGGTCGGCACGATCTTCTCGGTGCTGCGCTGCCCGCCCGGCGTGGACAAACCGGGCGACGAGCATTTCCTGCAACCGGGCAGCGCGCAGGTCGCCGCCGGCTACTGCATCTACGGGCCGAGCACGATGCTGGTGCTGACGCTGGGCCACGGCACGCATGCCTTCACGCTGGAACGCGAGGAAGGCTCGTTCCTGCTCACGCAGTCGGACATGCGCATTCCAGAGGAGACCAAGGAATTCGCCATCAACATGTCCAACCAGCGCCACTGGGAAGCGCCGATGCAGGCCTATGTCGGCGACCTGCTCGCCGGCAAGGAAGGCCCGCGCGGCAAGGACTTCAACATGCGCTGGATCGCCAGCATGGTGGCCGACGTGCATCGCATCCTGACCCGCGGCGGCATCTTCATCTACCCGTGGGATCGCAAGGATCCGTCCAAGGCCGGCAAGCTGCGGCTGATGTACGAAGCCAACCCGATGGGCATGCTGGTCGAGCAGGCCGGTGGCCTGGCCAGCACCGGGCGCACGCCGATCCTGGGCATCCAGCCCGATGGCCTACACCAGCGCGTGCCGGTGTTCCTGGGCTCGAAGCAGGAAGTCACCGAGGCGGTGAAGTACCACCTCGCGTTCGACGAGGCCAAGGACTGATGGCGCGTCGCGCGCCGGGATTCAGCCGGCGCGCATCGCCCTAGAAACGCTGGGCGAGCTCGATGATGGCGCGCTCGGCATTGCGCGCGAACGCCTGCACATCGGGTTCGATGCGCGCATCGGCTTGCACGCGCCGCCAGAACGCCAGCGCAGGCGTCATCGCCCAGCGCCAATGCTCAAGCTGACCGCTCACCGGCACCGGCGCGATGTAGTCGCGCGCCACCACCGTGCCCTGTGCATCCGGGCGCAGCCGCATCGGCAGCATGTCGTAGACCGGCGCGGCCTTCAGCGGCAGGCTATCGCCCAGCATCAGGCCGAAATTGCCCAGGTGCATGTCGCTGTTGTCGATCAGCAGGCCGAACCAGCTGATCCGGCGCAATGCCAGTGCGTCGGCGGCGGACACCCAGCCGTCGCGCTCCAGCAGATCGGCGTAGCGCCACCAAGGCATGCCCGCTTCACCATGGAACGCCGAAGCGATGGCGGCGAGTGATATGAAGCCGCGACGGCCGAGCACCGGCGTACGGTCGAAGCGCTGCGATTCCAGGAAGACCTGGCCCTGGCCCTCCAACAGCCGATTGTGCGCGACCGCGATGCCCGCCTCGGCCAACGCTTCGCAGGCCCATGCCTCGCAACGCAGCAGCGTGGCCCAGCGCTGGGCCGCCGGGCTGTCCTCGGCCGCGCTGAACTTCACGATCACCGCCTGGCGGGCATCGCCCTCCCGCAGCGTGGCGGTGAACTTCGCCTGTTCGCCGCCGGGCGAAGAGCCGGGCGGTTCGCCACGCATCACGTCGGCCGCCAGTTCGGGGTAGCGGCGCAGGCGGTCGGCGCGGGGCACTTCGTCAGCGGGCGTGTCGAGCTCGCGCACCGCGCGCGCCATCGCCAGGTCACCCAGCATCAGGTCGCCGCTTTGCGTGGCGCCGCCATGCAGCAGCGCGGCGATGACATGTTCGGCATTCCACAGCTTGATGTCGGCCGGCACGCGCAGTTCCTGCGACACGCGGTGCGCGTAGGTACGCCCGAGAAAGCCGTTGGGACGCAGGTCGTCCAGGAACCAGGGCACGTCCGGGTAAATGCCCCGCTCGAAGGGCGGATGCATCAGTGCCGGCCGCGGCATGTCCGATACCAGGGCGAACTCGCCGCGCTCCAGCGCGACCAGCGTGCCGACGGCAAAGATGCGCGCCTCCGGCGTCATCCGGTAGAGCGGCCATTGCGACTCGCCGCGGATATTCCGCTGCAGGGCGTATTCGGTCGCCCGGGCCTTGCCCAGGCGCACCACCGGCGGCACGACGGCGCGGGCCAGCGTGGGGCGGGTCACGTCGAGGCCGGCCAGCGCGTCGGCGGCGGACAGGCGGCCCCGGCTCGCCAGGAGCTGGCGCAGGCGCTCGGTGACCTGGGGCGAATCGGCAGGCATGTAACGATTCCTGTAACGATTGTTCCGCCCGAGCCTAGCACATGATACTGATGTGAAAGGATTTTATTTCCACGCGTGCGCCAGTTTCGATATAACCATGTAACGATTCATGTAACGATTTATCGGCCTTGATCCGCGATCACCGGCGCCCGTTCGGAGAACTGGCCTCGCCAATAGGGGTAGTAGGGGTAGGGCGAATCCACTCGGCTCACCTCGTCCAGCCGCGCCATCTGCCCGGCGTCGAGCGACCAGCCCACCGCGCCCAGGTTCTGGAGCAGCTGCGCCTCGTCCCGCGCCCCGATCAGCACGGTGCTGACGGTGGGGCGTTGCAGCAGCCAGTTGATCGCCACCTGCGGCACGCTGCGGCCGGTTTCCCCGGCGATCTCCAGCAGGACGTCCACGATGTCGTAGAAGCGCCCCTCGTCGATCGCCGGCCCGACCGACGCGGTGTCGTGCAGCCGGCTGCGCCCGGGCAACGGCTCGCCGCGACGCAGCTTGCCGGTCAGCCGGCCCCAGGCCAGCGGGCTCCACACCACCGCGCCCACGCCCTGGTCCTGCCCCAGCGGCATCAGCTCCCACTCGTAGTCGCGCCCGGCCAGCGAGTAATACGCCTGGTGGGCGACGAACCGCTGCCAGCCGTGGGCCTGGCTGATCGACAGCGCCTTCATCAGCTGCCAGCCCGCGTAGTTGGACGCGCCGATGTAGCGCACCTTGCCCGCGCGCACGAGGTCGTCGAGGGTGGAGAGGGTTTCCTCCAGTGGCGTGAGCGCGTCGAAGGCGTGCAGTTGCAGCAGGTCGATGTAGTCGGTGCGCAGGCGGCGCAGCGAAGCGTCCACCGCGCGCAGCAGGCGCCAGCGCGAAGCGCCGGCGTCGTTCGGGCCCTCGCCCAGGCGCAAGCCGGTCTTGGTCGAGAGGATCACCGCGTCGCGCCGGCCCTGCAGCGCGGCGCCGAGGATCTCCTCCGAGGCGCCATCGGAATACACGTCGGCGGTATCGAACAGGTTCACGCCTGCGTCCAGGCACAGGTCGATCATCCGCTTCGCCTGCCCCACGCCGGTGTCTCCCCAGGCGGAGAACAGCGGCCCCTTGCCGCCAAAGGTGCCGGCGCCGAAGCCGAGCACGGGGACCTTGAAGCCGGAACGGCCGAGCAGTCGGGTTTCCATGATGTCCTCTCCTCAACCGGCCTGCGCGCAGGCCACCGTGGCGCGGCCGCGTTGCGACAGCCGCACGCTCCACGCCGCCACCGCCAGGCCCGCCAACGTCACGCCGGCCGCCACCCACGGCGTGGCCGGCAGGCCCGCCGCACTGGCCACCACCACGCCGCCCAGCCAAGCGCCGAACGCATTGCCCAGGTTGAACGCGGCGATGTTGAGGCTCGACGCCAGGTTCTGCCCGCCCTGCGCTTCCTGCAGCACCCGCAGCTGCAGCGGCGCCACCGTGGCGAACGCGCCCACGCCCAGCAGGCCGACGGCCAACACCATCGCGACCGGCGCATGCACCGAGAGCGCGAGCACGACGCTGGCCAGCGCCAGCGCGGCGAGCGTCCCCAGCAACGCCATGACCGGACGGCGATCGGCCAGGCGGCCGCCCAGCAAGTTGCCGACGATCATCCCCGCGCCGAACAGCAGCAGGATCGGCGACACCGCGGCCTGGCTGAAACCGGTCACCTCCACCAGCAGCGGCTGGATATAGGTGAACACCGCGAACACGCCGCCAAAGCCGAGCACGGTCATCAGCAACGCCAGCAGCACCTGCGGCCGCGCCAGCACCGCGACTTCCTCGCGCCACGGCGCCGGCTCGCCGCCACGCACGCTGGCCGGCACCCATGCGGCGACCGCCAGGGAGGCCACCACGCCGACCACGGCCACCGCCCAGAACGTCGCGCGCCAGCCCAGGTGCAGGCCGAGCCACGCACCGGCCGGCACGCCGAGCAGGGTGGCGACGGTGAGGCCGGCGAACATCAGCGAGATCGCCGAGGCACGGCGTTCGGGGGCAACCAGCGAGGTCGCCACCACCGCGCCGACGCCGAAGAACGTGCCGTGCGCCAATGAAGTCAGTACGCGCGCGGCCATCAGGCTGGCGTAGCCGGGGGCCAGCGCACAGGCGATGTTGCCCAGGGTGAAGATCACCATCAGCGCGACCAGCACGGCCTTGCGCGGCCAGCGCGCGCTGAGCAGCGTCAGCACCGGCGCGCCGACGAACACGCCCAGCGCATAGCCGCTGATCAGCAGGCCGGCGGCGGGGATCGAGACGTGCAGGTCGGCGGCAACCTGCTGCAGCAGGCCCATGATGACGAACTCGGTGGTGCCGATGCCGAAGGCACCGACGGTCAGGGCGTACAGCGCGATGGGGGTACGCGACGCGACAGCAGCGGGCGACATGGCCGGCTCCGGGGTAGGGAAGAAGGCGCCTAGGCTGCGCCAGCTGCTTTTACCCGAAAACCACTGTTATCCTGAATCATCTTCAAGATTTCGTTGATAACGCATGGACCGCCTCGGCGACATCGCCCTGTTCCTGCGTGTGCTCGACCAGGGCTCGATCAGCGCGGCCGCCCGCAGCCTGGACCTGTCCGTGGCGGTGGCGAGCCAACGCCTGCAGCGCCTGGAACGCGCGCTGGGGGTTCGTCTGCTGCACCGGACCACGCGGCGACTGCATCCCACCCCGGAAGGGCAGGCACTGGCCGAGCGCGGGCGCATCCTGGTGCAGGACCTGGAAGCATTGGCCGATGGCCTGCGCGAGAGCGCCCAGGCGGTGGCGGGCAACCTGCGGATGACCCTGCCGGCCTCGTTCGGCCTGCAATACGTCTCCGGCTGGCTGCCGGGCTTCCAACGGCTGCACCCGCAGGTGGCGGTGAGCGCGCACCTCAGCGACGACCTTGTGGATCTGATCAAGGATGGTTACGACCTGGCGATCCGCATCGGCCCGCTGGCGGACTCCGGTCTGGTGGCGCGCCGCATCGCCAACAACCGGCGGGTGCTCGTCGCCGCGCCGGACTATCTGAAGACGCACGGGATTCCCCGCCACCCGGAAGATCTGGCCGCGCATACCGGCGTGCTGCTGGTGGGCCGCGATGGCCGCCAGGACACCTGGTCGCTCGTCGGCCCCGACGGCAGCGTGCTGCGCGTGCGCATGCACAGCCGCTTCGAAAGCAACCACGGCGAACTGCTGCGCGCCGCGGCACTGGCCGGGCAGGGCATCGCGCTGCATTCGCTGTGGCATGTCGCCGACGACCTGCGCGCGGGTCGGCTCAAGGTGCTGCTGCCGGACTGGCCGCCACCGGAATCGCAGATCAGCGCGGTGATGCCGGCGCGCAGCCAGCAGCCGCCCCGCGTGCGGGCCTTCGTGGACTATCTGCTGGCGCAGCTGGGGGATGTGCCGGCGTGGGAACAGCTGGACGTGGCGGCATTCGCCGCATGAGCGGGCGATATCCCTGCATATGTAGGAGCGGCTTCAGCCGCGACCGCCATGCTGCCGCTGTCGACATCGCGCGTCGCGGCTGAAGCCGCTCCTACAACGTAGCCATCTCAGTCCTTGTTCTCGTACACCGCCGCGCCATCCACCCAGGTCGCGCGGATCGGCAGATCGTCCAGTGCCGATTCCGGCACCGCGAACGGGTCCTGGTCCAGCACCACGAAATCCGCGCGCAGCCCGGCCTTGAGCTGCCCGACCTTCTGCTCGTCGAAGCCCGCATACGCCGCATCGGCGGTGAAGCCGCGCAGGGCTTCGGACAGGCTCAGCTTCTGCGCCGGCAGCCAGCCGCCCGGCGGCTGCCCGGCACGATCCTGGCGGGTCACCGCGGCATACAGGCCCAGCCGCGGGTCAGGCGATTCCACCGGGAAATCCGAGCCCAGCGCCAGTCGCGCGCCGCTGTCCAGCAGCTGGTGCCAGGCATAGGCACCGAGGATGCGCTGCGGGCCAAGGCGATCCTGCGCCCACGGCATGTCGGAAGTCGCGTGGGTCGGCTGCATCGAGGCGATCACCCCCAGCGGCGCGAAGCGCGGCAGGTCCTCGGGGCTCAGCACCTGCGCGTGTTCGATGCGCCAGCGATGGTCGTGCGTGCGATCCGTGCCCAGGGTCTTCTCGTAGGTATCGAGCACGATGCGGTTGCCGCGGTCGCCGATCGCATGCGTGGCCACCTGCACGCCGCAGGACTTCGCCTTCGCCACCGCCTTCGCGTAGGCCACCGGGTCGGTGACGAGCAGGCCGCGGTTGCCATGGTCGTCGCTGTAGTCCTGCAACAGCGCCGCACCGCGGCTGCCGAGCGCGCCGTCCATGTAGAGCTTCACCCCACCCATCTTCAGCCGGCCACCGGGATGGGTGTACAGGCCGTTCGCGCACAGGTCGGTCAAAGCGCCGCTGTCGCCATCGGCATAGGTATCGATGCGCAGCGGCAGGCGGCCCTGGTCGGCGAACTGGCGCATCAGCGCGAGGTCCTCGCGCGAGGTGCCCATGTCGTGCACACCGGTCAGGCCGTTGCGCACTGCCGTCTCCACCGCCAGCGACAGCGCGCGCTCGCGCGTGGCCTGGTCCGGCGCGGGCATCACCGCATGCATCAGCGGCATGGCGCCATCGACCAGCACGCCAGCCGGCTGGCCGCCTGAGGCGCGTTCGATGCGGCCGCCTTCCGGCTGCCAGCCCGCGTCGGACATCTTCGGCTGCCGGGCCACGGCCAGCTTCAGCGCGGCACTGTTGGCCCAGCCGGCGTGGCCATCGATACGTTCCAGCCACACGGGCCGATCGGGAAACGCGGCGTCGAGATCGGCGGCGGTCGGAAATGCCTTGTCCGGCCAGTCGTTCTGGTCCCAGCCGCTGCCGGTGAGCCACGCGCCGGGCGCGAGCGTCTTCTCGAACGCCTGCAGGCGCGCGAGCACGTCCTGCTTGCTGCCCGAACCGACGAGATTGGCCTGCAGCAGCGCCCAGCCCAGCCCCATGACGTGGCCATGCGCGTCGATCAGGCCGGGCAGCAGCGTGGCGTTCGGCAGCGAGATGCGCCGGGCCGTGGGGTATTGCTTGGCGAGCGCGGCCGGGTCACCGGCGGCGAGCAGCCGTCCGTCACGTCCCCAGGCGATGGCGCTGACCTGCGGCTGGGCCGGGTCGGACGTATAGATATGTCCGGCTTCCAGCACGGTCACATCAGCCTGCGGCGCCGCCGACGCGGCGGCACAGGCGAACAGCAGGGGCAGGGCCAGGGTCCAGGCGCGCATCGGTCCGCTCTCGTGTCCGAAAGCGGCCACTATGCATGAGCGTATCGCGCAGCAGAACCCGGCGATTCACTCATCCCTGCCGTGGCGACGGCATCGTTCCGCCATCAATGGCGGGGCGAAGGGAGCGCGGCAGCAGCGCGGCGACGATGCCCAGCAGCGGCAGGAAGGAGATCAGCCAGTACACGTGCTCGATGCTGGTGCGGTCGGCGAGCAGGCCAAGCACCGCCGCGCCGAGGCCGCCCATGCCGAACGCGAAACCGAAGAACAGGCCGGATACCGTGCCGATGCGGTGCGGCATCAGTTCCTGCGCGTATACCAGGATCGCGGAGAACGCCGAGGACAGCACGAAGCCGATGATGATGGTCAGCGCGGTGGTGGCGCCCAGCCCGACGTGCGGCAGCGCGAGCGCGAACGGCGCCACGCCGAGGATCGAGGCCCAGATCACCGGCTTGCGGCCGATGCGGTCGCCGACCGGTCCGCCGATCAGCGTGCCGGCTGCCGAGGCGAGCAGGAACGCGAACAGGTGCAGCTGCGCGCTCTGTACCGACACGCCGAACTTGTGGATCAGATAGAACGTGTAATAGCTGCTGATGCCGGCGATGTAGAAGTACTTGGAGAAGATCAGCACCAGCAGGATGCCGATCACCCAGGCCACGGTGCGGCGCGGCAGCGCGGGGGCGTGCGCATCGGCCTTGCGTGCCACCGGGCGCGCGCCCAGGTGCAGCGCGTACCAGCGGCCAACATAGGAGAGCAGGCCGATGCCGACCAGCGCCGCGCCGGCAAACCAGGCCACCGCATGTTGGCCATAGGGCACGATCACCGCCGCGGCGATCAGCGGGCCGACCGCCGTGCCGGTGTTGCCGCCCACCTGGAACACCGACTGCGCCAGGCCATGCCGTCCACCCGAGGCGAGCCGCGCGATGCGCGAGGATTCGGGATGGAACACCGCCGAGCCGACCCCCACCAGCGCGGCGGCCAGCAGCACCATCGCGTAGTTCGGTGCGTAGGCCAGCAGCAGCAGGCCAACCAGGGTCGAGCCCATGCCCATCGGCAGCGAGTAGGGCGCCGGGCGGGCGTCGGTGCGCAGGCCGATCAGCGGCTGGAACAGCGAAGCGGTGAGCTGGTAGGTCAGGGTGATCAGGCCGACCTGGGCGAAGCTGAGCGAGAACTCGCCCTTGAGGATCGGATAGATCGCCAGGATCAGCGACTGCATCATGTCGTTGATCAGGTGCGAGGAGGTGATCGCCGCCAGCACGCCGACCACGACGGGACGGGCGGTGGCAGGGGCCTGGGCCGGGGTGACGGCGGTAGCGGAACTGGACATGGCCACCATACGGAGTGTGGGGAGGGGCGCATGGTAGGCTGCCCGTCCCTGTCGTACTCGTGCGATCCGGTCATGGCCCATGCCGAAACGGACATCCCGCCCTGGCGCTACCCGCCGGCGCACCTGCGCGACATCGACGCCAGCCCCTCGGACGTCTTCTGCCGGGCCGTCGATTACCCCACCGGCCGGCTGATCCCGCCGCACCGCCACGCCAAGCACCAGCTGATCCACGCCGTGCGCGGGCTGATGGTGATCACCGCCGAGCAGGGCCGCTGGGTGGTGCCGAGCACGCGCGCGCTGTGGATGCCGGCTGGCTGGGAACACAGCGTGCGCTGCATCGGCGAGGTGCATATGCGCAGCCTGTATATCCGCCCGGAAGCGGTGGCGCACCTGCCCGCCCGCAGCGCCGCGGCGGTGGATATCGGCCCGCTGCTGCGCGAGCTGATCGAAAGCGCGGTGCGCATCGTGCAGCCGTATGCCGAGGATTCGCGCGACGGTCATCTGATGCGCCTGCTGCTCGACGAGCTGCGCACGATGCCGGTACTGCCGCTGCATCTGCCCGAACCGAGCGACCCGCGCCTGCGCCGCATCGCCCGTCATTTCGAGGTGCACCCGGAAGACAATGCGCCACTGCCGGACTGGGGCGAGGCGCTGGGCATCGACGCGCGCACCATCCAGCGCCTGTGCCGGCGCGAGCTGGGCATGAGCTTCGCGCAATGGCGTGCGCAGGCCAGGCTGTTGCGCGCGCTGGAGCGCCTGGCCGGTGGTGAGAAGGTGATCGACGTGGCGACCACGCTGGGCTACGAGAACGCCAGTGCCTTCACCCGCATGTTCCGTCGCCACTTCGGGCAGGCGCCGAGCCGGTTCTTCGGCTGACGCGTGGGGGCGGCTATGCTCGGGGCGATGTCGCCGCCATCCGGGCCGGCGCACGCACCACAGGGATGTGCATGGATCGTCGCAATTTTCTCGCCACCAGCGGCCTGGCGGCCGCGTTGCCCGCGCTGGGCGCCAGCGCACCGGCCTTTGCCGCCGATGCCGGCGCTTCCTCCCGCCGCGTGGATTTCCTCACCGACGGCCTGGGCCTGACGCCCGCGCAATACACCGCCGAGCTGTCGAAGCTGACCGCCAACCGGGATTTCGAAGCCGATTACTACAGTCTCGGCGGCACCATCGAGGAGATCGAACGCGCCTTCGCCCGGCGGCTCGGCAAACCTGCCGCGATCTACCTGCCGACCGGCACGCTGGCCAACCACCTGGCGGTACGCGCCTTGGCCGGCGAGCATCGCCGCGTGCTGGTGCAGGCCGAAAGCCATCTCTACAACGACAGCGGTGACTGCGCCTCCATGCTCAGCGCGCTGAACCTGGTGCCTCTGCACTCGAACAACGCCGCGCTGCCCCTGGAGGCGGTGCGCACCGAAGTGGCGCGTGCGGCCGGGGGCAGGGTGCCGATGCGGATCGGCGCGATCTCGCTGGAAAGCCCGGTGCGCCGGCTCGGCCATCGCCATGTGCCATGGGAAGACGTGCGCGCGCTGTGCCAGTACGCGCGCGGCGAGGGCATCGGCCTGCATCTGGACGGTGCGCGGCTGTTCAACCTGCCGCAGCACACCGGGCACGACGTGCGCGCCTACGCGGGCCTGTTCGATACGGTCTATGTCTCGCTGTGGAAGCATTTCAACGCGGCCTCTGGCGCCATCCTGGCCGGCGAGTCGGCGCTGATCGAACCGCTGCGGCCACAGCGGCGGATGTTCGGTGGCGGCCTGCCGCATGCGTGGCCGTTGACGGCACCGGCTTTGAATTACCTGGCGGACTACGAATCGCAGTACGCACGTGCGTGGCAGGTGGCCGAGCAGTTGTTCGCGTTGCTGCAGGCCGATGGGCGCCTGCGCATCGAACGCCTGCCCGAGGGCACCAGCAGCGTGCTGCTGTTCCTGCCCGAAGGGACCGATGGTGATGCATGGGCGCGTCGGGCGCAGGTGCAGGGCGTGCATGTCGCCGCTCCTCCTGCGGGTGGCAACGCCATGCTGCAGGTCAACGGCACGCTGTTGCGGCGGTCGGCGCAGTCGGTGGCGAAGGTGTTGCTGCAGGCATTGGCGGGATGAGCACCGGGGTCATCGCCGCATGGCCCGCGGCTTTACGCACGCATCGGAATCAAACAGAATCGAAGCCATGACCGTCATGGTCTTGCCGCTGGCATTCCGCCGCGGTATCAGGGGGAAAAACGGAATGATCCTGCGAACCAGCCTGGTCGTCGGGCTGCTTTTCGCGCACGCAGGTGCGTGGGCGAAAGAACAACCACTGCCAATGCCATTGGCCGACAACCTCCCGGTGGAGGTGTATTTCGACCAACCCGAGCTGGGCATCTACTACAAGGCGTCATCGGCCAGTGCCAAGTCCGTGGCGGGCAATGGACTGGTCGGCTCGCTGGTCGCGCTTGGCCTGCAGGCCAAAACCGAACGCGGTGGTGAGGCCGCGGTCGTGCCGATCCGCGATCGCCTCATCGACTACTCCTTCGGCAAGGCATTCGAGCCCATCCTGCGCGCGCGGATCGCTTCCGAAGGGCTGTCGCCCGCTCCGTCCACCGTGTGGACCCGCGTGTCTCCTTCCACCTACGAGGAAGTAGGCCTACTACCCGCGCGCGCGCTCACGCTGCATCCCTATTACGCGGTCAGCGAGGATTTCCGCCAGCTGACGGTGATCCTGGATGCCATGGTGGTCGATCGCATGCTGCTGCCCAAGCAGAAGATGAAGTTCGAGCAGCCCTTCCATCACCGCTACCAGTTCATCTACACCCTGACCGAAGCGACCCCCGCCGAGGCGTCGACCTGGGCCGCGCTGCCCGCCGACATGCTGGCCTCGCTGCTCGAACGTGCCGGCCAGCAGGTGATGGACATGATGGCCTACGACTTCGGTGGCGAGGGGCGTGCCCAATGGGGCGTCAAGATTCCCAAGACCGAGGTAACGCTGGGCGAACTGTCCTTGAAGGGCCGGGAAGAACGCAGGGGAGATCAATGGGTATGGATACGCACGAAGGAAGACGGGCTGGAAGTCCTGTCGGGTCACCAGCCGCTGACGCCGGAGCTGCTCGCCGGTGGGGCCGCGGCCTCGCCCGCCACCGCGGGAGGCACGCCATGACGCGCGCCCTGCTGCTGGCCGGCCTGTGCCTTGGCGCCTGCGCCAGTGCATTCGGCAGTGAACAGAAGATCAGTGCGGACCAGTTCGCACCGGCCAACCTGTCGTCCCTGCAATGCGACTACCGCCTCGAGCTCACCGATGCCCGCGACGACGCGGCGGCCGGCTCGATGGGCAACGAGAACATGACGTTCGCCGACGCGACGGCCGTCGTATCCCAACGTCTGGCCGCGGCACGCTGGTCGAGCGAGCCGACCGCGCCCTTGGCGAGCGTGCAGATCAAACGGCTGTACGTGAACAGCTTGTGGGCTTCGCGCGGCGGCGTGGCCGTCTATCGCGTGGATCTGGCCGGGCGCGCGCCCTTCCTCATCCGCGCGCAGCCGAGGAAGACCGGCGATTCGGCATCGGTGGAGAACGCCAATGCCCGCATGGGGGAGGCGCTCGACGAAGCCAACCAATCCCTGGTGTCCTTCCTCAACCAGCAGTGCCGCGCCTAGCAACGCACGGCGTCACGGAACGGCGGCGCATCTGGCCGAGGGGTGGAAGCACCATGACCTCGGTCACTTGACCGCCTTTCCGCGCGCCGGCCACGCTCGGGGTTTGCGCAGCGCGATGGATGCCGCACGCGCCCGTCCCAGGAGAAGCCTCGCGTGGATCGTCGTACCTTCCTGCAGCTCTCGGCGCTCGGCGCCGGCGGGCTGCTGCTGCCCAGCACCCGCCTGATTGCCGCCGAGCAGTTGCTCGTGCCGGCCGACACCGCGCGCAACCGTCGCCTCGCCGATGCCGCGCTGGCCGCGGCCAAGGCCGCGGGCGCCAGCTACTGCGACGTGCGCGTGGGCCGCTACCTGCGCCAGTTCGTGGTCACCCGCGAGGCGAAGGTGGAGAACGTGGTCAACGGCGAGTCCATCGGCGTCGGCGTGCGGGTCATCGCCGACGGCGCGTGGGGTTTCGCCGCCACCAACACCCTGACCAGCGACGGCGTGGCCAACGCCGCGCGCCAGGCCATCGCCATCGCCCGGGCCAATGCGCGCATGGCCGACCGCCGCGTGGAACTGGCGCCGGTCACGCCGGCCGGCACCGTGAGCTGGCGCACGCCGATCAAGCGCAATGCGATGGAGGTGCCGGTGGCCGAGAAGGTCGCGCTGCTGCTGGACGTCAACGCCGCGGCGATGAATGCCGGCGCCGACTTCGCCGCCTCGCGCCTGTTCGCCATCAACGAGCAGAAGTATTTCGCCAGCAGCGACGGCTCGTGGATCGACCAGGACATCCATCGCCTGTGGCTGCCCTTCACCGTCACCGCGGTAGACAAGGCCAGTGGCAAGTTCCGTACCCGCGATGGCCTCGGCGCCCCGGTGGGCATGGGCTACGAGTACCTCGACGGCGACGCCGCCCAGAAGCACCACCTGCCGGGTGGGCTGATCGCCTACGGCATGTCCTATGACGCCCGCGAGGACGCGGTGGCGGCGGCGAAGCAGGCGCGCGCGAAACTGTCCGCGCCCTCGGTGAAGCCGGGCAAGTACGACCTGGTGATCGACCCGAGCAACCTGTTCCTGACCATCCACGAGTCGGTCGGCCACCCGCTGGAGCTGGACCGCGTGCTGGGCTACGAGGCCAACTACGCCGGCACCAGTTTCGCCACCGTGGACAAGCGCGATGCCGGCTTCCGCTGGGGCAGCCCGCTGGTGAACTTCGTCGCCGACAAGACCCGTGCCGGCAGCCTCGGCGCGGTGGGCTACGACGACGAAGGCGTGAAGACCAAGCAGTGGGACCTGGTGCGCGACGGCATCCTGGTCGATTACCAGTGCACGCGTGACCAGGCGCATATCCTCGGCAAGACCGAGTCGGACGGTTGCAGCTACGCCGACGCCTGGTCCAGCGTGCAGTTCCAGCGCATGCCCAATGTCTCGCTGGCGGCTGGCAAGCAGCCGCTGGACGTGGCGAAGATGGTGGCCGGCGTGGAGAAGGGCCTGTACATCCACGGCCGCGGCTCGTACTCGATCGACCAGCAGCGCTACAACGCGCAGTTCGGCGGCCAGCTGATCTACGAGATCGAGCACGGCAAGGTGACCCGCCTGGTCGAGGACGGCGCCTATCAGATCCGCACGCCGGAGTTCTGGAACTCGGTCTCGGCGATCTGCGACGAAAGCGACTTCCGCCTCGGCGGCTCGTTCTTCGATGGCAAGGGCCAGCCCAGCCAGGTCTCGGCGGTGTCGCACGGTTCGGCGACGACGCGGTTTGACGGGGTGAACGTGATCAATACCGCGCGTTCGCTGGGCTAAGGTCACGCTTTCCCTGGCGCGCGGCCGAAGCCGCGCCCGCCAGGCGGCGACGATCGGGCAGCCCCATCGCCTTACCCTGTCGAAAGTCACATGACGCGCCAAGGTGCGTCCCGCAAGAATCAGCGACGCGGGCAGTGGGGCCGCGTCCATCCAACACTACCGCGCCGGGCGCGGGATTTCGGGGAGTATCGCCGTGCAACGACGTGATTTCCTGGCCCTGAGCGGGCTGACAGCCGGCGGCCTGCTGGTGCCGTCCATCTTCGGCAAGGCCATCGCGGCCGAGCAGTTGCTGACCATCCTCGATCCGGCGCACAAGAAGCGCCTGGCCGATACCGCGCTGACCGCCGCACGCGGCGCCGGCGCCAGCTACTGCGACGTGCGCGTGGGCCGCTACCTGCGCCAGTTCGTGATCACCCGCGAGGACAAGGTCCAGAACGTGGTGAACACCGAGTCCACCGGCGTGGGCATCCGCGTGATCGCCAACGGTGCCTGGGGCTTCGCCGCCACTAACGAGCTGACCGAGCAGGGCGTGGCCAAGGCCGCGCAGCAGGCGGCGGCCATCGCCAAGGCCAACGCCAAGATCCAGACCGCCCCGGTGCAGCTGGCCAAGGCGCCCGGCTTCGGCGAGGTGTCGTGGAAGACGCCGCTCACCAAGAACGCGATGGAAGTGCCGATCAAGGACAAGGTCGACCTGCTGCTCGGCGTCAACGCCGCGGCCATGAACGCCGGCGCCAACTTCGTCAATTCGATGCTGTTCGTGGTCAACGAGCAGAAGTATTTCGCCAGCACCGACGGCTCGTACATCGACCAGGACGTACACCGCATCTGGGCACCGATGACCGTCACCGCGATCGACAAGGCCAGCGGCAAGTTCCGCACCCGCGAAGGCCTGTCCGCGCCGATGGGCATGGGCTACGAGTACCTGGACGGCGCCGCTTCCGGCAAGGTCCTCACCCCGAACGGGGTGGTGAACTACGGCCTGTCCTACGACATGAAGGAAGACGCCATCGCCGCGGCCAAGCAGGCGCAGGAGAAGCTCAAGGCGCCGTCGGTGAAGCCGGGCAAGTACGACCTGGTGCTGGATCCATCGCATACCTGGCTGACGATCCACGAGTCGGTCGGCCATCCGCTGGAGCTGGACCGCGTGCTCGGCTACGAAGCCAATTACGCCGGCACCAGTTTCGCCACGCTCGACAAGCAGAAGTCGCATTTCCAGTACGGCAGCGACAAGGTGCACATCTTCGCCGACAAGGTGCAGCCGGGCAGCCTGGGTGCGGTGGGCTACGACGACGAGGGCGTGAAGACCAAGCGCTGGGACCTGATCAAGGACGGCGTGCTGGTCGACTACCAGGCCATCCGCGACCAGGCGCACATCCTCGGCAAGACCGAGTCGGACGGCTGCTGCTACGCCGATTCGTGGTCCAGCGTGCAGTTCCAGCGCATGGCCAACGTCTCGATGGCGCCGGGCAAGACCCCGCTCAGCGTCGCGGACATGATCAAGGACGTCGAGAACGGCATCTACATCATCGGCGACGGTTCCTTCTCGATCGACCAGCAGCGCTACAACGCGCAGTTCGGCGGCCAGCTGTTCTACGAGATCAAGGAAGGCAAGATCACCCGCATGCTCGAAGACGTGGCCTACCAGATCCGCACGCCGGAATTCTGGAACGCCTGCGTGGCCGTGGCCGACGAGCGCGACTACCGCCTGGGTGGCTCGTTCTTCGACGGCAAGGGCCAGCCGGGCCAGGTCTCGGCGGTCTCGCATGGTTCCTCGACCGCGCGCTTCAACGGCATCAACGTCATCAACACCGCCCGTTCGCTGGGCTGATCCGGAGCCTTACCTCATGAGCATCCTCACCGAAGCACAGGCCAAGGCCATCCTGGACAAGGTCATCAAGCTGTCCAAGGCGGACGAGTGCACCGCCCAGCTGTCCGGCTCGATCGACGGCAACATCCGTTTCGCGCTCAACAACGTTTCCACCAGCGGCATCGTCGACAACACCGAGCTGGCGGTGCAGGTCGCCTTCGGCAAGCGCGTGGGCATCGCCACCATCAACGAGTTCGACGACGCCTCGCTGGAGCGCGTGGTGCGCCGCGCCGAAGACCTCGCCCGCCTGGCGCCGGAGAACCCGGAGTTCATCCCGGCCGTGCAGAAGCAGGACTACAAGCCGAGCCCGACCTTCAGCGAATCCACCGCCGCCATCGACCCGGAATTCCGTGCCAAGGTCGCCGCCGACTCCATCGCCCCGTGCAAGGGCCATGGGCTGATCGCCGCCGGCTTCCTGGAGGATGGCCAGAGCTTCACCGCCATCGCCAACTCCAACGGCAACTTCGGCTACCAGCGCGGCACCCGTTTCGACTACACCTGCACCGTGCGCACCGAAGATGGCCGCGGCTCGGGCTGGGTCGGCCGCAACCTCAAGGACGCGGCGGACTTCAAGGCCGAGCAGGACATCCGCATCGCGATGCGCAAGGCCAGCGAATCGTCCGAGGCCAAGGCGCTGGAGCCGGGCAAGTACACGGTGATCCTGGAACCGGCTGCGGCCGCGGGCCTGATCTCCTTCATGATGAACTTCTTCAGCGCGCGCTCGGCCGATGAAGGCCGAAGCTTCCTGTCCAAGAAGGGCGGCGGCAACAAGCTCGGCGAGCAGGTCTACGACCCGCGCGTGAACATCACCGCCGACCCGTGGCACCCCGGCGCGCCGGTGCTGCCGTGGGACGACGAGGGCCTGCCGCGCGAGAAGATGGCCATCGTCGAGAACGGCAAGATCGCCAACCTCAACTACTCGCGCTTCTGGGCGCAGAAGAACGGCAAGCGCGCGATCGGCGAGCCGGGCAATCTGCTGATGGCCGGTGGCGACAAGTCCATCGCCGACCTGGTGCGCACCACCGAGAAGGGCATCCTGGTCACCCGTACCTGGTACATCCGCATGGTGGACCCGCAGACCGTGCTGCTGACCGGCCTGACCCGCGATGGCACGTTCTACATCGAGAACGGGCAGATCAAGTACCCGGTGAAGAACTTCCGCTTCAACGAATCGCCGGTGATCATGCTCAACAACATCGACGAGCTGGGCAAGCCGGTGCGCGTGGCCGGTGACGAGTCGAGCTTCGTGATGATGATCCCGCCGATGCGCCTGCGCGATTTCACGTTCACTTCGTTGTCCGATGCGGTGTAAACGCGATGCCCGCCTTGCGGGCTTCGCCCCCAGGGTTGCGCGATAGCGCAACCCTGGGCCCCCGCACAAGCTGCGCTTCCAATTCCCCCGCGCCTTCGGCGCGC
>DJAN01000113.1 GCA_002429615.1 Lysobacteraceae bacterium UBA6001
GGCTGCAGATCCGCAAGGATCTCGGTTACTGGGGCCCGGCGCAGCGCTGAATCACCAGCGCAGGCGTCGCCGCGCCAGCCGCGCGCCGAGCTGCGCGTAGAGCGCCTCGGCCTGCGCCAGCGGCAGCAGCCGCAGGCGCAGCGGCGGCACCGCGCCACTCGCCCCCGCGGTATCCAGCCACAGCGACGCGGTGCCGCACAGCCGGTCCAGCGGTGAGCGCGACAACTGCAGCGACTGCAGCTTGTCCAGTTCGGCCATGCGCCACCAGCGGTCCCACCAGCCGCCGCGCACCACCACGCGCTCGCCGTCCACCGACCAGCCCATCCGCGCCACCTGCCGGTACGCCGCGAACAGCGACCACGGCCACCACGCCAGCAACAGCCAGATCCACGGCCCCACGTGCCACGACGCCATCGCCGCGACCGGCAGCAGCCACAACGAGGGCAGCGCCAGCCGCCAGCCATTGGCGCGCGGCACCGGCGTCCACTGTGCCGGCGGCCAGGCCACGTGCGGCAGCAGGTCGGCGATCAGCGCATCGCAGGCCTGCGGCGTGGCGATCGGGGCCACGTCGCGGAACGCGCGGCCGTGGTCGTCATGCTGCTGCGAGGCGGCGGTATCCACCTGCAGGCGACGCCGGTGCAGGCAGCGGTGCAGGAAGCCCTCGCGCAGCGTCCAGGCCTGGATGCGCCGGCGCGTGGTGCTGGTGCGGATGCGCGTGAGCAGGCCGCGCTCGACGGTAAGGCGACGCTCGGTCTCGCTGAGGCGAAAGCCGTAGTACTGCACCAGCGCCAGCACCACCGACAGCGCACGCATCGCCAGCAACAGCAGCACCAGCAGCAGGACCGCCGCCACCGCCGTGGCCGCCATCCCCGGGTGGAGCTGGTGCACATAGCGGTAGGCCACTTCGCCGTTGTCGGCGATGAAGCGGGTGACCGAGCGCTCCGGGAACGCCTGGTAGAGCACGCCGAACGCGGCTGCGACCACCACCATGCCGCGGTTGGAGACCAGGCCGAGGCGGATCACCTCGGGTATCGGCAAGCCCAGCAGCGTGCGGCTGGCCGGTTCGCGGGTAGGCGCATCCGGGGCCGCGGTGTCGACGCTCGCCCGCGTGCCATGGCGCACGCGTTGCTCCAGCGCCAGTGCGCGATCCAGCCGCAGCACGCGCATCTGGGCTTCCGGGCGCGCGCCGCCAGCCGACTCCAGCCGCACCTCGGCCACGCCGAACAGGCGATGCAGCACGCTCTGGTGCAACGCCACGTTGTGGATGCGCGCATACGGGATGTCGCGCCAGCTGCGTTCGAGCAGGCCGCTGCGGATGTGGATCGCGTCCGGGCCGAGGCGGTAGCGGTAGGTCAGGTACTGCAGCACCGAAATCGCCACCAGCACGCCCAGCGCGGCCAGGCTGGCGAGATGGGCGTAACCGTCCTCGCGATCGCCACGCTGGCCGAAGAACACCAGCAGCACCAGCGGAATGAAGAACTGCCGCGCCTGCTGCAGCAGCACGAACAGCCATGACAGCGGATGCAGCCGCTGTTCGCCCGCGTCGATATCCGGGGTACTCACAGCGCGTCGTCGTCCTGGTCGAGCTGGCGCGAGAGGCGCTCGCGCAGGCGTTCGGCGTCGCCGACCTCGAGGCCGACGATGGAGACCGCGCCGAAGCGGCTGCCGGCGGTATGCACCACCAGCGTGGACAGGCCGAGCATCCGCTCCAGCGGGCCGCGCCGCAGGTCCAGGTGCTGCACGCGGCTGGCGGGCACGCGGGTTTCCGACTGCCACAGGCCGCCGCGGCGCACCGCCAGCCCCTGCACGTCGAGCAGCCAGCGCACGCGGCGACGGCGACGATAGGCAAGCCCGGCGAGCAGCAGCACCAGCACCGCGGCAATGCCGGCGCTGGCCGGCCACGGCAGCGGCAGCGGCGACCCTTCGCCGATGCGCACGAGGATGCCGCCGCCCACTACCAGGCACGGAATCAGCAGCGAGAGGCCGACCATCGCCCCGGCCAGTATCGCGCCGCGCACCGGCAGCGGTTGCCAGTCTGGGGCGGGGGCGGACGGAACAGCGGGCTCGGACGACGACGGCGAAGGATCGGACACGATGCGGGCGCCTGGTGGAATGGCGCCCAGCATAGCGGCGCCGCAGCCGGCGCCGGAACCACGGGGGTTATTGCGAGGCGAGGATCAGCGCGTCCACGTCCAGCGCATGGCCGGCGCGGGCCGCCTTGGTGCGCAGGTACTGCTCGTTCTCGTGGGTGATCTCGCCGGTGACCGGGAGGCGCTCGACCACCTCGATGCCGGCCGCGCGCAGGCGCTCGACCTTGCTCGGGTTGTTGGTCAGCAGGGTGATGCGCTCGATGCCCAGGCCGTGCAGCATCGCCACCGCGCTGCCGTAGCGGCGCTCGTCGGGGCCGAAGCCGAGCTGGGCATCGGCGTCGATGGTGTCCAGGCCGGCGTGCTGGTAGCCGTAGGCGCGCATCTTCGCCGCGATGCCGGTGCCGCGGCCTTCCTGGTCCAGGTACAGCAGCACGCCGCCGCCGAGCGCCTTGAGCTTGTCCAGGCCGCGGCGCAGCTGGTCGCCGCAGTCGCACTTGAGCGAGCCGAACAGGTCGCCGGTGAGGCAGGAGGAATGCACGCGCACCGGTACCGGCTTGGAGAGGTCCGGCTGGCCGACGATGATCGCGACCTGGTCGCGCTGGGCGACGCCGCCGCGGAACACCACGAATTCGCTCATGCCGACATCGCGCAGCGGCACCGGCGTGCGGGTGACCAGTTCGTAGGGACGCGCGGCGGCACGCGCGCAACCTTCGGCGAGGTCCGACAGGTCCAGCCACTGGCAGGCGGCGAAGGCGGCTTCGGTCTCCGGCGTCAGCGGCACCGCGATCATCGCCGGCAGCAGCAGGCCGAGGCGGGCGATCTCGACCGCGCCTGCATCGAGCGCATCACCGGCCGCGTGCCGTGCCGGCACCTGCGCCTGGCGCAGGTAGGCCAGCGTGGCGAGCGCGTCGTAGGACACATCCGCCAGCGGCACGCGCGCACCACTGGGCGCATCGAGGCCGAGCACCTGGGCGCGGGTCGGGGTGAGGAACAGATAGTGCTGCCCACCGGCGGCCTCGGCGAACGCGGCATAGGAATGTGCGGTGCTGCTGTCCAGCGCCATCACCGCGCGGGTCTGGCCGCTGCCGTCGCGCAGCACCACCGGGCGACCGGCGCGCAGCTCGGAGGCCGCGCGCTCGCAGCGGATGGCGGCGGGGTCGCCGAAGGGGTCGAGGCGGGGGGCGGGGGTCGAAATGTCCATGAAGTTCCCTGATGGGGGCGGGCAGGGGCCGTTCAATGTGGAAAAAGCGCCTGCAACAACTTGTCGCAGGGATGGTGGCAATCGCGTGTCAGTGCGGATGGCGCGCGGTGGCGTAAGGGTTGGCTTCGCCGCTGCCGGGCGGGCGCAGCGTGTAGCGCTTGTAGGTCCACTGGTACTGGGTGGGGTCGCGGCGGGCGATGCGTTCCAGGCCGGCGTTGAGCGCGGTGGCGGCCACGACCGGGTCCGGGTCGGCCAGCGCCGGGTCGGCGGGCTCGATATGCAGCGCGAAGTCGAGATCGTCGCTCAGGCGTTCCACCCAGCCGTACAGCACGATGGCACCGGTGCGCTCGGCGAGGCGGTTGACCAGGGTCATGGTGAGTGCCTGCTGGCCGAAGAACGGCGCGAACACGCCATCGCCCATCTTGGGTTGCTGGTCCGGCAGGATGCCGACCGCGCCGCCGTCCTTGAGCACCTTGAACAGCTGGCGGACGGCCGGGCCTTCGGCGCGTACCTGGCGCACGTTCTCCTTGCCGCGCGCGCGCTGCAGGAAGCCGTCGACGACGGGGGAATCCGGCGGGCGGTAGACGATGGCGATCTGCCCGCGCTCGGCCAGCCACTGGTTGAGCAACTCCCAGTTGCCGAAGTGCGGCGCGGCGACGATGACGCCGCGGCCGGAGGCCAGCGCCGCGTCATAGAGGTCCTGGCCGTGGCGTTCGCGCAGGCGGACGAGGTTCTGGGCCGGCGGGCGGGTCCAGGTGCGCAGCATCTCGAAGGTCTGCCGGGCGGTGGAGCGCAGGACGCGCGGATGCAGCGCGGCGCGCTCGGCGGGGCTCAGCTCGGGGTAGGCGAGTTCGAGGTTGCGGCGCACGACGCGGCTTTCGCGCGCGTCCAGGCGCAGCCACAGCCAGGCGATGGCGTCGGCGAGGGCCTTGAGGACGGGCCAGGGCAGGCGGCCCAGCAGGGTGGCGGTCCGGTACAGCCATCCGGCGCGGAGATCGGCATTCATCCGGGGAATTCTAAACGGGCTGCCGGAAAGCGATGCGCTCCTGTCGGAGTGACCGTCTTGTGGGAGGGGGCTTCCTCTTGTGGGAGGGTCCTTACTCTTGTGGGAGGGGCTTCAGCCCCGACCGTGCGGCGTCGGATCCAGGGCTGCCTCCGGCAGGCCGTCGCGGCTGAAGCCGCTCCTACGGGTGCTGATCGGGGTGTCCGCATCCAGGAATCCGGATGACAACTTGCGCGCCCTTGAACGATCCTGCCCCTCCCTCCCCTTGAAGAACGCCATGCTTGCCCTGATCCAGCGTGTCACCCAGGCCCAGGTCGAGGTGGAAGGTGAAGTGGTCGGCCAGATCGGCCCGGGCCTGCTGGCCCTGATCGGCATGGAGCCCGGCGACACCGACGCGATGATCCGCCGCTTGGCCGAGCGCCTGCTCGGCTACCGGGTCTTCGCCGACGACGCCGGCCGCATGAACCGCTCCCTCACCGACACCGCCGGCGGCCTGCTGCTGGTCAGCCAGTTCACCTTGGCCGCCGACACCGGCTCCGGCATGCGGCCCAGCTTCACCACCGCCGCGCCGCCGCAGGAGGCTGAACGCGGGTTCAATCATCTGGTGGCGATCTGTTGCGAAAAACACGTTGCGGGGGTGGAAACGGGCCGTTTCGGGGCCCATATGGTGGTCAGCCTGGTCAATGACGGCCCGGTCACGTTCCTGCTCAGACCCTGACGCCGACAGCGAAGTCGCGCGGTTTGCCCTGGCCCAGCATTTCCCCGCCGCATCCGGCAGACGGGGTCAGTCGCTGGTATAATGCTAGGTTCTCTCTCATTCCTTCCCAGCCGGTGGCGCGAGCACTCATGGCCAACGAACGTCCTGCCCAGCAATCCGACATCAAGCAACTGATCAGCAAGGGCCTGGAACAGGGCTACCTGACCTACGCCGAGGTCAACGACCACCTCCCGGATGACCTGGTCGACCCGGAGCAGATCGAAGACATCATCGGCATGATCAACGGCATGGGCATCGACGTCCATGAAGTGGCACCCGATGCCGAGACCCTGCTGCTCAATGACGGCAACACCGGCAACCGCGAGGTGGACGACACCGCCGCCGAGGAAGCCGCCGCCGCCCTGACCGCCCTGGATACCGAGGGTGGCCGCACCACCGACCCGGTGCGCATGTACATGCGCGAGATGGGTACGGTCGAGCTGCTGACCCGCGAAGGCGAAATCGCCATCGCCAAGCGTATCGAGGAAGGCCTGGGCCAGGTCCAGGCCGCCCTGGGCACCTTCCCGGCCTCGGCCGAGCTGCTGCTCAACGATTACGAAGCGCACAAGGAAGGCAAGAAGCGCCTGGCCGAAGTGATCGTCGGCTTCAACGACCTGATCGAGGAGGCCGACGCGGCCGCCGCCGAGCTGGAGGCTTCCGGTGGCGACGCCGATGCCGAGGGTTCGGAGGACGACGAGGACGAGGACGACGTGGAGGGTGCCGACGAGGACACCGGCCCGGTCGGCCCGGACCCGGTGGAAGTCGCCACGCGCATGGAGAACCTGGCCAACGAGCTGGCCAAGTTCAAGAAGGCGTATGCCAAGCACGGCGCCGAGCACAAGCTGGTGACCAAGGCGCGCGAGGACATCGCCGCGATCTTCGTCACCCTGAAGCTGCCGCTGCCGCTGACCGACGTGCTGGTGCGCCAGCTGCGCGAAGTGCAGAACACCATCAAGGACCATGAGCGCCGCGTGCTGTATCTGTCGACCAACGTCGCCAAGATGCCGCGCAAGGACTTCATCCGTTCCTGGGAAGGCAACCAGACCAACCTGGAGTGGGTGGAAGACGCGCTCAAGCGCAAGCAGAAGTGGTCCTCGGCCCTGCGTGACGTGAAGGACCAGATCATCGCCGAGCAGCAGGCCACCATCGACCTGGAGAAGGCGAACCACCTGACCCTGGCCGAGATCAAGGAAATCAGCCGTGCGATGGCCTATGGCGAAGCCAAGGCGCGCAAGGCGAAGAAGGAGATGGTCGAGGCGAACCTGCGCCTGGTGATCTCCATCGCCAAGAAGTACACCAACCGCGGCCTGCAGTTCCTGGACCTGATCCAGGAGGGCAACATCGGCCTGATGAAGGCGGTGGACAAGTTCGAATACCGCCGCGGCTACAAGTTCTCGACGTATGCGACCTGGTGGATCCGCCAGGCGATTACCCGTTCGATCGCCGACCAGGCGCGCACCATCCGTATCCCGGTGCACATGATCGAGACGATCAACAAGTTGAACCGCATTTCCCGCCAGATGCTCCAGCAGTTCGGCCGCGAGGCCACGCCGGAGGAGCTGGCCAAGGAAATGGACATGCCCGAGGACAAGATCCGCAAGGTGATGAAGATCGCGAAGGAGCCGATCTCCATGGAGACCCCGATCGGCGACGACGAGGACTCGCACCTGGGCGACTTCATCGAGGACACCAACGTGGAGTCCCCGATCGACAACACCACCAACATCAACCTGTCCGAGACGGTGCGTGATGTGCTGGCTGGGTTGACCCCGAGGGAAGCGAAGGTGCTGCGCATGCGCTTCGGCATCGACATGAACACCGACCACACCCTGGAAGAAGTGGGCAAGCAGTTCGACGTGACCCGCGAGCGCATCCGCCAGATCGAGGCGAAGGCGCTGCGCAAGCTGCGTCATCCGAGCCGGTCGGAGCAGCTGCGGAGCTTCCTGGATATTGATTGATCCGGGTGGGTTGAGGCCGAGAGGCTAAGCCGCGAAGATGAGAAGCCCCGCGAAAGCGGGGCTTCTTTTTTGCCTGTCGTGCGGCTGCCTAATGGGCTGGCGGAACGTTAAACTTGGCGGGCTGCGGTGCAATGCCGTAGGTGTGATGCGGGCCTATAGCTCAACGGTTAGAGCAGGGGACTCATAATCCCTTGGTTCCAGGTTCGAATCCTGGTGGGCCCATAATTTGAACATCCTATGCAGTCCTATAAAGGCTGAAGTCTTCTGAAAAAACAGGGATTTCGGCCTTTTTTACGTCCGCTTGTGTCCTAGGTCGTCCGACAAAATCCGGACTTCTCTGGCGGTAACTTTGGCGGTAACCTCGCTGCCCTCAGCCCAGTTACCGCCAAACCAGTTACCGCCACGATGTCTCTGACCGATACTGCTATTCGCAAGACTAAGCCGACAGATGCTGTGCAGAAGTTGCGTGACGGTGGCGGCCTATAACGCCTGTAACACGCGTCTACTTACTCAATAAATTCAGTGCATTGCGCCGCAAGTGGCACGTTGCGGTTGGCGAGTAACGCCGTGTAACGCGTGTTGCACCGGCGCTGCGCTGAGACGCCATTGGACGCAAGAAGACGTCTGAATGCGCGAGCCCGATTTCGGCCCCCAGCGCCGATCTTTTGGCCTTCGTTCCATCCCCGACCGGCCAATCTGGACCTGCCTCGACCGACCGCGTGCGCGGGAGGGCGGCCACGGCTTGACCTGGTTGCCGCCCGCTGCGCGGCTGTCTCGCGAACCCCGCCCGAACGCTTGCCGGCTACCTGCTGGCCAACGGCAACGGCAAGAGCCGGGCGAACCGGGCCGGCGATGCCCGCGCCGCGGCACGCTGGCGGGTGATGGTCCTCTCGGCCGGCGAGGTCGGCCTGGCGCAGCATATGGCCGAGGTAGGCAAGCAGGCGCGCGCCGGCCAGGCGGTGCGGCTGGCGGACGTGCCAGCTGAGGTGGAGGCCGGCCACGGCGTGTTTGAGCGCCTCCATGACGCCAGCGACGGCGCGGCCCTGTCCGCCCTGCTCAAGGACGCCGCGGCGCGCTCTTACGGCGCGCCATGGCCGCTGTGGATGGACTACCTCACCCGGCTGGATAGCCCGAAGCTGACCGCGCAGCTGCGCGAGGCGACCGACCGCTTCCTCGCCACGCATGTACCCGACAACGCCAGCGGCGAGGTCCGCCGGGTAGCCGAGCGCTTCGCCATCGTCGCGTTTGCCGGCGAGGTGGCCAGCTCCTGCCGGCATCAGTTGACCGGCTGGCCAAAGGGCGAAGCGACCAAGGGCGTGGCAGTCTGCTTCCAAGCATGGATGCAGCGCCGCGGCGGCGCGGGCAGCTCGGACACAGATGCGCTGCTGTCGCGGATCCGCGCGTTCTTCGAGGCGCACGGCGAAAGCCGGCTGGAGCCGTACCGAGCGACCACCGGCGCGCTGCCCATCCGCGATCGCGCCGGCTTCCGTCGCTTCGATGAGGTGGGCGTCACCGAGTACTTGGTGCTGCCTGAGGCATTTAGGCGCGAGCTGTGCGCCGGCTACGACGCACGCAACGCAGCGCGTGAGCTGCTCGCCGCGGGCTGGATCAAACCGGGAGCCGACGGTAAGCCTTCACAGGTCGTGCGCATCCCCGGACTGGGTGCGGTGCGCCTGTACATCTTCGACTCGCGCAAGGTGCATGACGGCTCCTTGTGAGTCGCGTGCTGCGTGCGTCATCACCCCGGTCATCGCCATGCCGGCGGGACCGTCACAACTGGAGCATCACCACATGAAGACCAACACCGAAACACCCCGCGACGCGGACGCATCCACCACGCCAACGAAGCCCTGCGAGGTACGGGCAAGATATGAGGCCGCAGCGCAGGCGCTGAGCGAGGCGCTCGGGCGCAAGCGGGCGATGAGCGAACGCGCCGCGAAGATGGCGCGTGCAGGTGAGGCAGCGCAAGCGCAGGCCAACGCCGTGCGCGAGCAGTACCGCGAGCTGCTGAGCCAGGTCGATGGCGAGCTGACGCGCGAGATCCAGAAGCTGCGCGCGTCTGAGCGTTCGTCCTTGACGCTGGTGGAGGAGTACGCCGCTCTGCAGCAGGAGATCCAGACGCAGGTGACGGGTATGGAGCTGGAGGTCGCAGAGTTGGCCTGGGCCGGCATGGAGCGGCGCAACCGGGTGCTTGAGCTAGCTTCGCAGGAGGCGTTCGATGCGCTGATGGCGCTGGCTGGTGATGCCATGGCCGCGACCTATGCGCTGCACCGTCGTGCGACGCTGTCTTCCGTGCTGGTCCAAATGCGGCCATCCGATGGCCAGGTGCTCGCGGGCTTCGTCTACAAGCTCGAAAAGCAGATCAAAGAGCGCCTCGATTCGGTTGGTGAGCAGGTGGATAGAGAAATCGGTGTGAAGGAGTTGGAGCTTGATGGTGCGGATATGGTGCTTGCGGGGAGCCCGTCACGGCGTGCGGTACTACGTCGCGCGGAGGAAGACGCCCGATCTCACTGACGTTGGCCCCAAGCTAAAGTGTGTGTGGGTTTCTGCTTCAGTCATGATTGTGGCGGTGACGAACTGGTACATATGGGCCTAACGCCCAAGGTAAGTGGCGCCGGAGGGCCGAGGGTCCGCTTGACCGACAAGTTGGGCCACCTACTATGCCTTGTGCCGGAAATTTTGCGCGATGGTGCGTTGGATGCGTTCTACTCGACAAAGCGCCGATACCCTCTTTCAGTCGGCGGGACAACGGTTAGCCGGTGGCTTACATCTGGGGCTCGCTCTGTCTTTCCGTCCACGAGACGCCCAAGGAAGACTTGCAACTCCATGCAGCAGGTTGACAGCGTTCCTAGAAGCATTTCTCGCGGACCGCCTTCTATTGGTTTGTGGTCAACCGTGTAGCCACTAAGTTGGCCAATTAGGGCCTGTATGTCATTGCGTTCGAATGACACGCCCTCCCAATTATGCGCAAAATGATTGCGCGCCTTGCGCAGGATTTCCAAGTCTTTAAACTGCTCATCCGTTACTAGGCCAAACGCGTAAGCGGCTTTGATGCGGCTACCAAAAGTTCCCAGGGGGGCATTGAAACCTTCTACTAGTTCGGTGGTTGCTTTGCATGAACGAAAATATGCAAGTAGCAATCGCCCCAGTGTGTCCTCTAGGAAGGTCGCAAGCGACAAAACCATTGCTTGATCATCTTGCTTGCCGATCGAGCTCATGAAGCGATTGAGCTTATCTAGAGAGTAGCGCTCATTGGCTTCATGCTGAGCATCGCTTGTCTGCTTTGTTTTAGTTTTCATGTGCGTTCTCGAATAAGAAGCCTAACCTTGACATGAGAGGCGCTTGCAGCTGGCGAAGCCAGCCGTAGGGCGTCCTCTCGATGGAAGGGGTGGAGCTCACTGCGGAATGATTGACTGGAGTTCTGAACTTGCAGGCAACTCGTAGTGCTTGAGTAGTTCTCCTACGTTCAATCCAATTACCTTGCGAACTGCGCCTAAAGAAAAGTTGAGCTCTCGCGGATCGGGGTGGTCCGGCGTGGTGTTCATGTAATAGCGGCACGCGCGAACGATGGAATCAAGGATGACGTCTAGAGGTGAATCTGGTGCGACCTGCGAACGAAGAGAAGTAAGGGTGGTTCGCAGTTCTTTCAGAGAGTCGGCGACTCGCTTTGGGTCCTCCTGGTCATACGGGATGTACAGGGCGCCTTTGTCTTCGAGGATACGTAGCAGTTTGAGCGCGATTCCTTCGTCTGGCTGATGAGGAAGAAGTCGAAGGACGATTCTCTTTCCGCCCTCCAGACATTCCTTCATAAGTTCCTCGTGATCGCGCTTCCATTTTCTGAGGTGTTCTGCTGGGTAGCTGTCGCCATTGTTTTTGTCGACGAGGTCAGCGCATGCGCCGCACAGCCAGATTGCGTTTCCTATTCCCCTGCGCTCCGCTTCGGTCTGCGACATGTCGTATCTGGGCCCGCCGGGGCTTGCCGCACATATGTGGGCAGCTTCTCCCGTCTTGATGGACTTGTGTGCAGCCGCGCTGTCGGGGCCGATGGTCACCCGATGGCATTTCGGGCTGCTGCAGATATAGGCAGCTCGTTCTGCGATCTTGCTGACTACCTTGTGAGGGAACGAATGTCTGGTGTGCGCAGGCATGAGGCGGCTCGTGAGTTATAACGCTGGAGTTAAGCCACGCCGCGAAGTGGCGTCGGTTTGGACGAATTGCTAGGTTGCAGCCACGCAACCCATGTTGCTCCTGAATTGGCGACACTTCTTGCGTAAGTGACTAGGGGAGGCGTGACTGGACGCATTACCTAGCACGGCCGCAATGACTGCAATCGCCTCGGCCTTTTCACAAGGCGAATACGACTTGAGCAGGATGCGTGCCTTCTTCTCGTACATGCGGCGGGCCAGAAGCGGAGCAAGCTCCTCGAGTCGCGGACCTTTGCTGTCGAGTAGTACGAAAGAGTCGAATGTAACGATCTGCCCGTAACCTTCAGGGTGCGGCGCCCACGCGGGCCCGACGCCTACCCAAGTGACGCGACCCTCAATGGCGTGTTCGCGAGGCTCGGTTCCATAGCCGCCAACACCAATTACGGCATCGAAGCTCCACCCACGTACTCGCCCCATGCAGTCGTTGACGCCGAACTGGCCCTCAGGGGTCGGGTCGCCGGTGTGCGTTCTTTTATAGGTCAATACGCGCATATCTTTCCCTGCAACTTAACGCTGGAACTAAGCCGGGCCGCGAAGCGGCATCGGCTTGATTGAGTAATAAAGAGGCTGCCGCCCTTGCGGATCGCTAAGCGGCCCCGAGGGCCATGATGGCTTTCACATCGGTCGGTCTGGAGAGGAACGTCCCCCGTGCGCAATATAGCCATCGGCATCGACCTGGCCAAATCGGCATTCTCCACCTGCAACTTGGACGCCACGAGACGAATCATTCAGTGCCAAGACCTGGGCCATCTGGCTGGCGCTACCCGCCGGCACCATCATTGCCATGGAAGCCTGCAGCGGCGCCCGCGATGGCCTGCACCATGGATTGCCACCCGGGTTGATGGCCGCCCTGTTCGTCAAACGCTTCCGCACGAGTCAGGCTCCCAAGAACGACCGCAACGACGCCGATGCCATCGCCATCGCTGCCCGGTAAGGCGACATGCCTTTAGCGCCGGTGAAGTCTATCGAGCACGAGGCACGGCTGGCCGAGTACCGACTCCGCGAAGACCAGAAAGAACGGTTCCAGATTGACTTGTCCCGTACTCCAGGGAGGGTGCGCCTTGGGTCGGAAGCTTCCGACGCAGAGTGGTTGAGGCCGTGTGATAACGTTTTGAGCTATGCCGGGAGCTTCAATTTTGCGCGGTACGCAAAGTGGCGGAAGGTCATGATTGACGGAGAAGGCTGTGATGCCTCTTGCTCGGCCTGCGCAGGGGGGGCGCCCTTAAGGCTCTCAAACAGCCTCGACCATAAGTGGTCCTTCGCTTCTCAATGCGCGCCACCAGTTCATGGCAGGGGCATGTGAAGGTGGAAGAAGTGCAAAGAACGGTTCCAGGTTGACTTCTCCCACCTCCCGACGAGGGGCCGCTTAGGGTCGACTGGCGTCCCGCGGCCATAAGCGGTCCTTCGGCACCTACGAAGTTCTATCGGCCCGAGTCAGGGATATCCGGCCACGACAGAAGTGAACCTGGAGCCGTTCTTGGATTAGGCTGCTTAGGAGAAGGAATCTAGGAGGGGATGGAATGTTACGAACCAAGGTGCCTTGGTCGCTAAGGGGAGAAGTACAGCGCGACGTTTCGGGCTGGACCAGATTCAATGCTCGAAGGCGAAAGCTCCGCTTTCCTCCTCTCTACAAAGACGTCATCTTCTACACCGAGCATCCGATCAGGCTCTGCGCCAGCTTGATCGCTCTGGCCTCACTTGCCACTGCAGCCACCATCCTGTGGATGGGAGTTCTATCCATAACTGCAGGTGAGCCTTGGACAGATGCTTCCGAAGGCTCAAGCCATTTCACAACTCTACTCGCGATTCAGGCAACGATTGCAGCGCTCGTCTACCCAATCGTCATTGCGTTCGTAACCCTCTTTCTCCAAAGACGCCCAGCCACACAAGCCCTACTGCAGCTGTACATCGTGGACACCGGCGCTCTCGTGGCAGGACTGTCGGCCCTCACGCTTGTGGTCGCGATGTCCTGTCAGTACGTGACCCTCGCAACCCTGAGCCCAAAAGCCCTCATCGCGATCACAGGGATCAACGCGATTTGGTTCTGTTGCAACGCCATTCTCACAACGTACTTCCTTTTTCGGACAATCGACTTCCTTCGCCCCCAAGCGCAGCGACTCGCCATTCATCGCTATATGGCAAACGTTGCGCTACCTCGCGAAGTTGAGAGAGCTCATCTCCTCAACCTGTTTCACGGCATAGCAGAGAAGAGCTGGATCCCGCTACCTAGCGCCGCTAGCGAACCATCTCCAGATGGCCCGCAGATCATTCTAGGCGGGTGGTTCTCGAGGGACTCCGTCTCGAACTATTCAGTTCATCTACGAAGCCCCTCTACGCTCTCAAACATCAGACTCTGGCCCCTGCATGAAGCGCTAAGGTCCTGGAAGTCGAAAGCATCTCTGGTACGTAGAAGCGAAGACGCCAATCCCTTTGACGAGGGCTGGCCAACCATTGAGCTTCCTGTAAGGGTGCAAGAGTCCCGTGAGGGAAATGTTGATCTCGTCAAGGTCTCAAATGGCCCACATTTGACCCGTACTCAGCGCGCACTTTTTGCTTGGTCGTTCATTTTTACCAAGACGGCGCAGCCTCGTTATCGCGTCGGAACACTCGACATTCTTGACGAGCTTAAGGCCGATCTCCTCACCGCAATCGCGAACCGCGACCTCACGACATTTGAGCGCAGCTACGAAGAACTTACCCAGGCACACAAGTTGCTAGTTGATTCAAGCGTCTGCGAAGTAGAGGCGGGGAGACCGGTAAGCTGCGCGATGCTTCATACAACCGAACGAACCCTGTTTGGTGAATCTCTCCATGAGAGTTGGATACGAACCTACCGACCGATCATTGATGCAGCGGCAAGCGCCGTCTCTGTCGATATAGAATTCTTCCGAAGAATGTGCCGATTCCCACTGAGAATCGATGGGGAAGGCCTGAAGAATTCACCCATGGCAATCAGAGCGCACTTGCTCTCGATTCCTAGCGCCTTGATCTACGAGCTTGGCGTTTGGTGGGCCATGCAAGCAGAAGACACAGGACAACTAGCCCTATGCCCCCACTCCGCCGCGTCCCTTCACGGGTCGATGAAGAGGTCCTATCAGTCGGCAATTCAATCTTTTGTCGAAGGCTGGGAGTCAGCCCTCAAAGTTCTCGCCGATTTCCCCGAAGCTGACAAGTTTGATTGGAGTCGCGCATCAGAGCTGGCGGAGTTGAGTTCCGATCACGCGACGAGCACCGCACGATTCCTGCTAACTGCCGTGTACCGAGGAGACGTGGAGGCCGCCGAGTGGTTTGCGGACGTACTTTCGAAGTGGATTCACTCCTTCCACTTCCGGCACGATCCGGTCTATCTATTTGGAAAAACAAGCTTCGTTACTGTCGATCACCTTAAGCTACCTTGGGGCGACGCGCGTCAGCAAATCGGGATCTCAGACGACGACTTCATGTTCGAACAGGTACCAAAAGGAAAGCTGCAGCATGCAGTCGCTGCTGCAGCTTTGCGAAACTACTGGGCTGATCTGAAACTATTGGTAATCGAGATCCTCCTTCACTGGTCGATCAAGACCCCGCCTGCGGATGTCAAAGGCTCGCTCGCGATGCGGGTTGCGACGGGCTTACTTTCCAATGCCAGCTGGAAGCCAGGCGGGGATCAGATCGACCATGAGTCGAGTATGACCCCTGCCCGATACGTACGAAGTAAGCTCAGGCAGTACGGCTCGAGTGTTGGCCGCTCACAACATAGGGGAAAGCTAGAGCAGTTCATTGAGCGGATCCAGGATTTCGAACGACCGACGATGATCAGCGGACGGTCCTACGTGATGTCGTCTTCGGATCTTGGCTCACTGCAGGACGCAACTCTAGCGTTACTCATAGCGCTTTCCGATCGAGCCTGGACGGTAGATGAGATCACGCTGCGAGAGACTAGTGCGTGGTTGACGAATCGTCGGCACGACTTTGATCGTGCTGAAGCCTTCACTACTGAGCTCATTCGCGAACTAAGAGCGCATAGGCCCGAGGTGCATCGCATCGCCGAAGCACTTTCTTCCACCGCCGCCGCCCAGATTGGTGCTGAGAAACGCTCGGCGCATGCAATCGAATCCCTGGAAAAATTCGGTTCCGAGCTCCGCAACACTAGGAATGACGCGCTGGATCTCGCGCGTGTTGATCCCGCGAGACTGCGTCAAATTGCCGGGTATGCCTCAACTACTGCCTTCACAGCCCGGGACGGCGAATTCCCCCTCCAGCTATTCAACGACATCGCTTACCAGCCAGAGGAGCTGACGAAGTACACGCTAACAATGCGCAAGGTAAGAAAGGGCGAGCTGACGCAAGCGGATCTTCAGGATCGCGCTATCAACGAGCAGCAATTCTGGCAAGAGACCATGGCGAACTACGTCGGCGCTGTTGTACTCAACGACGCTCTTCAAGCAGCGGAGGTGGTGGACAGGCAGACTCCAGATGGTCTCAGCTACTGGGATCTGGTGAGGGTTGAGGCCGCACGAATGAGAAGCCGCGGTAGGCAACCTGTTCTGATCTTGGACAATGCAACGCGGCCGGACTGGGTGTGGGACTGGCAGCAGTCTGTGTGGTCACCCAATGAAAACCTTCCTGAAGGGTTGCAAGTCACAAAGCACCCTGGTGGTCGAGGTGATGGGTACGTTTGCGACTTCAACGATATCCACGTCTTCAGCGGCCCGTTGCCGGCTGGCCAGTCGATTCTGGCGTCGCAGAATCTGTTTGAGAGGGTGACGTTCCAGCGACATCAAGACGGCAGCCATGTCACGGCCACCGCGACGCCGAGTGTTGAGAGTAAACACCTTATGGATGTAGGTCTTTCGTTCTCAAGGCTGGTAACGATCGGCAAGTCCACCGTGTTTCGCCTGCGCTATGCCGAAGGAACCGATTGAGGGCCTCGAAACGCTCCGTTGCCACAAATCCCGATTACTGCGCTTAACGGCCCGCTACGCGCGTCCTATTTAAATAATGAAGAACGGTTCCAGGTTGACTTATTTGCCGAACAGGAAGGAAAGGCCGCCTAGGGTCGCCTGTCGCCGGCGCAGCGGAGAGAACCGTGGCCAATTCGTTGGCTTCGCTCCCGAGTCCAATTTGCGTTGCTGTTGGAGTCGCTTGGCTGCGATAGGCCACCTCACTGGCGCTCAGCGGGTTGGAGGTCGCGCATCGGCGGATTTGTTTCTGTGTTCCGTGTAGCGCGTTACGCGTGTTACACGCTGTTACCCGTTTTCGTGCTGGCGGATGATGCGATTAATGTATTGATTTATAACGTATTTGTCTGGTGTGTTACACGGGTTGCACGTGTTACTCGCGAAACGGGTAAGTCGAAGAATTTTTGCTTAGAAGGGACTGCACTCGTGGCTCGAAGGCCCGACGGGGCAGGGGTATCCAAGTCATGGGCTGCCTGTTCGGCAAGTTGGCGCGTGTTACCCAAATAGTGATACAGCAGGCCAATTGATAGCGATCCCGAAACACTCCTAGTTGGAGAGCTTCTTCTATCGGACCGCATTGGACGCGCCAGTTGTGCAAGTCGGTCGATGGCGATGTCCGACGCTGGTATCCGGTCTGTTCAGCGGTGTGTGGCGCCTCACTTGGTGCAGGGATCTGCAGGCAAGACAGCGACCACGGTTGTGTGGTCTTGGCCGTGTGCCGTTTGCTTTGCCGCCATGCGCAGGCCTGCGGAAAAAACCGCCCATGAAGTGCACAGGCGTGGCGGGGCGACGACTGCGCGCGCAGGGGGCATGCATCTGCGCGCCGTCATGCCAGGCTGCCCGCAAGCCCACTCGGACGCTGGCAGAGTGGGCGGCAGGGCTCCGCCGCCTCAAGCCCCTGTCCGTTGGCGGTAACTCTGGCGGTAACCCTCAGGGTGATGGATCAATGAGGCTATACGTACCAATGGTTTCCATGGCCTATGTGGTAGGTGGTGGGGATAAACAAATGGACGTATCGCAGACTGTAGTGTTGGTCGTCTAGATCAATTCTTCCGCACAAACTCTCCAGATGCAGAAGAAGTCGGAGCCCCCACTTCCTTCATAAAAGACTCTGCGATCCTCTGAAGCGCCATGCGGGCATCCGCCCCCTCCATATGGTGAAGCGCATCAGCAACATGCCTAGCGATGTCCGCCAGGATTCGCCCCCATGCATCCTCTTCGTCAGCGCCCATTGCACGGTACATCCCGACCTTAATCGAGCAATGAAGGCCTTGTTGGGCGATCCAAGCACTCAGCATCTCGACCGAATTCGGATCCTCAAGCGCTGCATCTGGAATCGGACGCTTATTCATGGCGCTGGTACCTGCCTGTAATGATCGCTCGATTATGGAGCTGCCCTCAGCCCCAAACCTAGCAGTGTCCAAGCAATAAAATGCGCAGGCATGCCCCAGGACATCCAGCTATCTACCCGGCACAGTGACTTCAGGCAGGTGTCCCCCTCCCGCCCAGCGTGTTGCCATGTAGCCATACGCTGGCCAGGAAGCCCTGGCCTGGAATCCCATGCCGAAAGGAGGCAAGGTCATGCATGCATCACGTTCGATCCTGTGGCTGGCGCTTGCCGTGGCCACCCCGGCCCTCGCCCAGCAGAGCCTGAGCAAGATCTCCGACGACATCCAGACCCAAGCCGGCCAGCAGTACGGCTCTCTGGCTTCGGTCAGCGGTGACGTCCACGTAGCCAGCAACGTCCAGGCCAAGGGCGTGCACACGGTCAGCGGCGACATCAGCATCGATTCCGGCGCCACCGTGGGCGACGTCGCCAACACCAGCGGCAACATCAAGGCCGCGGACAACATCAAGGCCGCCGATCTCAAGACCGTGAGTGGCAACATCAAGCTCGGCCGCAATGCGCAGATCGGCGGCGGCCTGACCTCGGTGAGCGGTGACATCTTCACCGACCGCGGCAGCCACGTCACCGGCGACATCACCGCTGTCAGTGGTTCGATCGGCCTGGTGCAGACCGAGGTGGACGGCGGCATCACCTTCGCCACCAGTGACGTCACCGTGGGCGTGGACTCGCACGTGAAGGGTCGCATCTATCTCAAGAAGCCCACCTTCAGCCACCTCGATCACCCGCCGCGCATCGTGATCGGCCCCAACGCGGTCGTCGATGGTCCGCTGGACTTCGAGCTGCCCGTGCAGCTCTACGTCCACAGCTCGGCGAAGACGGGAAAGATCACCGGCGCCACGCCGATTGCTTTCTCGTCGGCGACGCCGCCGAAGTAACAGTAGAGCCGGTCTGACGTGGCCGGGGAGTGTCGCTTGGACTACGGTCGAGCTGGCGGGAAACCTAACGATTTCGCGCGTTCTTCCGATTGAGTGAGTTTCCAAGCATCGGCAGTCTGGGACTCAAGGAGTCTAGAACCTCCGGACACACCGGAGCCCATGGACCAACGCTCATGGGCTCTGCGCTTACATCCTGTAGCGCCGATGCTTAGTTGCGTCGGGAGGGTGGCGAATAGAAAACCCCAACGGGGAAATAAGCCCACCGAGTGTGTCCGGTTCTAGCCTCCCGACACCCATCGCCACCCTCGGCGATGGGGTCTCTTCGCCAAGGAGGCCCCGCATGACCGACGCCGCATCCCCCCCAGCCGCACCACCGCTTCCACCCCGGCGAAAGCGCCGCACGAAACCAGAGCCGCCCGCGCCCTATTGCCAGTGGGAGTATGTGGAGCCAGAACTCACCCCGGCCCTCACCCCGGAACAGGTCCGCGAACTCTATGCCGCCGATCACATCGAGGCCCTGCGTCGCTGGAAGCGCTCCGTCCCCCGCCGCCCACATCACTGTCGCGTCGGTACCTCCTACTACCCCGAAGCCGACCGCAGCGTCCCCTACATCCGCCTGCGCGGCGGCTGGCTGGCGCAGGCGGGCTTCGTCGCCGGCGACCAGGTGCGCGTCGAGTTCCTGCGTGACGCCCTCGTCCTCTCGCGCATCCCGCCACCGCCGCCGCCACCCGAGATGCCGAAACGACGCAGCCGGAAACCCAGCTGGCGCGACTAGTCCCGCTACCGGGCGACGATGGCCCGTCGCCCCTCAGGCCCCGGACGGCGGCCACCCCATCGCGTCCCACCGCCAAGCCCCATAAGATCGGCTGGTATCTCCAACCGCCAAGGAAGACCCATGTCCGACCCGTACAACTCCACGCCCATGCGCTCCGCCGCGCCGTCGCTCACCGACGCCATGGTGACCACCGCCTTTGAACTGCCCGGCTACCGCGTCACCCGCAATATCGGCCTGGTGCGCGGCATCACCGTGCGCTCGCGCTCGATCATCGGCAACTTCTTCGGCGGCCTGCAGACCATCCTCGGCGGCAACATCACCATCTATACCGAGCTGTGCGAGCAGGCGCGCCAGGAAACCTATCGGGACATGGTGCAGCACGCGCGCGTGCTCGGCGCCAATGCCATCATCGCGGTGCGCTACGACGCCACCGAACTGATGGCCGGCCTCACCGAAGTGCTGTGCTACGGCACGGCCGTAGTCGTGGAGCCGCACAACAGCTGAGGCATTGGCGCCTCAGCTGCCTTCGGGGTCGTACCAGAACGGAATCACATACTCCCGACGCCGCTGCGGGCCGGTGTCCTCACCCTTCGCGTTCCACACCAGCCGCAGGTCATGCCGGCCCGGCGCCTTGTCGCGCAGGTCGATGTAACCCATCAGCCCACGCATCCCCAGGTCGCGGCGCTCTGCCGGCAGGAAGCCATCGACGCGGACGGGTACCCCGTCCAGCGTCACCGTCCAGATCGAGGCCATGCACTGCGTCGCCAGCTTCGCCGCGGCGGCGCCTTCGGCCTTGTTGTGGCCGTCGTCAAGTTTGGGGCAGGCGTCGCGCGCCAGCGGGTTGTCCAGCCGCACGCGGTTGGGAATGAACAGCCGCAGCTGCCGCGCCTCGATCCGGTCGGAAGGGATCATCGGATAGCGCAGCACCGCGTCGTCCGCGCCACGCAGCGACTCGTAGTGCGCGCTGGCCATGCCATGGTCCACCGCCTCGCTCGTGATCACCTCATAGCGGTTGAGCAGCGAGAAACCTATCGACCCGACGATATGCGCCGCGCCCAGCACCAGCGCCACCATCGGCACCAGGTAATAGACCACGGTGTAGCCACGGCGGCCCAGGTTGCTCTGCAGGGTGAGCTGCACCGGCGCGATCAGCCGCAGCGGCAGCAGCGGGCTGAGCACGCGCAGCATCGCCAGCGTGACGCGTTGCAGCGCCGGCGCGCTGCTGCCCTGAGCCTCGCGACGTGCCACGAGCTTGTCCAGCACGGCCAGGACCATCGTGAGAACGATCACCAGGCCGTTGAGGACGGCAAAGCAGATGATCGTCGCCAGCTCGCGGTCGTGGAAAAACAGGCTGATCAGCAGCGACGGGATGACCAGCACCACGCCGAACAGGCCGGTCCACACGATGCCGATGGCGACCATCACCGCACTGACGAACAGCACGGACGCGGTGCGGTCGACCCGGTCGATGACGTCGCCCAGGTCGCCGATCATCATGCGGTAGAAGGTGCGCGATACCGGGCCCAGTGAGGTCAGGCGCGCCCATTGGATGCCACCCGGGAAGCCGGCCTTCAATCCCACCAGCCCCACCCAGTAGCCGCGGATGGCGAGGTGGATCACGAAGGCGATGCCCAGCGCGTAGCTCAGGCCGATGGCGAGCATGCAGCCGAACTGCATCGCGTACCAGAGCACGCCGTCGGCATGGATCTCGTTGCCGACCCAGCCATCAAGCAGCCGCGGCGGCAGCGTGAGCAGCGCGAACGCCAGCAGGCCGGAGATCAGCAGCTCCAGTTCGTCGCTGCGCTCGCGCAGGCGTTCAAAGGCGATACGGCGGCCGACAGGCGGCGCATCCGGCGTCGCGTCGGCGCCGGCGGTCTCGATCTGATTCATCCTGAAATCCCCATCCAGTCACCCGAGTCTAGCCGGTTTCGTGGGCGCGGCAGGCTGGGGTGTCGATCCGGGACCCTCTCGTCCGTCGCTTTTCCATCCACGGAGGCCCTGACGGAGAATCACATGCGCAGACTGGTCGCTTCGCTTTTCATCAGCCTGGACGGCGTCATCCAGGGCCCCGGCGGGCCGGAGGAAGATCCCAGTGGTGACTTCCGCCTCGGCGGCTGGGTCGCGCCCTATGCCGACCCGCTGATCGGCGAGAACCTGCAGGACCTCATGTCCGATCCGTTCGAGCTGCTGTTGGGCCGCCGCACCTACGACATCTTCGCGTCGTATTGGCCGCACGTCCCCGAGGGCGTGCCCAGCCATGCGCTGGCCGAGCGCTTCAACCGTGTGCGCAAGCACGTGGCGACCCATCGGCCGGACGGGTTGGATTGGGGAAACAGCGCTGCGCTGCCGGGCGACCTGGCGATGGCGGTGAGGCATCTGAAGCAGCAGGCGGGCGACTACCTGCTGACCTTCGGCAGCGGCGACATGATCCGCCAGCTGATCGCCGCCGGCCTGGTCGACGAGCTGAGGCTGCAGGTGTACCCGATCGTGCTGGGGCGAGGCCGCCGCCTGTTCGGCACCGATGAGCCCGCCTGGGCATTCACGCTGGCGGATTCGGCGCGCACGCAGGGCGGTGTGCTGGTGAATCGCTACATGCGCGCGGGCGAGGTGCAGACTGGCGCTGTTGGCTACCGGCGTGCCTGATATCGGCTGAGAGCGGGAAGCGGCCTCCGGATGCTGAGTCCGGAGGCCGCGGCCGTTCATCGCACGAAGGCGATACGCTCCATCCGTGCATTCTTCGCCGCCGCCAATACCTGCGCGGTGACCTGGTACTCCGAACCCGGGTCGGCGCTGATTCGGAACTCGGGTTGTGGACCCTGCGACAACCGCACCACGTCATCCAGGCGCGATGACAGCTCGGTGGTGGTCACCGGCTCGCCATCCCAGCTGAGCTGGTTGCCGGCATCGATGCGCAGCACGATGGGTTCGGGAGGCGGCAGGCGCTTGGTGTCAGGCGGCACGTGTTGCGGAAGATCGACGGTGATGGGCCGGGCGACGATCGGCGCGGTGACGATGAAGATGATCAACAGCACGAGCATCACGTCGACCAGCGGGGTGACGTTGATATCGGCCAACGGGGTGGAACGACCTGCGGCACTGAAAGCCATGCGTCTGCTCCATGACGGGGCGGCGCGCCCCGACTCCGACGCTACGCCGGGTCGGGGTGGAGCGGCAGGGGCTGCGGCTGGGTTGGTTCAGCCATGGTTGCCTTGGCGAGCGCCTGTTGCCCGAACTCTCAATCTCATCTCGGTCCTCCTCTTCCTCTTCCGCCTCCGCTTCCCTTGTAGGAGCGGCTTCAGCCGCGACACGAGGAGGCCACGGTCGCGGCTGAAGCCGCTCCTACAACGGGGCTACGCATCTACCCATCGAGATGCATCAACTTGTGCCTACCGCGAGCCGCAAGTCCAGCGCGATCTCAGCAAAAGAACGCCGCATACCTGTCCATCCGACCCACCGCTTCCTGAGCCACGACAGCCGCCACATACCCATCGGGGCGCACCAGCGCCCACTCGCCTGCTGCCAACCCGTAAGCCGAAGCGAAATCTCCATCGCTATCCCGTAGCTCCGCATCCGGCCCGATCACATGAACATGCAGCCGCGCATGCGACGGCGCCCCCGCGCGATCCGCGTGATAGCCAAGCAAGGTCCAATGCGTGCCGGCGAACAGCTCGAACAGCCGGCGAACCTGGCCGCCCGCGCCACGCAGTCGTGCATCCGGCGCACGGTCACCCGCAACAAGTCGTTCTCCGCGATCTTCCGTCTCCATCGACAGAGACGATCCGCGATACCCAAGATCCAGCTGCTGCACCTCACGCCCCCGTCGATTGTCGCCACGCTTGGCGTTGTCCAGCAGGCGGGTCGATAGTCCCAGCATCGACGCCGCGATGGGCCGCCGCTCTTCCTCATAGCTGTCCAGCAGCGGAGCCGGCGCGCCGCCCATCACTGCCGCCAGCTTCCAGCCCAGGTTGTAGGCATCCTGCGTGCTGGTGTTGAGGCCCTGGCCGCCGGTGGGCGGGTGCGTATGCGCCGCGTCGCCCACGAGGAACACGCGGCCTTCGCGATAACGGTCGGCGAGGCGGGCGTTCATCTGGTAGGCCGACGCCCACGACACCGAATGCACTTGGATATCCTCGCGCCCGCTGCGTTCCCGCACCATCAATGCGAGCCCGTCAGCGGAAAGATCGATCTCGCCTTCCAGCGGCACCGGCGCCTGCACCTGGAAAAGGTCCGTGCCCATCAGCGGACACAGCGACAGGCGCGACACGTTCGATTCCTCGTTGAACTGATGCCATGCGTCGCGTTCCAGACCGGTCAGCACCACATCGGCCACCACCGCGCGCACGCCCAGCGTCTTGCCGGGGAAGTCGATGTCCAGCTGCTGCCGCACGACACTACGCCCACCATCGGCGCCGACCAGGTAGCGCGCACGCACCCGCGCCTCGCCGCTTGGCGTCGCGATCCGCGCCGTCACCCCGCTGGCATCCTGCTCGAATGCGAGCAGCTCATGCCCGAATGCCGGACGATGCCCCAACTCGGCGAGGCGCTCGCGCATCACCGCCTCGGTCAGGAACTGCGGCACCATCAACGGCTGGCCGTAGGGCTCCGCGGGTGTCGGCGTGCGTGCCTCCACCATGGCGACGTCCGTATGGCTGCCGTCCGCATGGTGGCTACGGGACACGGGGTACAGCCCGCCCGCCGCGAACAGCCGGTCGACGATGCCCATGTCCTCGAAGACTTCCTGGCTGCGCGGCTGGATACCCTTGCCGCGCGAGCCGTGGAAAGGCTGCGCCAGCTTCTCCACCAGTTGGAAAGACGCCCCGCGCCGGGCCAGCTCGATTGCCAGGGTCAGGCCGGCCGCGCCAGCCCCGCAGATCAACACATCGGTATCGACTTCCATTGCTGCACTCCAGTTGTGTGTACTATGCACTTAACTGGAGCGCACCCTACGCCGGTGGAAAAGAGCATGCAAGATACACATATCTCAGCCCAGATGAGATCGTTGCACGGGGCGCTGATCGCCATCGGCAGCGTGATGAACCGGCCGCGCAACGACGAGCGGCTGATCGAGGCGGCGGGTATCCGCATCGACCAGGCGCTGTTCCGGCTGCTGGTGGTGATCGAGCGGCTTGGCCCGATCGGCGTGGTGGACCTGGCCGACCGCCTCGGCCGTGACTACACCACCATCAGCCGGCAGGTCGCCAAGTTGGCGGCCATGGAGCTGGTCACCCGCCGCGGCAACAGCGAGGACCGCCGCGTGCGCGAGGCGCTGATCGCGCCCAAGGGCAAGCTCATGACCGACCGCCTGGATGCCGCGCGCGAGGCCATGGCGCGCGAGCTGTTCGCGTCCTGGTCCCCTGAGGACCGGGATGACCTGGTACGCCTGATGTGCCGCTTCGCCGAGGCACTCGAACAGCGCGAGGCTGCCCCCTAGGCGGCGCCCGCTGCACGGCCGCCGCAACCGCTGTACGATCGCCCACGCCCTCTGCCCGCCGCATCGGCGGGCACCCCCTGGGGCAACGCACCGGCACACCACCACCGCCACGCATCACCACCCAGGGGAAACCATGAGCGATCTCCCGTTCGTTCTCGTCCACGGCTTGATCGGCACGCTGCAGCACGACGAGGTGCTGCGACATTTCCCCGCGGGTACCTTGGCGCCGCCGCTGCTCGGCTACGGGCCGCATGCGCGCGTGGCGCCGCACAACGTGCACATCGACGCGCAGGTGGAACACCTGCATGCGCATATCGTGGCCGCGTTCGGCGACCGTCCGGTGGTGCTGGTCGGTCATTCGGTGGGCGGCGTGGTCGCGGTGCTGTATGCGCTGCGTCATCCGGAGCGCGTGGCGCATCTGGTCAGCGTCGAAGGCAACTTCACCCTGCGCGACGCGTTCTGGTCCTCGCGCGTGGCGCAGATGACGCCGCAGGCGGCGGACGAGATGCTGCTGGATATCCGCCAGGACCCGGTCGGCTGGCTGGCCGGCAGCGGCGTCGCCGGTGCCGAGCAGCATGCGGAACTGGCGATGCGCCTGCTCGACGACCAACCCGCCTCGACGATCCGCGCGATGGCGCGCAGCGTGGTCGAGATCACCGGCCGGCCGGAATACCTCGAACAGCTGCATGGCTTGATGCATGAAGTGCCGATCCACCTGCTCGCGGGCGAGCGCACGCGCGAAGGGTGGGATGTCCCGGACTGGGCCATCGCGATGGCGGCCAGCTTCGCCGAACTCCCGGACATGGGGCACATGATGATGCTGGAAGACGCCTTGGCCTTCGCTGCCGCCGTGCGCGCCTGCTGCGGGAACCTGCACGAACCGCTACCCGCCTGACGGTCCCACCGGATCGATCGCCTGATCCCGCCGCCGGGACGGCGTCAATCCACGTGGGCGAAGCGCGGCTGCGGCACGCCATCCACCTCGACGGTCTCCACGAACATCGCATACGGGCGCACCCACAGCCCGCGCTCGCCATACAGGGCGCGATACACGACGAGCGGGGCGAGGGTCTCGCTGCAGCGGGCCACCGACACCACTTCATATTCCCCACCCTTGTAATGGCGATATCGGCCAGCTGGCAGGGCGGGAAGGGGAGGCAGGGCAGCCATGGCGGTTCCGGCGGAAGCGGGGGCGCCATGATACGCCCCCGTGGGAAACCTCAGCGGACGCTGTTGCGGACAGGCGCCAGCACGGCATTGACCAGCACCGAGGCGATGCCCTTCTCGCGCGCCGCCGCGGAGCGATAGGTCTCGCTGCTGCCCACCACCTCGCCGTTCTTCGCCACCACGTTGAACATGGGCTCGCCGTTGCGGGCCAGCTTGCGCACGAAGCCGCGCTCGCGCAGCACGGCCTTGCGCACCGCCTCGATGCCCTTGAGCGCGGATGCCACCGACGTATAGCGCTCGCTGTTGAGGATGGTGCGGTGGTTCGCCGCGCGCAGCACGAAGTGGAACTGCTGGCCGGAGCGTGACAATTTGAAGTAGGCCGACATCCTGGAACTCCCTCTGAGGAGTCCCCATGCTTGCGTTGGACGATTGACAGGAAAATCCGATCTTTCGTATCCAGCGTGGTCTCGATGTACGTGCCGTGGTCGGCCGATCGCTCGGGGTCGCCGGAACGCAGCGTTGCCGGCACGCCGGTCCGGGGCCGTTGACGTCCCCGCTGCGCCAGCGGGAGCATGCTGCCTGTCCCTCTTCGCTGGTGCTCCCCGCCCATGCTGCGCTGCGTTCCCTATAACGGTCCCGATGCCTCACCTCAGTGGTACGTGGACCTGTGCCAACCGACGTCCGAGGAACTGGCTGATGCCTCACGCCGGCTGGGCTTCGAGATACCCGACCGTGCTGGCATCGGCGAGATCGAGTTCAGCAGCCGTATCCGCTTCGAGGGCGAGGCGCTGGTGCTGAACCTGCCGCGCTTCCAGTACGAGACCGAGCATGTGGTGGCGCCGCTGGGCTTCGTGGTCTCGCCGCGCGCGCTGGTGATGCAGCGCGAATACGACATCCAGGCGCTGGACAGCCTGCACGAGGAACTGCAGCACCATCCGGCCAGCGGCGCGCAGGATCTGTTCCTGCGCATCATCGAGCGCATTGTCGATCGCCTGGCCGACCTGCTCGAGTCGCTGGAAAACACCATGAGCGAGACCTCGCGCGAGGCGTTCCGCCGCTCCAAGGACCGCCGCGCCACCCGCCATCTCGAGCGCATGCTGCAGGAAGTGGGACAGATGGGCCGCCGCATCGGCGCGCTGCACAACACGCTGCACGGGCTGCTGCGCATGATCACCTTCCTCGATGAAGCCGCGCCGGAAGGATTCGACGGCGAGGACAACCGCAAGCGCATCAAGCTCATCCACAAGGACCTCACCTCGTTGAGCGAGTTCGAGCAGCAGCTGGGCGATCGCATCGAGTTCCTGCTCGACAGCGTGCTCGGCCTGATCAACATGGATCAGAACGAGGTCATGAAGGTCATGGCGATCGCCTCGGTGGTCGGCATTCCGCCCACCGTGCTGGTGGGCGTGTGGGGCATGAACTTCGCCAACATGCCGGAGCTGCATTTCCATCATGGCTACGCGATCGCGCTGGGCGTCATCGCGATGAGCATCGTCGTGCCGCTGGTGTGGTTCCGCAGGCGTGGCTGGATCTAAGGGAATGCCGTCGCATGAGATATGGAATTACCTGATGTGACCGTAATCACTTTATGCATTTTGCATTAGTCAAAAGTGCCGTTTTTTCCCGGGAAATATCTGCATCCGTGACTGTGCGGGCTTCGCGTCAATGTCAGCAATTCTGACAACATGCAGGGACTTCATGGTTCCTGCGACGCATCCAATGGATGGGATTTGGTGTGCCTAGTTGAAATGTGCCGTCCACGCGAGAAGGGCGAGAACCCGTCGCGTGGCCTCACATCATCAGCATAGGAAACGCATCGCGATGAATCGCATCTACCGGATCGTGTGGAACGCCGCCATCAATCGTTGGGTGGTGGCCTCGGAAGTGGCAAAGGGAAGAAAGAAGAGTGGCAGTGGCGGTGCGGCGGCAGCGGCGGTCGCGTCGGTGGTGGCGATTGGCTTTGGCGGGCCGGTCATGATCGACCAGGCGCATGCGGCAGCTATTTCGTTCCCCGGTTTCCCGGCGTTCCCGGCACCTCCGGCGCTTCCGGGCGTTCCCGTGCTTCCAGGCGTTCCCGCGCCGGTGGTGCCAGCCGTGCCGGTGGTGGGGTCGGGCGATGGCGCGGTCGTCTGCAACATGGTGGGAGGTGACTGCAATCCCACGACCAGCACGGGTGGCAAGCCGACTTCGATCGTCTGCAACATGGTGCAGGGAAATTGCGGGAGTGGCGGTGGCAATGGCGGCACGCCGACGACGCCGACGACGCCCACCGACCCGTGGGCGGATGCGTCCCACAAGTACTTCCGCACGACTTCGACCGGAACCGCTGCCAATCCGACGGGCACCAACGCCACGGCGATTGGCGAGGAGTCCACGTCGGGAGGCAATGCGACGCTGGCGGCCGGCTACGGTGCCAACGCGGGCGCGGGCGCCTACGGGGTGGCGCTGGGCGCGCACACCGTCGCGGCCGGCGATGGTGCCATGGCGTTGGGGGCTTACAGCAAGGCCGAGAGCGCTCGTGCCACCGCGCTGGGCGACGGCGCCCTCGCCAGTCATGAGGGCGCCGTGGCATTGGGTGCCCGCCTGCGCCCCGAAGGCATCCGGGCACTCGATGAGCGCGTCGTCTCCGCGTTGACCGACGCCCAGCGCCTCCAGGGCATCCGGCTGAGTGGCTACGCTGATCGCCTCGGCGCCGATGCCTACAACCTCTCCCTCTCGCAGCGTCGCGCCGAAGCGGTGAAGGCGCATCTGGTGGCGAAGGGCGTGCCGTCCGAGAGCGTTGCGGCGATGGGGCGCGGCGAAGCCGATCCGGTCGTGGATTGCCAGCAGCGCAGTCGTCCCGCGTTGATTGCCTGCCTCGCACCGAACCGGCGCGTGCGCGTGGAGATCACCGTGGACAAGTAAGCGCATCCGCCCGGCCTTCATGGGAAGGCCGGGCGCCGATGCCCGCGCTCAACGGCCCGGTGGATCCGCGGGCTGGGGATATCGCAGCATCAGGGCGCGCGCCACGCCGTTGCTCCACCCGAAGCCATCCTGCAACGGATACTCGCCACCACCGCCCGCGTGCATATCGGTATCGCTGGAATACTTCTCCACCAGCTTATGGTCCTGCGCGTAGACCGATTGCACCCGCGCGAGGAAGCCACGCGCGATACGCTCCGCCAGCGCGTTCTGGCCATGGTGGCGCAGCCCTTCGATCGCGACCCATTGCAGCGGCGCCCATAGGTTGGGCGCGTCCCATTGTTGCCCGGTCCGTTCGCGGGTGGTGGCCAGTCCCGCCGGGGTAAGCAGTTCCGCCTCCGCGACGCGTGCGGTGCTGGCGGCCTGCGCGGCGTCGGACAACCCGACATACAGCGGGAAGAACATCGCCGCCGTGGGTTGATCGCTGGTCTTTCGCTGCTGCCAGTCATAGTCCGCCCAGAAGCCGGCCGGGTTCCAGAGGTACGTGGCCATGGCCTGCCGGCGTGCCTGCGCGTGGGCGCGGAAATCTCTCGTACACGCCGCATCCGCGGCCTGCTCGCAGGCGACGGCAATGGTGGTCTCCAGGTGATAGAGCAGGCTGTTGAGGTCCACCGGCACGATCGCCGTCGTGCGGATCGTGCGCAGCTGCTGCCGGTCGCCCAGCCAGCGCGACGAGAAATCCCATCCGCTCTCGGCTGCCGCGCGCAGATCGCGATACACCTCACCCGCCGACCTGTCCGCGGCTTGTGCCGCGGTCTGGATATCCTGCAGATAGGACTCGGTGCGTGGCGTATCCAGCGCATCCCAGTAGCGGTTGAGCACGCTGCCATCCTCCAGCCGCACCACATGCTGGCTCGCCTGGCCGGGCGCCAGCGTCTGCGCGCCCGCCATCCAGTAGGCATACTCCCGGCGCAGCTGCGGCAGGTAGCGCACGCGCAGCGCTGGCCCATCACTGGCTGTCTCCAGTTCCACCATCTGCGAGAAGAAGGGAGGCTGCGAGCGTGACAGGTAGTAGCTGCGCGTACCGTTGGGGATATGGCCGTAGCGGTCGATCAGATCGGCGAAGTCCACCAGCATGTCGCGTGCGCGGGCACCTTCGCCGCTGGCATGCAGGCCGAGCATGGTGAAGTACGAATCCCAGTAATACATCTCGCCGAAGCGGCCTCCTGGCACGACGTAGGGTCGCGGCAGCGGCAGTTGGCTGCCGTGGGCGGGCACCTCGCGGCTGTCACGGCTGAGCAGCGGCCACAGCGCATCGATATGCGTGGCGAGGGACGCATCGGCGGCCAGGGTGGGGGTGGGCGGTGGCGGCGTGGCGCGGAAGTGTTGGGCGACAAATACCTTCAGGTCGAAGCCGGGCGCGTCACGCTGTGCGAGGTAGGCCGCCTCGATTCGCGAGGGCGCCTGCAACGGCTGCAGATCCGGAAATGTCTTCTGGTCCTCGAACACCTGGCCGCGCTGTACCGCCTGGAACAGCATCGGCATCGCGACGTCCGGCGTGACCGGTGCTTGCACCGTGGTGGCGGAGCCGGGAACCGCGGGGCGTTCGCGCGCCTGCAGGACAGGTGCGCACAGCAGGGCGGCCAGACTGAAGGCCAGCAGCGGCTTGGTGGCGACGTGATCGGGCATGGTGTGCTCCCCTGGGGACCTGGGCACCGTAACCCAGGCCTGCGTGAGGGGGCGTGCGCGGTCTGCACGTCATCGGTTGCGTCGGCGCACACGCCGGCTCCACGCGGCGCGTGGTTTCGTCTGCTTCCCCGGCAGCCTCCGCATGCCGGGGAAGGATGCCGCCGTGCCCGAGCCCCAGCGCTACCTGCCGATGATGATCGCCCTGTGCGCCGGCCTGTTCGTCTGCGGTGGGCTGCACGCGCGCACGATCTATCGCTGCGTGCGCGACGGCACCGTCAGCCTGGCCACCGCGCCGGAGCCTGGTTCGCGCTGCCAAGCGCACGAGGTCGACGACAACGCCGTGCAGGCACCGAACCTGTGGGGCAACTTCGGTGTGTTCAGTGGCACGTTGTACGAACGCGAACAGCAGGGCGTCACCGTGTACTCCACGCGCAATCTGCCCGGATCGCGTCCTTACCTGCGTTTCACCGTGAACACGCCGCCGGGCGAACCGGCGCATCCCGGCCTCGGCCACGTCGGCAAGCCGCAGTTGGATCGCTATCCCAAGGCATTCCGTGCCGCCGCGAAGAAGACCGGTGTGGAAGATGCATGGTTGCGCGCCATCGCCCACGCGGAAAGCGGCTTCGAACCCCGCGCGGTGTCGCCCAAGGGCGCGCTGGGCGTGATGCAGCTGCTGCCCGAAGTCGCGACCGAATACGGCGTGGCCGATCCGTTCTCGCCTGAGCAGTCCATTGATGGCGGCGCACGACACATGCGCTGGTTGCTGGCGCGCTACCATGGCGACCGCACGCTGGCGGTCGCCGCGTACAACGCCGGTGTCGGTGCGGTCGCGCGATACAACGGCGTGCCACCGTATGCCGAGACGCGCGAGTACGTGGCCAAGGTGTTCACGCTCTACGCCCGCTATCGGCAGGCGATGGGCGATCCCATCGAGCGACCGGCGCCTTGAAGGTGAACGCGCGCTGCACCCGCCCGGGCACAGAACGATTTCCAAACGCTTGCGATCGTTCACCTCGTTAGATTTGTCGACTTCGACCGGGGGCCCAGGCACGGGACGAATTCGACGGCACAGCCATCGCCCACCCGTGGGCGTGGCGCGACAGGTAACGGAATCTCGTGGCGGCAACGAAACGGACAAGCTGGGACGAGACTTTCGCGCATCGCGCCGGCGCCGCGCTGTTTACCGTGCTGGTGCTGGTCCTGATGTTCCGCGTGCTGCTGCATGCGCCCACGCCGTCACCCCGCGCGCACGACGACGCCTTGCAGGTCACCTTCATCACCCGCGAGCAGGCACCGCCCCCGCCACGCGTCGACATGACCGTGCAGGCGCCGCGCGCCGAAGCCAGGTCGCCAGCCCCCGCCGCGACCGCCA
>DJAN01000298.1 GCA_002429615.1 Lysobacteraceae bacterium UBA6001
GTCCGTCGCCGGTCCCGCCGCCGCCGGAAGCCCCGGTGGTCGACGTGCCGGAACCGCGCCCGTCGGACATCGTGACGCCGCCGACGCCGCCGTCGCCGCCGCAGCCTTCGCAGGACATCGGCGCCAGCGTGGACATCTCGTCCAAGAACATGAATCCGCCCAAGTACCCGCCGGCCGCGTTCCGTGCAGGCGTGCAGGGTGAAGTCATCCTGATCGTGGACGTCGACGCGAACGGCAACGTGACCAACGTGGCGGTCGAGAAGTCGAGCCGCAACCGCGATCTGGACCGTGCGGCCATGGATGCCGCGCGCAAGTGGCGCTTCAACCCGTCTGTCGTGAACGGGCAGAAGACCGCCGGTCGCGTCCGCGTCCCGGTCAACTTCGCGCTCAATTGATTGTCAGGGCCGGGTCTCCCGGCCCGGATCCCACTGTCGTTCTTAGCACCACCCTTCATCACCACACACAACAAAGGTAAGCGTCATGCTGCAGGATCTCTTCATCGCCGCCGCTGCCGGGGGCTCCAACCCGTCGGCTGCCCTCTCGCAGATGGGCTTCGAACACCTGATCGGGGAAATGACCTCGCATCCGGGTGACTTCGCCGTCTCCTGGGTCGTTCTGGTGACCCTGATCGCCATGTCGGCCATGTCCTGGTACTGGACCGTCATCAACATCTTCCGTTCGGTCCGCCTGAAGAGCGCCGCCGATCGCGTGACCAGCCTGTTCTGGGAAGCCCCGAACGCGCAGGAAGCCATCCGTGCGATGGAAGAGCAGCCGGCTTCCGAGCCGTTCTCGAAGATCGCCCTGGACGCCGCCCAGGCCGCCGCCCACCACCAGCGCGCCGAAGGCAGCAACACCGGCCTGGGTGAGAACCTGAGCCGCTCGGAGTTCGTGGACCGCGCCCTGCGCCAGGCCGTGACCCGTGAGAGCACCCGTCTGCAGTCGGGCATGACCCTGCTGGCCACCGTCGGTGCGACCGCGCCGTTCGTCGGTCTGCTCGGCACCGTGTGGGGCATCTACGGCGCGCTGATCAAGATCGGTGCGACCGGTTCGGCCTCGATCGACGCCGTCGCCGGCCCGGTGGGTGAAGCGCTGATCATGACCGCCATCGGTCTGTTCGTCGCGATCCCGGCCGTGTTCGCCTTCAACTTCTTCTCGAAGGTCAACAGCTCGGTCATCGCGAAGTTCGATTCGTTCGCCCACGACCTGCACGACTTCTTCGCTACCGGTTCGCGCGTCAAGTAAGACGCGCCCCCGGGCATCGAACAAGTCATCGCAACCGATTTAGACGGAGCCTGTTATGGCCTTCAGTAGTGGAAACAGCGGCGGCCCGATGGCCGACATCAACGTCACGCCCCTCGTGGACGTGATGCTGGTGCTGCTGATCATCTTCATCATCACGGCCCCGCTGATGTCCCACAAGGTCAAGGTGGAGCTGCCCGAGGCGAACCTGGCTCAGCGTCCGGACGAGCAGACCGAGCGCAAGGGTCCGATCACGCTGGCGGTCAAGGAAGATGGTTCGCTGTACTGGAACGACGAGCCGATCTCCAAGGAAACCCTGGAGTCGCGCCTGTCCACCGCCGCGCAGCAGACCCCCCAGCCGCCGCTCAACCTGCGTGGTGACAAGACCACGAAGATGAGCACGATCAACGAGATCACCAAGATCGCGCAGGGTCAGGGCATGCTGGACATCGGCTTCGTCGCGACCAAAGAGAAGGGGCAGTAAGCCATGGCTTTTTCAAGTGGTAGCGGCCGCGGCCCGATGGCCGACATCAACGTCACGCCCCTCGTGGACGTGATGCTGGTGCTGCTGATCATCTTCATCGTCACCGCGCCGATCATGACCTACCCGATCTCCGTGGATCTCCCGCAGCGCGTGATCAACCCGCCGCCGGAAACCGTGGAACCGCCGCCGCCGATCGAACTGCGTATCGACGCCAGCAACCAGGTCTACTGGAACAACAGCCCGGTCGCGGTCACCGAACTGCAGCAGCGGATGGAGGAAGAGGTCCAGCGTGACCCGACCAACCAGCCGCAGCTGAAGATCGATGCCAATCCGGACTCGGAGTACGAGGTGATGGCCCGTGTGCTGGCCGCCGCCAAGAACGCCCAGATGAAGAAGATCGGCTTCGTCCAGTAAAGAAATACCGCAACACCGCAATACTCAGTCATGACGCGACTGGAAACGCCACCGGAGACGGTGGCGTTTTTTTATGGGTGTCGCCTTCAAGCCTGTTGTAGGAGCGGCTTCAGCCGCGACCGCGGAAACCTCACCCGCGCCGGGCAAGAATCTCCAGATACCCGCGCACGGTACGATCCAGCCCGTCGTACAAGGCCTCGCCGATCAGCGCGTGGCCGATCGACACCTCCAGCACATCCGGCACGCTGCCCAAGAAGGCCCCCAGATTGGCCTGCGACAGGTCGTGCCCGGCATTCACACCGAGCCCTGCGGCTTGTGCGCGCCGCGCGGTCTGCGCGAACAGTTCCAGCGCGGCCGTCGCGTCGCCGCGCGCATGCGCTTCGGCATAAGGACCGGTATACAGCTCGATCCGATCCGCACCGATCCGCGCCGCTTCTTCCAACCCGGCACAGCCCGGGTCCACGAACAGGCTGACGCGACAGCCGATTTCCCGTAGGTCCGCGATCAGCGGCATCAGCCGCGCGGCGTCGCGCGCAAAATCGAAGCCATGGTCGGAGGTCAGCTGGCCATCGCCATCCGGTACCAACGTGGCCTGCGCCGGCCGGGTCTGGCGGCATAGCGCGACGAAGCCGGGATATCCCTCGCGCGCAGGCGCGAACGGGTTGCCCTCGATGTTGAATTCGACGCCGCGCTCGCGGGTCAGCGCGGACAGCGCGTATACGTCGTCCGCGCGGATATGGCGCTGATCCGGCCGGGGATGCACGGTGATGCCGTGCGCGCCGGCATCCAGGCAGGCGACCGCCGCGCGCACCACGTCCGGGTCATGGCCGCCACGCGAATTGCGCAGCACCGCGATCTTGTTGACGTTGACCGACAGCTGGGTGGACACGGGTGGCTCAGGACTCGGTGGGCGGCTGTTCGGCGGCCGCGGCCTTGCGTGCGGCGGCCAGCGTGCGCAGGCGGTGCAGCTCGACCGGATCGACGATGTGACCGGCCACCTCCGCCTCGCCCATGTGCGAGACATACCAGCCGCGCGCCCAGGCCAACAGGAGCACCAGCGCCGCCAGCAACGACGTCACCAGCAGCCACATGTGCGGCGTACTGAAACCCAGAACCAGGGCGCCGAGCGCCAGAATCAGGAACAACCAGTGCATCGCGATCTCCCCAAGCGTCGGCGCAGTGTAGCGCCCGGCCATGGCCGGGTTCCACGTGGGCCTGTCACGTATCCGGCCTAGAGCAGCGGCGAGGTCAGGCGTGCCACCGCCTCCGGCAGGCGCGAGCGCCACAGCGGCCGATGGCGGTTGAACTGGACTTCGCGGGCGCTGGCCATCTCCCGTGCCAGGAAGCCCGCCAGTTCGCCGGTCAGGGTCCGGTCGCGGTACATCATCGACAGCTCGAAATTCAGGCGGAAGCTGCGGTTGTCGAAGTTGGCACTGCCGACGATGCACAGCTCGTCATCGGCCACCAGCGCCTTGGTGTGGAGCATGCGCGGGCCGTACTCGAAGATCCGCACCCCCGCTTCAAGCAGTTCGTCGAAGTAAGAGCGTGCCGCCCAGGTCACCAGCCGCGAATCGCTCATCGTCGGCACCAGCAGGCGCGTATCCAGCCCGCCGAGTGCGGCGGAGGTCAGCGCCATGCGCGCCGCTTCGCCGGGGACGAAGTACGGCGTCACCAGCCAGACCCGCTCGCGGGCCTCATGGATCGCGCTGACATGCAGCCTGTGGATCGTTTCCCATGAGGAATCCGGTCCGGACACCAGCACCTGCGCGTCGATATCGCCGTCCGCGCGCGAGGGCGTGTCCTTGGGCCACAGCTGTTGGCCTTCGAACGCCGGGCGCCCCTGACCGGTCGCGTAGATCCAGTCCTCGATGAACACCAGTTGCAGATTGCGCACCACATGCCCTTCCACGCGCATGTGCAGGTCGCGATAGGCATCGGCGCGGATCCGCTCGTCCTCCTCGTCGGTGATGTTGATACCACCGGTGAAGGCCAGCTGCCCGTCAATGATGACCAGCTTGCGGTGGGTGCGCATGTTTACCCACGGACGCTTGAAGGGCTTGAGCAGCTGTGCGGGATGAAACCACGCGGTTTCGCCACCGGCCTCGTGCAGCGGCGCCAGGAAGCGCTGCCCCACGTGCGAGGAACCCACCGCGTCGAGCAGCAGGCGCACCTTCACCCCGGCGCGGGCGCGCTCGATCAGCGCGTCGCGCAGCGCGGTGCCGACCTGGTCGGGGTTGAAGATGTAGTACTCCAGGTGGATGTGGTCACGCGCGTTGGCCACCGCCGCCAGGATCGCCTCATAGGTCGCGCCGCCGTCGATCAGCCAGTCCACGCGGGTCGCCGTGGAGGGCGGGATGCCGCAGGTCGCCTGTGCCACCTTGGCCAGCTCGGTGCAGTCCGCGTCGGGCGGGCACACGCTGCTGTAGTGCTCCATGCCGGAGCGCGAGCGCCCGCGGCGCAGCCGCTGCCGCTTCACCTTCTGGGGGCCGAGCAGGTAATAGATCAGCAACCCCAGGTAAGGCAGCGCGGCCAGTGACAGTACCCAGCTCAGCGTCGCCGCCGGCTCGCGCTTCTGCAGCACGATCCACGCCACGATCCACAGCAGGTAGGCGAAGTACGCGGCGGTCAGGTAGGCCTTGAGGTGGGGAATGCCGGCGATCCATTCCCAGGCCGAATTCATCGTGGCGAGCATGTCGCGATCATAAGGGAGCACATGAACCGGCAGGTATTGTCGACGGCGGGTCGCCCGCGGTGAGACCACCGCCGCGTAAGCTCCCGGCCCATGACGCAAGCGATCAAGGGCCGCGGTTCCCGGGCCCACCTGCCCGGCCGGTTCGAGGTCACCACCGCGGAGGCGGTGGATGACGGCTGGCACCCGGACGCAGCCGAGGAGTTCGCCGCGCCGGCGCTGCGCACCACCGTCACCGAGGAGACGGCGCGCAGCATCATCAGCCGCAACCAGTCGCCGGACATCCCCTTCTCGCAATCGGCCAATCCCTATCGCGGCTGCGAACATGGCTGCAGCTACTGCTTCGCCCGCCCCAGCCACGCCTACCTCAACCTGTCCCCGGGGCTGGATTTCGAGACCCGCCTGTTCGCCAAGACCAACGCCGCCGAGCTGCTGCGGCGCGAACTGTCCAAGCCCGGCTACGTGCCCAGCCCGATCGCGCTCGGCATCAACACGGACGCCTACCAGCCGATCGAACGCCGCCTGGAAGTGACCCGGCGGATGATCGAGGTGCTATGGGAAGCACGGCATCCGTTCACCCTCATCACCAAGAACGCGCTGGTCACGCGTGACCTCGATCTGCTCGCCCCGCTCGCCGCCGAACATCTCGTCAACGTCTACTTCTCGGTCACCACGCTGGACCCGCACCTGTCGGCGAAACTGGAACCGCGCGCCGCCGCCCCGCACGCCCGCCTGCGTGCGATGGCAAAACTGCATGCGGCCGGCGTGCCGGTCGGGGTGATGGCCGCGCCCGTCATTCCCTGGATCAATGATCACGAGCTGGAAGCGATCCTCGAAGCCGCCGCCGAGGCGGGTGCGGGCGCGGCCGGCTACACCCTGCTACGGCTGCCGCATGAAGTCGCCCCGCTGTTCCGCGACTGGCTGCAGGCGCATTACCCGGATCGCGCCGCGCATGTCATGAGTACGATCCAGCAGCTGCGCGGCGGCAAGGACTACGACAGCCGCTTCGGCCAACGTTTCAGCGGCCAGGGCGTGTATGCGACGCTGCTGGCGCGCCGCTTCCAGCTGGCGCTGCGCCGCGCGGGCTTCCACGACCGCCGCGGCGACCCGCCATTGGACGTCTCGCGCTTCCGCAGGCCTGCGGCACCGCCGCCGCCGCGCAAAGCGTCACCACAGGGCGAGCTGTTCTGAGCGCGGCGCCAGCGGCGCCTGCTAAGGTACGCGGGACCTCACCGAAGCCCTCCCGCGATGAAACCCGCCGCCGTTCTCTACGCGAAAGACCTGCACGGCCTGCGTGCGTTCTATGAAGCCGCGTTTGGCCTGACCGCGCACGCCGCGGCGACCGACCATGTGGTCCTGGAGTCGGCGACGTTCCAGCTCACCCTGGTGCGGATACCCGCCGCGGTCGCCGCGGACATCCACATCGACGTGCCGCCGCGCCGCCGCGAGCAGGTACCGGTGAAGCTGGTGTTCGGTATTGCCGACATCGCGCTGGCCCGCCAGCAATGGCCGGCGCTGGGCGCGGCGGTCGATGCACCGGAGCGGGAGTGGGATTTCGCCGGCACCCGCGTGTGCGACGCGGTCGACCCGGAGGGCAACGTGCTGCAGCTGCGTAGCGCGGGTCCGCAGCGCTCAGCTGCCGTATAGCGCCTGCGCCGACTGGAACAGGATCCAGCTGGTGGCGATGAATTTATCGCCCCCCTGCGGACGGTTGCCACGATGCGTATGCGTGAACGCTGTCGGCGCGATCAACAGGCTGCCGGTGCGCGGCTTGACCTTGCGCTGCTGGAACAGGAACTCGGTTTCGCCTTCCTCGAAGCCCTCATTGAGGTAAAGCGTCCACAGCACATGCCGATGCAGGGTCTCGGCGCTGGCATCGCGCGGATAGAGCTCGCAGTGCCAGTACGGATAGCCGCCCTCGCCGGCCGAATACCACTGCAGGTTGATCGCACCGGGGCGCAGGCAGGTGCGCGCCAGTTCGATCAGCGCCGTCTCGCTCATGCCGTGCAGGTCTTCGGCCTGCAGCCGGCGCAAGCTGCCATCGGCGCCAGGCACCTGCAGCATCAGGGGGGCCACCAGCGCTTGTGGATAGCGCCGCAGGTAACGCAGCAGTCCGCCGAGTACCGCCTGCTGGATGCTCGCCTCCACATCGGCCCAGTCGGGGAGTCCGCTGATGCGCAGATCCTGGCTGCGTTTCAGTTCCGGATACACCCCGCCGCCAATGCGGCCGGCACTGAGGCCATCGCTGGCGCGCAGGCGCGCGACGATGGCGGCGCAGGTCGCCGCATCCAGCGCGTCGTCATAGACCTCGATGAAATCCACGGGTGCGTCCATGCGCCACACCATAGCAATCCGGCCGCGCACGCGCAGCCGGTCGGGTCACAATGCGTCTGTCCCCCGCCATCGCGTACCGATGATCCACACCCTCTATCTCGCAGGCCCCGACGTTTTCCGCCCGGACGCGCAGGCGCGAGGCCAGGCCTTGAAGCAGGATTGCGCCGCCTTCGGCTTCGAAGGCCTGTTTCCGCTCGACCAGGACGTGCCGGCGCAGCTGCGTGAACCCGCCGAGCAGGCCGCGTGGATCTACCACGCCAATATCGGCCTGATTGAACGCGCCGACGCGGTGCTGGCCAACCTGGATTTCTTCCGCGGCCCCGAACCGGACAGTGGTACCTGCTTCGAAGTCGGCTACGCGGTGGCCAAGGGCAAGCCGGTCTACGGCTACATCCCGGAGCACGGCAGCTTCGCTGAGCGGATTCGCCTGCGGCATCCGGAAGCGATCGGCCCCGACGGCGTGCTTGATACGCGTGGCTGGAGCTTCGAGGAATTCGGCCTGCCGTTGAACCTGATGCTGTCGGTGCCCGCCCCACTGGTGGTGGGCGATGCGCGCGTGGCACTGGCGCGCCTGCGCCATGAGCAGGACCTTGCGCGCTGAGCGGCATGCAAAAGAAAAGCCCCGCCGAAGCGGGGCTTTTCGTTCAAGCGTGTTGCAGCGTCGATCAGAACTTGAAGTTCGCCGAGGCAGCCAGCACGTCGCCGCTCACCTCGTAGGTGCCGGTGATCACGCTGTTGGTCTGCGAGGTCGAGCTGATGTTCGGATCGCTGGTGAACAGGTGCGTGTAGCCGAAGCTGTACTCGGCGTTGGCCGACGGCGCCCAGGTCAGGCCCAGCGACACCCACTTGCGGCTCGTATCCGGCACGCGGACGTCGCGGTGCGCGTCCGTGGTCGGGGTCTGGTCGTAGGCCAGGCCGCCGCGCAGGGTCAGCGTATCGCTCACGCGATAATCCGCACCGATCGAGGCGAAGGTGGTGTCGCGGTAGTGGAACGGCAGCACGGCGTCGGCCTGGTTCGAGGCGAAGTCCACGCGGACTTCATCGAACTTGCTCCACGCGGTGCGGCTGACGTCCGCCATCACCGACCACTGGTCGTTGATCTTGTGGGTGAAGCTGGCGGTGGCGCTGGCCGGCAGGGTGATCGTCGCGCGGCCCTTGGTGTCGACATACTGGCCCGGTGCGGCCACGGCCAGCACGGCGGCGGCGTTGCCCGGCACGGTGAAGTCGGCGGTGCCGTTGGTGATCTTGTGCTCGACCTCGGAGCGGTAGCTGAAGCCGATGTGGGTGTTCTCATCGATCGAGAACAGGCCACCCAGGGTGAAGCCGATCGCGGTGTTGTCACCCTTGATGCGCGAGGTGCCATCGGCGCTGCCCGGGGCGAAGCCCGGAACACGCTGCGCGTACAGCGCGGTGCCGAAGTCGACCGCGTTGCTCAGATCCACGTCCAGGCGCTCGCCGAACACCGACGCGCCGAACGACACGTACGGATTGACGTCGTAGGAGAACGCCAGGTTCAGGTCGATGGCCTGCAGTTCGGTCTTCAGGCCGTTGTAGCGGCCGACCCAGTTGCTGTCGTACTCGGTCTTGAAACCGAACGGCACGGTGACCGACGCACCGAAGTGCATGTTGTCGTTCTCACCGAACGGCAGGTGGTAGTACATCGCCGGAACCGGGGCGATCATGCCGGCGTCGCCGCCGTTGCCACCGGAGACCGGGGTGCCGGTGCCGGCACCGGTCGGGCCCACGTAGCGGGCGCTGCCGTCGAACTTGGCCGAGAAGCTGATCGCGCTGACGTCGGCCTGGAACTGCTGGCCGTCGAGCTGGCGCATGCCGGCCGGGTTGACTGCGATGATGGAAGCGTCGCCCTCGGCGCTGCCGGAACCGGCGAACGCGCGGCCGAGGCCCTTGGCGCTGTTTTCCTTCAGCTGGAAGGCCGCACCATGCGCCTGGCCAAAGGCCAGCACGCCGGCGATGCCGACGGCGAGCGCGGTGACGCGGCTGATGTTGGAAACGTTGGTCATACTTGTATCTCTCCGGAAAGACTTTGTAATTGTCTGTAAAGCGCCTGCATCTGCGAAGCCCCGTAAGGCTTTCAGATGCGCCGGAGACCCCTCCCGGACATACGACGCCGTATGCAGTATACCCATCCGGGTTAACCTAACAATAACGACTTTGGGTGAATGGCCGGCCAATCTTCCGGATGGGTTCATGCCGGTGAAAGCGCTATCTTGGCCGCCTGACGAGCCCATGTTCATCTCACTTCCTTCCCGCAAGAAACCTTCACACCGCTGGGCGGTGCCGCTGCTGTTCGCGGTGATCTGGGCGGCATTCCTGTGGTCGATCAGCCGGCCGGAGGAAGCGCAGGCGGGACTGTGGCTGGACTGGGGTGCACTGTCGCGCGGCCGGCCGGCGATCTCCGACTGGTGGGCCGCGTTCGAGGACGGCAGCGTGCTGCGGCTTTTCACCGCCCTGTTCCTGCACGCGGACTGGTCGCACCTGCTCGGCAACCTGGTGTTCCTGTTGATCTTCGGCCTGCCGGCCGAGCGCATCCTCGGGCCGTGGCGGCTGCTGCTGCTGTTCCTGCTGGGCGGCGCGGCCTCCAACCTGGCCGCGATCTACACGCTGGGCCGCCCGGACCAGGTGATCATCGGTGCCTCCGGCGCGGTGTCGGCGCTCATCGGCAGCTACCTGGCGCTGTTTCCCGGCGCCAAGCTGGGCGTGGTGCTGCCGCTGGGCCTGTTCCTGGAATTCATCCGCGTGCCGGCGCCGTTGCTGATCGGCGTGTGGGCATTGCTGCAGGTGGTGTTCGCGCATATCGGCCCGGCCTTCGGCATGGTCGCGTGGTCGGCGCACATCGCCGGCTTCCTGTTCGGCGTGTGCTACGGCCTGTACGTGCGTGCGGCCATCGCGCGGCGTCTGCGCAAGCGCCACGGCTTCTGAGCGGCGGTCCTATAATCGAGCGTATGTCCAAGACGCTCTACAAGGTCACGTTCCTCAACCACGGCAAGGTCTACGAGCTGTACGCGCGGCATGTCGCCGGCAGCCACCTGTGGGGCTTCAACGAAATCGGCGAGCTGGTGTTCGACGTACACGACGGCCTGGTGGTCGATCCCACCGAGGAACGCCTGCGCGAGGAGTTCGGCGACACCCGCAAGCTGCACCTGCCGATGCAGAGCATCATCCGCATCGAGGAAGTGGAGAAGAAGGGGCAGTCGGCGATCCGCGATGCCGCGTCGGGCGAATCGGTGGTCACGCCCTTCCCGCTTCCCGGCAAGCCGCGCTGAGCCGGCCGCATGCGCATCGTCATCCCCGAAGATTATCAACAGGCGGTTCGAGGGCTGGACTGCTACGCGCGGCTGGCCGGCCATGAGGTCGTCGTCCTCGACCAGCCTTTGAGTGGCCTGGCCGAAAACGCCGCCGCGCTGGCCGACGCCGAGGTGCTGGTGCTGATCCGCGAGCGCACGCGGATCGACGAAGCCCTGCTCGCGCGCCTGCCGAAGCTGAAACTGGTCAGCCAGACCGGCAGGCTGTCTTCGAACATCGACGTGGCCGCATGCACGCGCCAGGGCGTGGCGGTTGCCGAAGGCAGTGGCTCGCCAGTGGCGCCGGCCGAACTGGCCTGGACGCTGGTGATGGCGGCCAGCCGCCGCCTGCGCGCCTACGGCGACGCGCTGCATGCCGGCCGCTGGCAGCACACCGGCGATGCCACGCTGGGCCGCGTGTTGCACGGGCGCACGCTGGGCATCTGGAGCTATGGAAAGATCGGCCGGCTCGTGGCCGGCTATGGGCGCGCCTTCGGCATGCGTGTGCTGGTGTGGGGCAGCGAGGCCTCGCGCGCGCAGGCGCAGGCCGAGGGCTACGCCGTCGCTGGCACGCGCGAACAGCTGTTCGAGGAAAGCGACGTGCTATCGCTGCATCGGCGCCTGAGCGAGCGCAGCCTGCACGAGGTGCGTGCGGAAGATCTGGCGCGGATGCGCCCGGATGCGCTGCTGGTCAACACCAGTCGCGCCGAACTGATCGCGCCGGGGGCGCTGCTCGCGGCTCTGGATGCCGGGCGGCCGGGCATGGCCGCGGTGGATGTGTTCGAGCAGGAGCCATTGCTGGACGCCGCCGATCCACTGCTGCGCCATCCGCGCGTGCTGGCGACGCCGCACCTGGGCTATGTGGAGCAGGAAAGCTACGAGCGCTATTTCAGCATCGCGTTCGATAACGTGCTGGCGTTCGCGGCCGGGGTGCCAATGAACATTGTCAACCCGGAAGTGTTGGCGTAAGCCCCCTGTAGGAGCGGCTTCAGCCGCGACGCGACGATCCCGGCCTCCGTCATTGGCTGGATCGCCGAACGCTTACGGTCGCGGCTGAAGCCGCTCCTACAACGGGAGCAGCCCAGGGAATCCGCCGCGTTTAGGGCTTCTTCGCCGGTGCCTTCGGCTTGGCCTTGGCTTCCTGCGCCTTCGCCACCGAACCCGGATTCTTCAGCTCCGCCAATGCCGAGGCGATCGGGCCGTCGCCCGGCAAGGCATCGCCGGCGCTGTAGCCTTCCGCACCTTCATCATCGCCGTGCAGGTGGCCCGGCAAGGTGGCTTCACTGAAATCGGCCAGGCTCGCCGGTGCGTCCGGATCCCGCGCCGGCTTCAGCACCACGTCCGGCACGATGCCGCTGGCCTGGATCGAGCGCCCGCTCGGCGTGTAGTAGCGCGCGGTGGTCAGCTTCACCGAGTCGCCATTGTCCAGCGGCAGCACGGTCTGCACCGAACCCTTGCCGAAGGTGCGGCTGCCGATCACCCGCACGCGGTTGTTGTCGCGCAGCGCACCGGCCAGCACTTCCGAGGCGCTGGCCGATCCCGCGTCCACCAGCACCACCACCGGCGCCCCGCCGAGCACGTCGCCCGGCGTCGCCTCGAACTTGGAGTCGCTGATGGAGATGCGGCCGCGCGTGGTCACGATCACGCCCTTGTCGAGCAGGTCGTCGGCCACCTGCACCGCCGAGGTCAGCAGGCCACCCGGGTTGCTGCGCAGATCCAGCACCAACCCGCGCAGCTTGCCGCCGGACTTCGCCTTCAGCGCCTCGACCTGCTTGTGGAAATCGTTGCCGGTATCGGCCTGGAACGTGGCGATGCGGACATAGCCATAGCCCGGCTCGAGCATGCGCGAACGCACGCTGGCCACGCGGATGGTCTCGCGCGTCACGCTGACATCGAACGGCTTGTCGCGGCCATCGCGGACCAGGGTGAGCGTCACCTTGGTGCCGGGTTTGCCGCGCAGCGGTTCCATCGCCTCGATGGTGGCGATCGGCTTGCCGTCGATGGCGATGATGGTGTCACCGGCGCGGATGCCGGCGCGAGCCGCCGGGGTCTCGTCGATTGGCGCGATCACCTTCAGCGTGTTGTCCTTCTGCTGCAGCAGTTCCACGCCGATGCCGTCATAGGCGCCGCTGGCCTGCTCGTCGAACGCCTCGGCGTCTTCCTTGTCGAAGTACGTGCTGTGCGGATCGAGGTCCAGCAGCAGTCCGCGGATCGCCGACTGCATCAGCTGCTTGTCGTCCACCGGATCGACATAGGCCTGCTTGACCGCGTTGTACACCGCCACGTAGCGGCGGATTTCTTCCAGCGGCACCTTGGAACTGGCCGATTCGATCGCGTCGGGGTTGTCCGCCTCGGCGGCGGGCGCATCGGCGGGCGGGGTGGTCTGCTGGGACCAGGCGGTGGCCGGCGCGAGCGCCAGGAGCAGGGCGGCGGACAGAACTACGCGCATGAAGCACTCCGGAACGGGGACAGGCCGCCGATGGCGACGGCTGTACCGATTATGCGCGAAGCGTTGTGGATTTCCCGTCCCCGCTCCCGTGCCGGGCGGCCGGGTTCAGCGCCGCTGCAACCACGCGCCCGGGTCGACCGGCTGGCCGTTGCGGCGCAGCTCGAAGTACAGCGCCGGCACGCCCTGGCCGCCGGAGTTGCCGACCTTCGCCACCGACTCGCCCCGCTTCACCGATGCCCCCGCATCGCGCAGCAGGGTGTCGTTGTGCGCGTACAGGCTCATGTAGCCATTGCCATGGTCGATGATCAGGATCATCCCGTAGCCGGTCATCCAGTCGGAGAACACCACGGTGCCGTCGGCTACCGCGGTGATGGTCGTCCCGGCCGGCGCGCCGATCAGCACGCCGTTGCTGGTGCGCCCATCCGGCAGGCGCCCGCCATAGCGGGCGAGCAGGTTGCCCGACACCGGCCAGCCCAGCCCGCCCACCTTCGGCGCGGCGGCATTGGCCACCACCTTCGGTGGCGTCTTGGTGCCACGGCTGCTACCGGCCTTGGCCTGTGCGGCGGCCTGCGCGGCGGCGCGCTTAGCCGCCTCGCGGCGTTCCGCCTCGGCACGCGCGGCGGCGGCACGCAGGTTGGCGAGCAGCTGCTCCAGCGCCTTGGTGTCCTGGCCCAGCGCCTTTTCGCGCTCGGCGCGGTCCTGGTACTGGTCGTCCAGGTCGGCCACCATCGACGCACGCTTGCGGCGCTCGTCTCCCAGGCTGCGTGACTGCGCCTGCTGCTGCTGGCGCGCCTGGTCCAGCGCGGCGCTGCGTTCCTCGATCTGCTTCTGCACCGCGTCCAGGCTGGCCAGGTCACTGGCCAGGCCCTGGATCTGTCGCGCGCGTTCGCGCTGTATGTAACGGTGATAGGCCAGCAGGCGGTTGGCGTCGGCCACGCTGTCCTGCGACAGCATCAGCTTCAGCGGCGCGTTGTCGCCGATCCGGTACGCCGCCTGCAGCAGCGCCGCCAGGGTGGCGCGCTGGCGGGCCAGGTTCTGCTGCAGCGCGGTACGCCGTGCCTGTAGTTCGGCCAGCGCCTGCTGCTGTTCGCGCAGCGCCGCCTCGGTCTGGCTGAGCGAGCGTGCCGTGCGCGCGACCTTTTCGTCGGCCTCACGCAGCTGGCGGGAGGCTTCGCCGCGCTGGCCTTCCAGCTTGCGCCGCTCCTGGCCGATGCTGCGCAGCTCCTGGCGCATCTGCTGCAGCTTGCGCTCGGTCTCGCGCTGGCTCTGCGCCCATGCGGGCAGCACCGTGAAGGCCACGGACAGGCCCAGGGCAAGCGCCAGCCCCCAGCGCGGGCGGGGCGGCATGCGGCGTTGCGGTCGCGGCGGCACGTTGACCAAGCAGGAAGGTCCAGTGACTTCAGACAGATGCGCGATTGTAGCCAAGCATGGTCCCATCGCTACGACACTGGCGCGCCCAACATCGGAGGTACGCATGAAGCTTCATCCATTGCCGGCCCTGCTCACCCTGTCCCTGGTCCTGGCCAGCGGCGCGGCCTGGGCCGACGAAGACATCAGCAAGGTCAACGGCCGCATCACTGCCGAGGCCGGGCGCCAGTACGGCAGCCTGGAGACCGTCAACGGCGGCATTTCCATCGAGGACAACGCCACCACCGGCGATGCCGAGACGGTCAACGGCGGTATCACCGTGGGCAATGCCGCCCGCACCGGCGGCCTGTCCACGGTCAATGGCCAGATCAGCCTGGGCCAGAAGGTCGTGGTCAAGGGCGGCATCGAGACCGTCAACGGCAGCGTGTTCGTGGACCGTGGCGGCCAGGTCAGCGGCGGCGTGGAAACGGTCAATGGCAGCATCGGCCTGGTCGGCGCCAGCCTGGGCAAGGGCATCGAGACGGTCAACGGCGACATCACCGTTGGTGTCGGCTCGCATGTGATCGGCGGCATCGAGGTCAAGAAGCCGAACTTCAACCTGTCGCTCAAGCCCTCGCGCAAGCTGCGGGTCATCATCGGGCCGAACGCCGTGGTCGAAGGCGCCCTCGACTTCGAGCGCGAAGTGAACCTGTACGTGCACCGCAGCGCCAAGATCGGCACGGTGACCGGCGCCACCGCGCAGATCTTCGACACCGACGTGGCCCCGGCCGACCGCTGAGCCACCCCGGCCGGCCACCGCTGCCGGTGGCCGGCTTTGCGCACTAGAATCGGGTTCCTGCTTACACCGAGGCTGCCCGATGTCCCGCAAGATCCTGTTGTGCCTGGCCGCGGCCACCGTGCTGGTGGCCTGCAAGCGCGAGCCGGAACCGGCCGCGCCCGCGGCGGCGCCCACCGCTGAAACCCCGACCGCTGCCGCGCCCGCCGCGCCGGCCAGCGACCACACCTTCTCCAACGGCATCAATGCCGCCGACTTCGGCGAGCTGGTCAAGCAGCTGTCCTCCGATGCTTTCGAGGGCCGCGGCCCGGGTACGCCGGGCGAGCAGAAGACCGTCGAATACATCCGCGACCAGATGCAGCGCATCGGCCTGCAGCCCGGCAATGGCGACAGCTGGTTCCAGGACGTGCCGATGGTGGAGACCACCGCCGATGAAGGCACCGTGCCGCGCCTGGTGTCCGGCGGGCAGACCCGCGAGCTGAAGTTCGGCAGCGACATCGTCGTCGGCACGCGCACCGGCCAGCCGGAAGTGAAGATCGACGGCAGCGAGCTGGTCTTCGTCGGCTACGGCGTCGATGCGCCGGAGCAGAAGTGGAACGACTACGCCGGCCAGGACTGGAAGGGCAAGACGGTGGTGATGTTCGTCAACGACCCCGGCTTCCATACCAACGACAGCAAGCTGTTCGAAGGCAAGCGCATGACGTACTACGGGCGCTGGACCTACAAGTTCGAGGAAGCCGCGCGCAAGGGCGCTGCCGCCGCGCTGATCGTGCATGACGATGCTGGCGCCAGCTATGGCTGGGACGTGGTGCGCAACTCCTGGGCTGGCCCGCAGTACGACCTGCCGGCCAAGGACGATCCGGAGCCGCGCCTGCCGGTGCAGGGCTGGATCTCGGCGGCCACCGCCAAGCAGCTGTTCGCCGATGCCGGCCTGGACCTGGCGCAGGCCTACAAGGACGCCAGCAAGCGCGGCTTCAAGCCGGTGCCGCTGAAGGCGAGCTGGTCGGTGGACCTGAAGAGCAAGATCGAGGAGAAACAGTCGCGCAACGTCGTCGGCGTCCTGCCGGGCAGCAGCCGGCCGGATGAGGCGGTGCTGTACATGGCGCACTGGGACCACCTCGGCAAGCACGAGGGCGAGCCGGGCGACAACATCTACAACGGCGCGGTGGACAACGCGACCGGCGTGGCCGGCATCCTGGAGATCGCCGATGCCTTCACCCACCAGAACCCGGCGCCGGCGCGCTCGGTGGTGTTCGTGGCGGTGACGCTGGAGGAATCGGGCCTGCTGGGCTCCAAGTACTACGTCGCCCACCCGACTTTCCCGCTGGACAAGATCGCCGGCGTGATCAACATCGATGCGATGTCGGTGGCCGGACGCGCCAAGGACATGACCGTGGTCGGCTATGGCAGCTCGCAGCTGGAGGACATCCTCAAGCCGATCGTCGCGATGCAGGGCCGCGTGCTGCATTCGGAGGCCACCCCGCAGAACGGCTCGTACTTCCGCTCCGATCATTTCAACTTCGCCAAAGCCGGCGTGCCGGCGCTGTATACCGACGGCGGCGAGGACCTGCGCGAAGGCGGCATCGAAGCCGGTCGCAGGGCCGCAGAGGATTACGGCAACAACCGTTATCACGGGCCGAAGGATGAATATGATCCGGCGACGTGGAAGCTGGATGGCACCGTCGAGGATCTGGAAGCGGTGTATGGCGTCGGCCATGAACTGGCGGCCGGTGACCAGTGGCCAAACTGGTACGAAGGCAATGCGTTCAAGGCCGCGCGCGACCGCATGATGCAGGGCACGAAGAAGCCGCAAGCAGCCAAGCCGGAAGCAGCGGCCAAGCCCTGATACCAGCGAAGCATTCGTAACACGAGAAAGGCCTCCCGCAAGGGAGGCCTTTCTTTTGGGTGCCGGCACGATGCCGCGCCGGTCAGTCGTTCTCGGCGGCCACGACCTTGCCGTCCTTCGGATCGACCTGGACCTTGGTGTCCTTGCCGGCATTGTTCTCGGCATGCGCCTGCCACAGGCCATCCTTGAACTCGACATCGCGCACCTTGGAATAACCCGACGCCGACAGCGCCGCGCGCACATCGTCCTCACTCATCGGCGAGGACATCGCATCCGGGTAGACGCGGCCCGTCGCCGGATCAATCTTGAGGTCGACATGCTTGTCGTCGCCGCTCTTCGCATCGGCCTGCCACACGCCGTCCTTGAACTTGACGTCATGCACGTCGCGATAGCCCTGCGCGGTCAGCATCGCGTTGATCTCGGTGGAAGTCAGTGCCTGTTGCGGCTCGCCCTTGGCCGGCGGCTGCTTGGCCCAGCTTGCCGTGGCGGCGAACGCCAGCGCCAGGGCCAGCGCGGTGCGGGTGATCGGCGTAACGCTCATGGCTTTCTCCCGTGATGTGGTGCGGCCATCGTGGCGACGGCCGGATCGGCATCAGGTGAAATGCTGCGCTGCGGTGGCGTCGTGGTTCAGATTGATCACCTGCGTCTGTTCAAGAAATCGCACTGGACATGCGATTTTCCGGATAGCGAGCTCGGGCTTTTGGGCGCAGGTTGAAGCTGCGCACGGAGCACTGAGGGCGAAATGAGAGAGACGTGCAACTCGCCGGATCAGCACCGAGCGCAACCACTACACAAAAGAGGAGATTCAGAAATGAATAATCTTGATCGTGCGAAGGGCGATGTCAACGTCCCCGGAATTCGCGAACTCGACCTTGCGACGTGTGAGCGGATCAGCGGTGGCTGCAGAACCGTGCTCGTGAAGTATCCCAACGGCAAGTCCGTGCTTGTGCTACTGCGCTGCAAGCCCGTGCGCATTGGTATCTGCAGGTAATGATGGTGTAGAGACTAGAACGGCCACATCGCGAGATGCTGGCCGTTCTTCTGACCGCAGTGAGCTACATGCCATCGCGCATGAAGTACCACCGCGTTACTCAGCCCGTGCCGTGCAGCCACGGTGGCAGCACCACGGTCACGAAGACGATCGTCGCGAACATCAGCACGCCCGCCAGCAGGAAATGCCAGCGTGGCCGGCGTGCCACGAGCGGACGCTTCGGCGCCAGATAGACGCGCAGCGCATCACGGCGACGCAGCAAGCGCTGCTGCTCGGTGGGGGCCAACGCTGGATCCTGCAGGCTGGCATCGAGCGTGGCCAGCTCGCGCCGCAGGTCGCGTCTTGGCGTGCGGTCGCGTATCTGCTGCTCCAAAGCCACCAGTTGCGACGTCAACGGCGTCAGCTCGGCAATCGCGGTGCCCCCGGACACCCCGTTGGCCGCCATCTCGGCCAGGCGCGCGTCGATCCGCACGCGCAGGGCGACCTGCTGCGCTTTCAGCTCCGACAACGACGGACCGAACATCGACATCCCCCGACCTGACGCGGCGCGAAGACGCGCCGCCTGTCCATCCTAACCGGCGCCGCGCGTGCTCACAGCATCCAGATCTCGACGCGCTCGTTGCGCTCGCGTGCCCGCGCATCGCCCTCGCCCACCAGCGGGCGGATCGCGCCGAGCCCACGCGCGCGCTGCACCACGATGCCATGCTGGCCGAGGTAGCCGGCGATGATGTCGGCGCGGTCGTTGCTGGCGATGGTCGGATACAGCTTGTTGGCCGGGTCGGCATTGGCGAAGCCCACCACCGCCAGCGTGCGGCCCCGGTTCTGCGGCAGCTGCATGAAGGCGATCAGCCGGTCCAGGTCCTGCGCCGAGCCGCCCTCGAACATGCCGCTCAACGAACGCAGGTTGAAGCGCACGCTCAACGGCAGGCGCGTGGCCCCGGCCACCGCCTCGCGGTACGGCGGCGGCCCGGCATTCGGCGCTTCCTCGGCGGCTACCTTCGGCAGCGTCATCGCCATCAGCCCCTGGCTGGCGACCACACGCTGCGCCGCAGGCGAAATCAGGTACATCGCCAGGCTGCGGCCCAGCGCGGACATCATCTGTCCGCCATACACGCTGTAGCGCTGCACCAGCGGGTAGTCCTCGCTGCGCAGGTTGGTCGGCGTCGGCGCCACCGCGATGCCGCCGTCGGCGATCGCCAGCGCCCGGCCGGCCGGGGGCACGTGCGTGGCCAGCTCCACCACCGCCAGCGCCTGTGGATTGTTCGCCGCCGCGCGTGCGGCCTCGGCGAGGGTCGGGAAGCGACGCGTGCAGCCCTTGATCGCCGCACCCTGGGTCACGCGGCCGGCGAGGTAGTCGTTGATGCCGCCGGTCGCCGGGCCGCACATCAGCTGCACCTCGCCCCCGCGCCCGCCAAGCTGCGTCCAGTCGCGCACCTCACCGGCCAGCACCGCGCGCAGCTGGCCCAGGGCCAGGGTCTTGACCGGATTGGACTGCGCCACCACCACCTGCGCGCCATTGAGCGCGAGCACGAACTGCTGGTCGGGCGAGGTCAGCTCGCCCAGCTGCCAGCCGGCCGCCTGCTCGCCCGCGGTGGGCGTGCGTGCCAGCATCGCCAGCTCGCTGTCGCCGCGGATCAGCGCCTGCATGCCCGCCGCCGAACCGCGCTTGCCGATCTCCACGATCAACGGCAGCTCGTCGCGTACCGCATGCATCTCGGTGAGGCTGCCGCTGACATCGACGCGGCGGATCTGGCTGTAGCCGATGGATTTCAACCATGATTCCACCAGCGCCGGCATCAGCCGGTCGCCGAGGGTATTGGAACCATGCACGCGCAGCCTTTCGGCATCCTCCTGCGCATGCAACGAAGACGAGAAGCACAGGCACGCGGCCAGCGCCAGGCAGACAATGGAGCGCAACATGGATCCCCCGGAACGTCAGAGCGCCGGGAGTGTTGCGGTTGCCGATGACAGGCCGGTGACGGCGGCCTGCGTCGCTTCAGCGCGCAGCCACCTGCAGGCGCCGGGCCGCGGCCTCGGCCCAGCGCCGCGCCACGCCCGGCGTGGTGGTGCACACCGCCAGGTCGCTGACCGTGGTCACGGCGCGCTCCAGCAGCTGGATGTCGGCTTCATGCTGGCGTGCGACGTGCGGATCCTCGAAGAAGATCGCGCGCTGGCAGCGGCCCTGCAGCACCAGGTCGGCGATCTGGGCATCGCCTCCCATCGGGCCGCTTTCGTAGCGGTGTACCCAGGGCTGGTCGGTCGGCCAGCCGCGGCTCCAGGCCAGCTCGTTGAGGCGCTGGCCGGTGGTGCCAGTGCCGACCCGATGGGCGAAGCGCGACAGCAGGTCGAAATGTTCGGAGGCGAAGGCCAGCATCTGCGGCTTCATCGCATCGTGGGCGATCATGGCCAGCGTATGCGCCTCGAAGGCATACAGGTCATCGGCGCCCGGGTCCGGCGCCAGGCCGGCATGCATGCGTTCCAGCTCGATCCAGTCGCGCGCCGACGCCACTGTGGAGAGGAACGGCTTGCCGTGGATCACGCACTGGCGCTTGAGCGCGATCGCCTCGGGGAAGATCGACGAAGGATCGACCGGATCGATCAGGTAGATCGCCCCATCCAGCGTGCGAGCGCCGCCTTCCAGGCCCACCACCTCGGCCACCAGTTTCATCAGGCCGCCTTCGCGGCCATAGGGATAGCGCTTCAGCGCCGGGTAGTCGCTCAGCAGCGCCGCGCGTTCGATCGCATCGTAGGTGCGGCCCACCGCATGCAGGCCAAGGTCCAGTTCGCGGATGCCAGGCGCGCAGGCCCGCAGCCAGCGGAACAGTGCCGCGTCGTCGCCCTCGTGATGCAGCCGGTTGGCCGCCAGTCCCAGCCGCATGCGCGTTCCTTACGAAGAAGATCCCGGGCGCAGTCTAAGGCGCCCGGGGTGTCATGGCACAGGTGGGGGCTATTTGGTCGCCGCCGCCGCGTGCTTGGCGAGTACCGCGATCTGCGGCTTCTCGCTCCCGTCCTTGCCGGGCTGCACGTTGAACGGATACGTCGTCTGCCACCAGCTGCCGCCGGCCCAGTACGTCCAGCCCAGCCAGACATCGGCGTTCTCCTCCATGAAGGACAACATGCCATCCAGCGCCTGCAGGCAGGTATCGCTGGTGCCGCCGGCGAACTCGCCGAGGAAGCCGCGTTTGCCCTGCTGGCGCAACCAGGCGGTGAAGCCGCGCAGCTTGTCGGCGCCGATGGTCGCGCTCACGCAATCGCCGTTGGTGCCGCTGAAATCCTTGTCCAGGTACTGGTGTACTTCGACCGCGAGGTTGTTGGCCGGATCGTTGATCGACACCAGTGCCGTCGCGTTCGGCGTACCGTAGCTCGTGCTGGCCCAGCTGTGCGCGCCGGTATAGGCGGTGCCGGGTACGAGGATGAGGTTGCGCGCCCCAGTCGCGCGGATGGCATCGATGGACGACTGCGCGATGGAGGTCCACGCGGCCGCATCGATGGCATTGGGCTCGTTCATCAGCCCGAAGATCACCGAATCATCGTCCTTGAACGCCGTGGCGAGCCGCGTCCAGAGATCGGCCAGCAGCGCCCCGGGCGTGCCTTCGGTGCCGAGGCGAACGCCTTGGTACTTGGCGTAGTTGTGCACATCGAGCACGACGTGCAGGTTCTGCGCCTTGGCCTGCGCCACGGCCTTCTGGATGAGCTGCAGCTGCGCGGCATCCAGCTCGCCGCTGGCCTGCGGCTGCAGGCGTTCCCACAGGAACGGCAGTCGCACGATGTTCATGCCCTTGCCGGCGAAGTAGCTGAAGTCGCTGGCGGCGGGATAGGTGTAGTCCTTGTAGAGCGTGCCGGGCCGTTTGGCGGAATTGAATTCCGCGCCGGCGAGATTGACGCCCGCGTAGCGCAGCACGCGCTGTTGCGCGGCGCCTGGCAGCGAGGACAACAGCAATACGGTGCCGAGCAGCCACGGCAGGCAACGAGTGAACGGGGACATGGGGGAAACTCCGGGGTGGGGGACGCCGGGAGCGCGGTGTCCATCCCGCGCGTAGGCGATCAACTTAAAGGCCCAAGTGTTAGCACCGCATACACGCTCCCCGCCGCCGTAACAAAGTTGTGCACAAGGTCAAGAAAACACCCGGACGCACCCCGGCCTTCCCCATCCGTCGCGTCGAACGATCGGGCGTTGGGGGGCGGGGGGCGTTCGGGACCGTAGGCGACATG
>DJAN01000110.1 GCA_002429615.1 Lysobacteraceae bacterium UBA6001
CCATGTCGCCTACGGTCCCGACACGGCCCCACCCCCGCAGACCCTATGGATCATGGTGAGCGGATGGCAGAAGCGGCGGGCCATACGCCCACTTTCAGCACATCAGGACGTCATCGGCGGCCGATACAATTTCGGCCATGACCCGATTCCGCCTCCTCGCCCCCGCCCTCCTCCTCTCCCTGTTCGCCCTCCATACCCCGCAGGCCCAAGCCTGGGGCGGCCAGGGCCATCGCCTCGTCGCCCGCGTGGCCGATACCGAACTCACCCCACAGGCGAAACAGCAGGTCGCCCTGCTGCTGGCCGGCGAACCCGATCCCACCCTCGCCGGCATCGCCTCCTGGGCCGATGAGCTGCGCGAACACGACCCCAAGCTCGGCAAGGAGAGCAGCCGCTGGCATTACGTCAATCTCGGCGAACACGATTGCGCCTACGACCCGCCGGCCGATTGCCCCGATGGCAACTGCGTCATCGAGGCACTGAAGCGGCAGACCGCGCTGCTCGCCGACCGCAGCCAGCCCATCGAGGCGCGCCGCCAGGCGCTGAAGTTCGTCGTGCATTTCGTCGGCGACATCCACCAGCCGATGCATGCCGGCTACGCCCACGACAAGGGCGGCAACGATTTCCAGCTGCAGTTCAACGGCAAGGGCACCAACCTGCATTCGCTGTGGGACAGCGGCATGCTCTACGACCGCCACCTCAGCGACGACGACTACCTCGCGCAGCTGCTCAAGCTGCCGGCCACGCCGGCCGCCAAGCCGGTGCTGCCGCCGGATGCGGTGGCGTGGGCGCAGGCCTCGTGCCGCGTCGCGGTCGCGCCGGGCGTGTACCCTGACACGCACGTGCTGCCGGACGGCTATGTCGCCCAGTACCGCCCGCTTGCCGAGGCGGCGCTGCGCCAGGCCGGTGACCGCCTCGCGGCGATCCTCAACGCGGCGCTCGGCACGCCCTGATCCGACACACCCGGAGGTGTTGCCCGTGCGTCCCGCTGTCCTGCCCTTCCTGCACGCGCCCAGCAACACCTTCAGCTACCTGGTGGCCGACCCGGACAGCGGCGAGGCCGCGGTGATCGACCCGGCGCTGGATTTCGATCCAGATACCGGCGAGATCGGCACCGCGCCGGCACAGGCGCTGGTGGACGCGGCGGCTGCACGCGGCTGGCAGGTGCGCTGGCTGCTGGAAACCCACGCGCACGCCGACCACGTGTCGGCGGCGCAATGGCTGCGCCAGGCGTGGCCACAGGCACGGTTGGGCATCGGCGCGGGCATCGTGGACGTGCAGCGGGCATTCGCGCCGCGCTATCGCCTGCCGGCGGATTTCCGCGCCGACGGCTCGCAGTTCGACCAGCTGTTCGCCGATGAGGCGCGCTTCGCGCTTGGCACGCTGCAGGCGCGGGTGATCGCGGTGCCCGGGCATACCCCGGACAGCGTGGCCTACCTGATCGGCGATGCACTGTTCCCCGGCGATTCGATCTTCATGCCCGACGGCGGCACCGCCCGCTGCGACTTTCCCGGCGGCGATGCGGCACAGCTGTACCAGTCGATCCAGCGCCTGTTCGCGCTGCCCGGCGACACCCGCATGTTCGTGTGCCACGACTATGGCCCCGGCGGCCGCGCGCTGGCGCATGCCACCTGCGTCGCCGACCAGCAGCGCGCCAACATCCATGTGCAGCTCGGCGTGGTGCAGGAGGATTTCGTCTCGCGCCGCCAGGCACGCGATGCCACGCTCGCCGAGCCGAAGCTGATGGGACCGGCGGTGAAGGCCAACCTGCAGGGCGGCCGCTACCAGGACCTGCTGCCGCTGTAGGTCACGGCGGGCGCACGCCGGGCCGGTATGATCCGTCCATCTTCTCGCCGGAGTCGTCCATGAAGACCTTGTCCCGGGCACTGTGCGCGCTGTTCGTGCTCACGCTGCCCCTGATGGCCCAGGCGCAGGCACCCGCCGGCACCGTCACCGTGTTCGCCGCGGCCAGCCTCAAGGAGTCGATGGACGAGGCCGCCACCGCCTACCAGAAGGCCACCGGCGTGACGATCACCCCCTCCTACGCCGCCAGCTCGACGCTGGCGCGGCAGATCGAGCAGGGCGCGCCGGCCGAGGTGTTCTTCTCCGCCGACCTGGAGTGGATGGACTACCTGCAGCAGCGCGACCTGGTGCGCGCGGCGGACCGCCACAACCTGCTCGGCAACACGCTGGTGCTGGTGGCGCCGGCCACGGCAGCCACCACCGCGGTCGATCCGGCCAAGCCGGGGGCGATCGCCAAGGCGCTGGGCGCGGACGGTCGCCTCGCCGTGGGCCAGACCAACAGCGTGCCGGCCGGCAAGTACGCGCGCGCGGCGCTGGAGAAACTCGGTCAGTGGGACGCGCTGTCACCACGCCTGGCCGAGGCCGAGAGCGTGCGCGCGGCGCTGATGCTGGTCTCGCGTGGCGAAACGCCACTGGGCATCGTGTACGGCTCCGATGCCAAGGCCGAGCCCAAGGTGAAGGTCGTCGGCACCTTCCCCGCCGGCAGCCACCCCGCCATCGTCTACCCGGTGGCACCGCTGGCCAAGGCCTCGCCGCAGGCGCGCGCGTTCGTGCAGTGGCTGCAGGGCCCGGCGGCGCGCGACATCTTCCGTCGCCGCGGTTTCAGCCTGAGCCCCTGATCGCGCGTGCCCGCGTTCTCACCGGCGGAAATCACCGCGATCGCGCTCAGCGTCAAGGTCGCGCTGGTCGCGGCCATCGCCAGCCTGCCGTTCGGCGTGGCCTGCGGCTGGCTGCTGGCACGCCGCCAGTTCCCGGGCAAGGCGCTGTTCGACGCGCTGCTGCTGCTGCCACTGGTGATGCCGCCGGTGGTCACCGGCTACGTGCTGCTGATCGCGTTCGGCAACCAGGGCGTGCTGGGGGCGTGGCTGCGTGAGTATCTCGGCATCCAGCTCGCGTTCCGCTGGACCGGCGCGGCGTTGGCCTGCGCGGTGATGGGCTTCCCGTTGATGGTGCGGGCGATCCGCCTGTCGATCGAAGCCACCGACCGGCGCCTGGAGGCGGCGGCGGCGACATTGGGCGCGCCGCCCTGGCGGGTGTTCCTCACCATCACCCTGCCGCTGGCGTGGCCGGGGCTGGTGGCCGGCGCGGTGCTGGCGTTTGCCAAGGCGCTGGGCGAGTTCGGCGCGACGATCACCTTCGTGTCCAACATTCCCGGAGAAACGCAGACACTGTCCTCGGCGATCTACGGGCTGCTGCAGGTGCCCGGCGGCGAAGCCGGGATCTGGCGCCTGACCGCGGTGGCCTTCGCGATCTCACTGCTGGCGCTGCTGCTGTCCGAGTGGCTGGTGCAGCGCCAGCGCCTGGCGCAGGAGCGCTGATGCTGTCGCTGGATATCGAGCTGCGTCGCGGCGATTACCGGCGCCAGGTTCGCATCGAGGAAGCCGCGCGCGTGATCGCGCTGGTCGGCCCGTCCGGGGCGGGCAAGACCAGCGTGCTCAATGCCATCGCCGGGCTGCTGCGGCCGCACGCCGGGCGCATCGCGGTGGAGGGACGGGTGCTGTTCGATCACGCGGCGCGGATCGACGTGCCAGCCCATCGGCGCCGCATCGGCTATGTGTTCCAGGATGCGCGGCTGTTCCCGCACCTGGATGTGGCGGCGAACCTGCGCTACGGGCGGCATGAGGGAGAACAGCGCTTCCGTTTCGACGACATCGTCGCGCTGCTCGGGATCGACGCGTTGCTGGAACGGCGGCCGCGGCATCTGTCCGGCGGCGAGGCGCAGCGCGTGGCGATCGGGCGGGCGCTGCTGTCGCAGCCGGCGCTGCTGCTGCTCGATGAGCCGCTGTCGGCGCTGGACCGGGAGCGGCGCGAGGAGTTGATTCCGTATCTGCAGCGGGTGCGTGACTCGCTCGGGCTGCCGATGCTGTATGTGAGCCATCGCGAGGATGAGGTGCGGCGGATCGCCGAGGTGGTGCATGTGCTGGCGTGAGGGTGGGTCGCGTCGCGGCTGAAGCCGCTCCTACAAAAAAAATAAAATGTATTCATGCGGCAGGTGGGGGCGCGCGTGCCGCCGCGACTTCGCGCATGCGGCGCATGAAGAACGGGTACAGCGCGGCGCTGAACAGCATCGCCACCGTGGCATAGGCCAGCAGCTGCGGTTCGGCGCCCAGCAGCGCGTACAGGCAGTAGAGGATCGCCGCGCCGCCGGCCAGCATCGCCAGCCAGTGCATGCCGCCCCGCTCGTTGCGTGCCAGGCTGTTCCACATCAGCGCACCGGCCGAGAACAGGTACGGGATGATCGTCAGCAGCACCGCGATGTTGGTCAGCTGGTCGAACTGGTGCGAGAGCGTCGGCGAGGCGGTCACCAGCAGCAGCACGCTCATCAGCGCGGCGACGATCATCAATCCCGCGCCCGGCATCCCATGCCGGTTGACCCGGCAGAACACCCGCGGAAACAGGCCGTCCTCGGCCGCGGCCTTGGCCGATTGCCCGACCAGCAGCATCCAGCCGCCCAGCGCGCCGAACGACTTGAACACCGCGCATAGCGCGATCGCCACCGCGCCCCACGGGCCCACCATCAGCCGCGCCGCTTCAGCGAACGGCGCGGAGGAATCACGCAGTTCGGCCATCGGCAGCATGCCCATGATCACCAGTGAGCACGCCACGTAGATGCCCGCCGCGAGCGCCAACCCACCCAGCGTCGCCAACGGGATGTTGCGCCGCGGGTTGTCGATCACCTCGGCCGAGACCGCCGCGCTTTCCACCCCCATGAACGCCCACAGCGCGATCGAGGCACTGCGCGAGATCGCCGCGCCATCGCCCAGGCCACTGACATTCCAGCCGGCGCGGAACAGCCCGCCATCGAACCACCACCAGCCAGCGATGGCGATGAACAGGATCGGGATCAACGCCAATACCAGCGTGCCGGCTTCCAGTGCGCCGATCCAGCGCGCGCCACGCGCATTGGCCAGGCTCAGGCCCCAGATCACCAGCAGGGTGAACGCCATGCGCGCCAGCAGCGGGTCCAGCACCGGCAGCAAGTGGGCGAGATAGCCGGTGACCACCAGCGCGATGGCGACATTGCCGATCCAGTTGCCGAACCAGTACGCGTAGTTGCTGACGAAGCCGATGTAAGGACCGAACGCATCGCGTGCATACGCATACGGCCCACCCGGCTGCGGGTCGATCTGCCCCAGGCGCGCGAATACCAGCCCGAGCGCGAACGCGCCGGCAGTGGCGATGATCCAGCCGAACGAAGAGATGCTGCCGACGGTGGCGAGGTTGGCCGGCAGCAGGAACACCCCCGTGCCGATCATGTTGCCGGCGACCAGCATCGTCGCCATCGTCAGGCCCATCTTCTTCGGCGCGGCCGCGCTCATGTCCAGGCCGGATCCGAGGTGAAGTCAATGGTCAGCCAGAACTGCGCCTCTCGCGCGCCGAGCTGGTCGGCGATACCGTCACGCAGCGCGTCGGCACGACCGATGGAACCGGGGTTGTAGTCCGGCCGGGTCAGCACGTGGATCTCGACGAAGCGCATGCGTCCCATCTTGGCGACATGGCTGGTGAAGCCGACGAAGCCATGCTCGGCCACGAAGGCCGTCATCACTTCATGCACGCGGCGGTCGAGGTCGTCCGGCGCGACCTGCAGCACCTCGCGCATCGCCCGCCAGGCGCCACGCAACGGCAGCGGCAGCACCGCCAGGCTGATCAGGCACAGCACCAGCGGATCGATATACGGTGTCCAGTGCGCATAGGCGCCGCCATGCAGGCCCAGCGCGATCAGGAAGGCCAGCACCACCGCCAGGCTCATCAGCCCGGTCAGCAGCCAGGCGCGCGCATCCAGCGCCAGCAGGCCGGACTCCAGCCGCCGCGCATGCCGGCCGATCCACACCGCCATCGCCAGGTCGACCACGGTCAGCAGCAGCGCCCAGGCCAGCGCGGCGCCGTAGCGCACCTCATGGCCGCCATCGCTGAAGCCGATCATCGCGTTGGCCAGCGCATAGATGCAGGCCAGGCTGAGGATCGCGCCGCCCAGCGCCTCCACCATGGGTTCCAGGTGCCAGTAACCGTACTGGAAGCGCGGGCTGTCCTCGCGCGCCACCAGCCGCAGCACGGCAAGCGCGACCAGGGTGAGCGCGACATCGACCAGGCTGTAGACGCCATCGAACAGGATCGCCTGCGAGCGCGCCAGCAGCCCGCCCACGAAGCCGATCGCCGCCACGCACACGGTGGCGGCGATGGACGCCTTGAGGATGCGCTGTTCCTGGCGGGTATCGCTCATGCGCCGGACCGGGGCCTCATACCTTGAGCACCTCCACCTTGTAGGTGGACGGGTTGACGCTCCTGTCGATGATCGGCCCGTGCACGTCGGACTCGAAGCCGGGGAAGCGCTCGTTCTGCGCACGCGCGATGCGCAGCGACTGGATGATCGGCTCGTCGCTGGCGCCAAAGCGCTCGCCCGGCATGATGGTGGGGATGCCCGGCGGGTACGGCACCAGCATGGTGCCGGCGATGCGCCCGGGCAGCTGGTCGATGTCCACCCGCTCGATGCGGCCATGCACGAGGTGGTTGTAGGCATCGGCGGGTGTCATCGCTGGCGCCGGCAGGTCCACGTACATCTCGCGCATCACCTCGGCCACCTTGAACTCCCGGTTGAAGGCATGCAGGTCGTCGCACAGGTCGCGCAGCCCGACATCGGTATACGCCACCGGATACGACGCCACCAGCGCCGGCAAGGCCTTCTGCAGCGGCGCATTGACATCGTACAGCGACTTGAACGCCATCAGCTCGGCTACCAGCGTGCTCCACTTGCCCTTGGTGATGCCCATCGAGAACAGGAACAGCACCGAGTACAGATTGGTCTTCTCCACGGTGATGCCGCGCGACCACAGGAAATTGCTCAGCACCGCGGCCGGGATGCCGCGCGCGCCCATCTCGCCATCCATCGACAGCCCCGGGGTCAGCAGCGTGACCTTGATCGGGTCGATCAGCACGTATTCGTCGGCCAGCTTGTCGAAGCCATGCCAGTGCGCGTCCGGGCGCAGATACCATTCGTCGCGCTTGGCCACCATCGGCGCGGGCGTGTCGCCCTTGCCCAGCGCGCGGGCCACCTCATCCGGCTGCCAGACCCGGAACCACCAGTCGTCGCGCCCCAGGTCTTCCTGCACGTGCAGCATCGCGCGGCGGAACGCGATGGCCTCGTCATGCATCTCCTGCACCAGCGAGCGCCCGGACTCGCCTTCCATCATCTTCGAGGCGACATCGCAGGAGGCGATGATGCCGTAGTGCGGGCTGGTCGAGGTATGCATCATGAACGCTTCGTTGAAGCGCTCGGCATCCAGCTTGCGGTCGGCGGCATCGCGCGCGTGGATCATCGACGCCTGCGAGAACGCGGCCAGCAGCTTGTGCGTGGACTGGGTGGTGAAGATGATCGCGTCCTGCTCGCGCGGCTTGCCCTTGGCCATGCCGTAGTGGTCTTCGTAGAACGGGTGGAACGCCGCGTAGCCGTACCAGGCCTCGTCGAAGTGCAGGAATTCGACCTTCTCGCCGACCTGGCGGGCGATCTTCTCGGCGTTGTAGCACAGGCCGTCATAGGTGGAATTGGTCACCACCGCGATGCGCGCCTTCGCCCCGGCCTCGCGCGCCTGGCTGGCCAGCGGATGCGCCGCCATGCGTTCCTCCATGGCCTCCGGCGAGAACTGGTCCAGGCTGATCGGCCCGATGATGCCGTGCGCGTTGCGGCTGGGGGTGAAGTACACCGGGATGCCGCCGGTCATCATCAGCGAGTGCATCAGCGATTTGTGGCAGTTGCGGTCGACGAACACCACGTCGCCGCGCCCCACCGTGCCCTGCCAGACGATCTTGTTGGCGGTGGAGGTGCCGTTGGTGACGAAGAAGGTATGGTCGGCACCGAAGTTGCGTGCCGCCTCGGCCTCGGCCTCGCGGATCGGTCCGGTGTGGTCGAGCAGCGAACCCAGCTCCGGCACCGAGATGGACAAATCGCTGCGCAGCGTGTTCTCGCCGAAGAACTGGTGGAACGCACGTCCCACCGGTGATTTGGTGAAGGCCACGCCGCCGGCATGCCCGGGCGTGTGCCAGGAGTAGTTCGATTCGGCTGCATGCTGGATCAACGCGCCGAAGAACGGCGGCAGCAGCTTGCCCATGTAGGCCTCGGCCGCGCGCATCACCTGGCGGGCGATGAAGTTCTTGGTGTCCTCGAACAGGAAGATGAAGCCGTGCACGTACTTGAGCAGCTTGCTCGGCACCTTCTCGATGGTGCGCCGCTCGCCGTACAGGAACACCGGCAGGTCAGCACGGCGCTGGCTCTGCTCGCGCAGGAAGCCCAGCAGGCGCTGGAACTCGCCAGTCACGTCCTCGGTGCCGTCGATGGAGATCAGCACCGCCGACGCGGCAACATAGGTCCGCGCGCCGGCCTGCGCGTCCTCCAGGGTGAGACCGCACAGCACCCGCTGGTCGTTGCCGCGCAGCTCCTCCACCAGCGCGCGGATCAGGATGCCGCCGATGCGCGGCGACTCGTAGTCGGCATCGATGACGACGACGGGGTAATCCAGGGACTTGAAGTACACGGACACTCTCCTTGCACGAGGCATTACGAAGGAACGTTCGGTTCAGCTGGCGCGCGGCGGCACGATCGCGGTCTGCCGCTGCTGGCGGCGCTGTTCGCTGAAGAACGGATAGAACACGGTGATGAACAGCACGAACAGGAAGGCGTACTTGACGATCGCCCCGGCCGAGCCGAACACCGCCCACAGGCAGTAGACGACGGTGACGCTGGTCAGCACCCAGAATGTGCCGATGTGCGCCCAGGTATGCGAGCGCTCGACCACGAAGTAGCAGGCCACGCAGGAATAGATGTAGGGCAGCAGGGTCAGCACCACCGCGGCGGAGGTGATCACGTCGAACTGCGCCGACGCGGTCTCGGAGGTGGAGGTCAGCAGTACCGCCAGGGTCATCAGCACGGCGACGACGAGGATGCCCTTGATCGGCACGTCGTCGGCATTGGCCTTGCGGAACAGCTCGGGGAACAGGCCATCATCCGCCGCGGCCTTGGCGCTCTGCGCGGTAAGCAGGATCCAGCCGCCGAGCGAGCCGGCCGCGCCGATGAAGGCGCACAGGCTCACCACCGCCCCGCCCCAACCGCCCACCGCGTTGGCGGCGGCCAGCGCGAACGGCGCGTCGGAGGTCTGCAGGTCGGCGTTGGGCACCATGCCCATGATCACCGCCGAGCTGGCGATGTAGGCCACCGCCGCCAGCGCGACGCCGGCCAGGGTGGCGCGGGCGACGTTCTTCTCCGGGTTCTCCACCACGCCGGCAGTGACCGAGGCCGATTCAACGCCGATGAAGGCCCACAGCGTCAGCGCGGCGGCGCTGGAGATGGCACCGAAATTCGATTGGCCGGAGACGTTGTAGGCACCCTCGAACAGTTCCGGCTTGAAGAAGAACCAGCCGCCAATCGCGATACCCAGGATCGGCACCAGCGCGAAGCTGGTGGTGAGCGTCTGCACGCGGCTGACGAACTGCGGGCCGATGATGTTGGCGAAGGTCAGCAGCCACACCAGCACCAGCACCGCCACGCAGCGCACCAGCGGCTGCGAGAGCACCGGGAAGAAGTAGCTGAAGTAGCCCACCGCGGCGATGGGAATGGCGACGTTGCCGATCCAGTTGGCGAACCAGTAGATGGTGTTGGTCTGGAAGCCCATGTACGGGCCGAACCAGTCGCGCGCATAGGCATATGGGCCACCGGCCTGCGGCGAGAGCTTGCCCAGCTTGGCGAACACGAACGCCAGCAGCAGCGCGCCGGCGGTGGTGATCAGCCAGCCCCAGATCGAGGCGGTGCCGATCTTCGCCAGGCTGGAAGGCAGCAGGAATACACCCGAGCCCATCATGTTGCCCGCGACCAGGAAGGTCGCCCCCACCACGCCGATCTTCTTGCCCTGCGCCATGGCCATCGCTCCTCGTGGGTTGTCGCCCCGCCGCGGCCGTGATGGCCGCGGACCGGCATCACTTGATGAAGTTGTATTGCAGGCTGCCCTGCAGCCGCATGGTGTCGGCGCTGCGCCCGTCCTGCTGTTCGAGCTGGCCGTAGAGCAGTTCCATGCCCATCGTCCACGACGGCGCCGGGCTCCAGATCAGGTTGAGCGCGCCATAGCGGCTGCGCTTGAAGGCATCGGCGGCGAGCGCATCCTGGCCATCCAGGTGCAGCTCGCCGTAGACCAGGTTGGAGCGCCACATCTGCGTCCAGTAATGGGTGTAGCCGACGAAGCCGCCGTAGATCGGCAGCGCTTCCAGGTTCCCGTCGGCGGCGATCGCTGCATCCAGGCCGGAGCCGGTGAGGTCGGCGGTATATCGGCTCATGCCCTTGCCGCCGAGCAGGCCGAACAGCAGCAGTTCGCGCTCGGAGAAGGTGAACGAGCCACTGAAGGACAGGCCGCCGCCGTAGGTGGTGTCCTTGTGACCATCGGCGTTGTAGCCGAGGCTGCGTGCGAGCGCGCCGAGTTGCAGATGCCCCCAGTCGCGCTCCATGCGCGCGACCAGGCTCAGGTCCGGCACGCGATCCATGCTGACCGCCTCGACGCCGTTTGTATCGAGTTCGGACTCGGGGTTCTCGGCGCCGATCGTCAAGGTGTTGCCCTTGCCCATCGAGAAGCTGTGGTGCATGCCCGCCACCAGCAGGTAGGCCGCGCCGCCGGGACCGGCGAAGTCGAGCGTGTCCGGCAGCGAGTCGGCATCCATGAAAGTGGAGTAGCCGTAGCCGGCATAGGTGTTGCCGAGCTGCCCGTAGGCATGCCGCAGGCGGAATTCGTAGCTGTCGCTGCTGCCGAAGAAGTCGTTCTCCAGGTAGAAGCGCAGGTTGCCGTGCGTGGTCGGGCGGCGCGCCTCGAAGCTGAAGCGGGTCTGCTTGGCATGCGCTTCGAAGTTGGAGGTATCGCGGTTCGGACTGCCCACCGGAATGGTGGAGGTGACGAACTGCTCCTGGTCACCGGCGGCGCGTGCGTCGACGATGGCATCCAGCTTGGCGTAACCGCCGAGGCGGATCATCGTGTCGGTGCCGGGGATGGCGAAGAATCCCTTCAGCTCAGGATCGGTCGGTGACACCGTGTTGTCCGCGCGCGATGCGGCGGTGGACGGATCGGCCACCGAATCACGCGGCGGCAGCACGCTGTGCAGCCCCGGTGGCGTGGATGGCGTGGCGGTGCTGGGAGTCGCGGCCGTGGGGGTGGCGGCGCGCGTCGTGGCGGTGATCGGCGGCGCCGGTGGGGTGGCCGCCGGCGGCTTGCCTTCCAGCGCGTCCAGGCGCGCGTTGAGCGACTGCAGCGTCTGCTCCACCTGCGCGATCTCCGCGCGCAGGCTCTGCACGGTGTCCTGCGCGTTGGCCAGGCCTGACACGAGGATCAGCGGCAGCGCTGCCGCCACAGCGGTAGAACGTTCCATCGCCCCACTCCATGCGCCCATGCCCGCGGGAAGCGTGTCGCGTGCGCCGACGTGCCCGCGGGGGAGCGCACGAAGCGGCGCGTCCCGCACCACGCTCCCCTGGCCTGCCGAAGCGCGAGACAGGGGCCATTCATCATGAGCCGCGATGACGGTTGCGTGAAATCAATTGACACATCACATGATCGACACCGACGTTTCACGCATTCGGGTATGTGATGAAGTTTTGTCCAACGCAGGAACCCGCATGAAGCGATATCGACAGTTCCCCTTTCCCGTCGAGGACGTGCGCCGTTACCTGGAGCCCGGCCCGGTCGTGCTGGTCAGCACCGCATGGCGTGGCCAGCGCGACGTGATGACGCTGGGCTGGCACATGGTGATGGGCTTCTCGCCCTCGCTGTGGGCGTGCTACCTGTGGAACGAGAACCACAGCTTCGCGCTGGCGAAGCGTTCGCGCGAATGCGTGATCAACCTGCCCACCGCCGATATCGTCGATACCGTAGTTCGTATCGGTAACAGCAGCGGGGCGGAGATCGACAAGTTCGCGACCTTCGGCTTGAGCACCACGCCGGGTGAGGTGGTGGCCGCGCCGCGCATCCGCGAATGCTGGGCAAGCTTCGAGTGCCGGCTGCATGACGGCAGCCAGGTGAACAAGCACAACCTCTTTATCTGGGAGGTGGTACGCGCGCATGTGGCGCAGCGACCGAAGACGCCGCGCACGCTGCACTATCGCGGCGATGGCCGCTTCATGCTGTCCGGACCGGATATCTCGCGCAAACGCCTGTTCCTGCCGGAGATGCTCTAGCGGCCAGCGCGCTGCACGCGCACCTGCCCGCGTTCCATCTGGAAGGTAAAGGCGTAGTTGAGCGTGACCGGTACCGGTTCGATGCGCTCGGCATCGGCGCAGTCGCCGGCACGCGTCGGCGCGACGTCGCGGTAGTGGCAGATCGCCGCCGGTATGTACTGCCAGGTGAGCGCGGCCTGGTCCACCGCGCGCAGCAGGTCGGCGTTGCCGGGGTCGCCACCGGCCATGCATTCGGCGCGGTCCAGCAGCGGCTCGGTGCGTTGCACGGCGCCTTGCGCGTCAATGATGACGCGCACGCACACGGTGGTGGGCGGCAGGTTCACCCGCACCGTATCGGCTGGCAGCGCGGGATCGACGTTGTCATGCAGCAGCGGCATCCGGAACACCTGCTGCGGCTGCAACGTGTAGCTGTCGATGCGCCCGGCAGCTCCACCCGCCTGCGAGGGCGACAGCAGGCGCTGCTCGACGGCGTCGCTGCGGGTATCGCGGAAGCTGTCGGCTGGATGGCTGGCGCAGCCGCCCAGCGCCATCGCCATCAGCCCCATGCGCAGCGCACGCATCAACGCGATGCCACCGCCGCGCCACTCGCCTCGGGCGTTGGCGGATCCAGCTCGAACGTCACCGGCACGCGCACCTGCCCGGCCACCGGCTTGCCGTCCTTCATCTCGGGACGGAAATGCCATTGCCGCGCGGCCTCGACCGAGACCGCATCGAACACGCCCGCCGGTCGCGAGGACTCGACCACCACGTTGGCCACGCTGCCATCGGCGCGCACATCGACCCGCAGCATCACCTCGCCACTGAGCTTCTGCTCGTAGGCGGCCTTGGGATAGCGCGGTGGCGGCAGCGACTGCGTCGCCACTTCGTTCACCCGCGTCGGCGCCTGCGCCGGCGTGACCCGCAGCGCGGCGGTGAAGCGCGAACCACCGTCCTGGCTGGTGACATCGATGGTGGCCACAGGCGCGTTGCGCTCGACGATCAGCGTCGGCGTCGCTACCGGCTTGCCGGCCAGCGCCAGCTTCATGTCCACCTGCAGGCGGCCGTCGCCCAGCGCGGTCCAGCGCAGTTCGGCCTGCCAGTGACCCTGGCGCCCCTCGCCACCGAAGCCGAGCCAGCGCCCGGCCTGCTCGACCAGCGCGAACTCGTGGCGTTCGCCATCGATGGTGAGGACGACATCCGTGCGATACGCCGGGGCCGTCTCGGCCAGCGCTGGCGTGCCGGGCTGCGCGGCCCAGGCCGCATAGCCGCCGCCGATGGCGAGCAGGCCGGTGCACAGCACGGCGGCGAGACGGCGGCGCGGGGTCGGCGTGGGCTGCTTGAGCATTTCGATTCTCTCCTTGAGTGGATGGCGCGAGGGCCAGGGACATCCCAGCGGGGGCAGCGGCGCGTCGACGCCGCCGATCAACATCGCTTCGGCATAGGCCCGGCGCTGGCGCGGGCGGCGCGCCAGCACGCGGGCATCGCAGGCCATTTCCTGATCGCGGCGGAACGCACGCAGCGCGACGTGCGCCAGCGGGTTGCACCATTGCAGGCACAGCAGCAGCGTGGCCAGCGCGTTGCACGGCAGGTCGCCACGCCGCCAGTGCACCTGTTCGTGGCGGAGCAGCAAGGCACGTTGCCGCGCGTCGTAGCGGGTGTGGAAATCCGGCGGCAAGACGATGCGCGGACGCCACAGCCCGACCAGCGCCGGCAGTCCCGCGTCGTGGTCGGCGCGATACAGCGGCAGGCGCGGGTGTGGCACGCGCCGCAGGCTGCCCAGCGCGCGCACGAAACGGCGCTGGCGTTGCAGCTGCCAGAGCAGGCAGGCCAGCGCACCGGCGCCCCATGCCCACAGCCAACCCGCCATGCCCTGCCCGGCCGACCGCACCGCCTCGCTGTGCAGCACCGCGCCCGGCAAGCCGCCGATCTCGCGCATCTGCAACACCACGCCGGACGGTGCCGGGAGTGCCAGCGCCAGCAGCATCAGTGGCGGCAGGCACCACAGCGCGTAGACCGCCCGCGCGCCGGCGAGCCGCCGCAGCAGCGGACGCATCGCCAGCACGATCAGGCAGGCGGCGCTGAGCACGCCGCTGAACAGCAGCAACGCGCCCGCATCAACCTTCATCGTCAAGCTCCCGCACCAGCCGCTTCAGCTCGGCGATGTCGTCGGCGCTGAGCTTGCCGCGCTCGCTGAAGTGCGCCACCAGCGGGGCGACACGCCCGCCGAACAGGCGCTCAAGCAGACCCTCGCTCTGCTGCGCCACCCATTGCGAACGCGCGATGCATGGCGAGTAGAGATAGCGCCGGCCCTGCTTCTCGGCCGTGATCGCACCCTTGTTGAGCAGGCGGTTGAGCAGGGTCTTGACCGTGGGCTCGGCCCATTCGCTGTGCGTGGACAGCGCGGCGAACACATCCTCGGCCGCCAGCGGGTGGCGCTCCCACAGCACCTGCATCACTACCGCTTCGGCTTCGCTGATCGTCAGGGTCCCGGCCATTGCGATTACGTCCGTAAATTTTTTCCGATTACGCGCGTAAACGAATCGCCTGTCAAGCACCGGTCGATCCGCCGCATGCGGCAGGCCCGGCGCCTGGGCTACGCTCAAGGCATGACTGAAGCCCTCGACGATCTGCACGCGGCCACCGACCTGATCCTGCAACGCGTGACCGGCCCGTTGCGGGTAGGCGCCCCGCTCGGCCTGGGCAAACCGCACCGCCTGCTCAATGCGCTCTACCAGCGCGTCGCCGCCGACCCCGCGCGGCCGATGCAGCTTTACACCGCGTTGTCGCTCGATCCCCCCGGCGCCGCCGGTGGCCTGGAAGGACGCTTCCTCGGCCCGTTCGCGCAACGCCACTTCGGTGACGACTTCCCGCGCCTGGCCTATGTGGAAGCCATGCGCCGCGACGCGCTGCCGGCGCATGTCGAAGTGGAGGAGTTCTACATGCAGTCCGGCGCGATGCTGTCCTCGCGCCAGGCGCAGCGCGCCTATACCAGCCTCAACTACACGATGGCCGCCGACGCGGTGGCGATGCGCGCGCCGAACCTGGTGCTGCAGAAGGTGGCGCGCGAACCGGGCGGCGAGCGCCTCTCGCTGTCGTGCAACAACGACCTGACCCAGGACCTGCTCGATGCCATCGCCCGCCGCGGCCTGCCGCGTCCGCTGATGGTGGCCGAGGTCGACCCGCAACTGCCGTGGATCGGCGGCTCGGCCGTGGTGCCGGATGACTTCTTCGACATGGTGGTCGACCCACCCGGTCCGCACCCGAAGCTGTTCGCCCTGCCCCGCCAGCCAGTGGGCGATGCCGACTACGCCATCGGCCTGTATGCGAGCACGCTGGTGCGTGATGGCGGCACGCTGCAGATCGGCATCGGCACGCTGGCCGATGCGTTGAGCCATGCGCTGGTGCTGCGCCACACCGACAATGCCCGCTACCGCGCGGTGCTGCGGGCCCTGGACCCGACCCTGGAAGCGAATCCGCTGGTACGCGACCACGGCGGGCTCGATCCTTTCGAGCAGGGCCTGTACGGCTGCAGCGAAATGCTCAACGAAGGATTCCGCCGCCTGGTGCAGACCGGCGTCATTCATCGCCGCGTGCATGACGATGCCGCGTTGATGCAGCGCCTGCACGATGGCACGGCGTCCACCGACGACCACGCACGCCTGCAGCGCGAAGGCGAATTCCTGCATGGCGCCTTCTACCTCGGCTCGCACGAGTTCTATGACTGGCTACGCGAGAACGGCGATGGCGGCAAGGGCATCGGCATGCGCCGCATCAGCGAAATCAATCAGCTTTATGGCGGCCACGAAGCCCTTGAGCGCCTGCAGCGCCGCCAGGCACGCTTCTTCAACAGCTGCATGATCGCCACCGCGTTGGGCACGGCGGCCTCCGATGGGCTGGAGGACGGCCGCATCGTCTCCGGCGTCGGCGGACAATACAACTTCGTGGCGATGTCGCATGCGCTGGAAGACGCGCGCAGCGTGCTGATGCTGCGCGCCAGCCGTACCGACGGCGCCGGCCGTGTCGAATCCAACGTGCGCTGGCAGTACGGCCACGCCACCATCCCGCGCCACCTGCGCGATATCTACGTCAACCAGTACGGCATCGCCGACCTGCTCGGCGCCACCGACGAGGCCTGTGTGGTCGCGATGACCGCGATTGCCGAAGTGCCCTTCCAGCAGGGGCTGCTGTCCTCCGCCATGGCCGCGCGAAAGCTGCGCGAGGATTTCACCTCGCCCGACCGCTGGCAACGCAACACGCCCGAAGCCCTCGCCGCCGCGCTGGCCCCGTTCCGTGCTGATGGCACGCTGCCGGATTACCCACTCGGCAGCGATTTCACCGCCGTCGAACAACGCCTGCTGCGCGGGCTCGCCTGGCTCAAGCAGGGCAGCACGACGTGGCGCGGCAAGCTCGCCCTGCTCACCGGCGCGCTGGGTGGCCCGCTCGCAGAGGATGCCGAGGCGGTGCAACGCATGGGCCTCGACGCACCGAACAGCATCGGCGAAAAACTGCAGGCGCGCCTGGTGCGCCACGCCCTCGCGCGCACCGCGCGTTGAACGCAGCTTCAGCCGCGCGGCCCTGTTTTCACACCTCGCGCGCAAGCGGGCACGGCAAGCTGCGGGCACGTTCCGCAGGAGTTTCCCGCATGCCGATGTGCACGTCATCCTCACGCCCGCTTGCGCTGCTGCTGTTCTGCGCACCGCTGGTCGCCGCCGCGCAGGCGCCCGCCGCCGCGCCGGAGATCACACCGCCTGACATCGGCCCGCGCTCCAACTTCGCGGCGCAGGTGCTGCTGGATCGCGCGCATTTCTCGCCGGGCGAGATCGATGCGCTCGCCGGTTCCAACCAGCGCCGCGCGGTGGCCGGTTACCAGCGCGCGCATGACCTCAAGGCGAGCGGCGAACTCGATGACGCCACCTGGCAGGCGTTGTCCAGCGATACCGCGCCGATGCTGCTCGACTACACGCTGACCGACGCCGACGTCGCGGGCCCCTACACGCCCACGCCGAAGGAACCTGCCGACCAGGCCAAGCTGCCGGCGATGGGCTACCAGTCCGTCGAGGAGGCGCTGGGCGAACGCTTCCACGCCAGCCCCGCGCTGCTGCGCGCACTCAACCCGCAGGCTGACTTCACCCGCGCCGGCACCGTGCTGCGCGTGCCGTCCGTGGGCGGTGGCACGCCGTTGCCGAAGGCGGCGGCGCTGGTCGTGGACAAGTCCGACTCGACGGTGTCGCTGCGCGATGCGCAGGGCAAGGTCTACGCGCAGTTCCCCGCTTCCACCGGCAGCACGCATGACCCGCTGCCGATCGGGCGCTGGAAGATTCTCGGCATCTCGCGCGATCCGCCGTTCCACTACAACCCCAAGCTGTTCTGGGACGCGAGCCGCAGCGACAAGAAGGCCACGCTGCCACCGGGTCCGAACAATCCGGTCGGCCCGGTGTGGATCGACCTGTCCAAGCCGCATTACGGCATCCACGGCACGCCCGAGCCGGGGCATGTCGGCAAGACCGAATCGCACGGCTGCATCCGCCTGACCAACTGGGATGCGCTCACCGTCGCCGGCGTGGTGGATGCTTCCGTGCCGGCCATCCTGCAGGAGTGAGGCGATGAAGACGCTGGCGCTGGTCGGCACGATGTCCTTCCAGGCGGCGCGGCCCTTGGCGGCATCGGCGTCCGATATGGTCATCAGCCGGTAATTGGGGGCCTGCCAGTTGGTGCGGATCGTCCATTGGCCGCCCACATTGTCGCTGCTGTAGAGGAAGTCGCGTTCGCGCGGGGCGAGCGGCGTGAAACTGACCGGATTGGCGGACGGGACGCAGCGCTCCTCATTGCTGACGGTCGATTGCAGGACGATGCAGATGAACTTGTCCGACGTCGTCTTCTTGAGGCCCATGTAGAAGGTATCGTCCTTCTCCTCATAGACCAGCCGATCGGCGCCGACGGGCGTGCCCAGCACATGCGCCTTCACCCGCTTGCCGAGCAGGGTGGTCGGATCCTTCTCGACATAGAAGATCGTCTTGCTGTCGTCGGCCCAGGCGAAATCGGGTTCGGCGTTGGGGATTTCATCGGCCAGCAGCTTGCCGTCGGCGAGTCCCTTGACCCGGATCACATATTGGCGGCGGCCGACCAGATCCTCGGCATAGGCGAGCAATTTGTCGTCGGGGCTGACGTCCTTGCCGCCGATCGCGAAATAGCCCTTGCCCGCGCCCATCTTGGGTTCGTCGAGCAATATCTGTTCGGGCGCATCCATGCTGCCCTTGCGCCGGGCGACGATTGGATAGTCGCCGCCGGTCTCGAAGCGGCTGTAATAATAATAGCCCTTCTTGCGATAGGGGACGCTGCTGTCGTCCTGCTTTATGCGGCCGGTGATCTCGCCGTAGAGCTTGTCCTGCAACGGTTTGGTCGTTGCCAGCAGCGCGTCGGCATAGGCATTTTCGGCCGCCAGATAGGCGAGCATCTCGGGGTTCTTGCGGCTGTCGTCGCGCAG
>DJAN01000108.1:0-238 GCA_002429615.1 Lysobacteraceae bacterium UBA6001
TGAGCCTGCCGGCACCGCCGGCCGACCTGCAGGGTCTGCCGATCGTCGAGGTGCCGGCGAAGGGGCAGGGCGATACTTTCGCCATCTTCGTCTCCGGCGACGGCGGCTGGGCGGGCCTGGACAAGCAGGTCGCCGCGAAGCTGGCCGATGCCGGCATCCCGGTGGTCGGCGTGGACTCGCTGCGCTATTTCTGGAGCGAGCGCACGCCGCAGGGTTTCGCCACCGACCTGGACCGCAT
>DJAN01000108.1:419-15561 GCA_002429615.1 Lysobacteraceae bacterium UBA6001
CGCCACCGACCTGGACCGCATCGCGCGTTTCTATGCGCATCGCTGGCAGCGCCCGAAGGTGGTGCTGATCGGCTTCTCGCAGGGCGCCGACGTGCTGCCGGCGGCGATCACCCACCTGCCGCCGGCCACGCGCGACAGCCTGGCGCTGACCGCGCTGCTGTCGGTGGGCAAGCTGGCCGACTACGAATTCCATGTCAGCAACTGGCTGGGCGCGAACAATGACGGCCTGCCGATCGCGCCGGAGATCGCCAAGCTGGATCCGGCGCGCACGCTGTGCATCTACGGCCAGGCGGACAAGGACACGCTGTGCCCGCAGTTGCCGGCCGAGGCGACGCGTCGCTTCCCGTTGCCGGGCGACCATCACTTCAAGGGTGATTACGCCACGCTGGCGCAGACGATCCTGCGCGAGCTGGGGAATACGCCGCCGCGTTGAGCGGTGTGTGTCGGGCTTCAGCCCCGACGAGCGAAGCGGCGGAGGTAGCTCCCCCGTCGCTGCTCAGTCCCGATCCCGCCGCTTCGGATCCAGCGAGATCAACCGGGTCACATCCAGCAGCGCCGCCGGCAGATGCATGCCGCCCGGCGCGGCCAGGTAGCGCGGCCGCCACTGCGGCATGAACTTGGACTTGAAGCGGCGCAGCCCGCTGAAGCCGTAGAAGCGCTCGCCATGCCGTGCCACCACGTTGGCGAAGCGGCTCCAGCGGCCCGCCAGCCGGTGCTGGGCCAGCCCCGACAACGGCGCCATGCCCAGCGAGAAACGCTGGAAGCCGTTGGCCGCGCCCCACAGGAACATCTCCACGAACAGGTAGTCCATGGTGCCCTTCGGCGCATCGTCGGTGTGCCGCATCAGGTCCACCGACAGCTCGCCGCCGGCCGGCGCGCGCCACACGTTGGCGAACGCGACGATGCGCTCCTCGAACTCCACCACCGCCACCGGGAAGCGCACCAGATAGCCCGGATCGAAGCTGCCCAGCGAGAAACCCTTTTCCTCGCCGGCCTTGTCCTCCAGCCACTGCCGCGACACTTCCTCCAGCCGCGGCAGCACCGGCGCCACTTCCTCCGGTGCCAGCATGCGGAAGCTCAAGCCGCTGCGCTTGCCGCGGTTGAAGGCCTGGCGCAGCTCGGCGCGCTCCTTGCCCTCCAACTGGAAGCCGCTGATCGGTACCACCGCTTCCTCGCCGAGCTTGACCAGGGTCAGGCCCATGTCGAGATAGGTCTGCCAGTACTGGTCGCCGACCTGGTAGAACACCGGGCGCAGGCCGAGCCGGTCGGCCTCCTCGCGGAAGCGCCAGATCAGCTCGCGCACCACTTCCGGCGGACCGACCGGATCGCCCATCGAAATCAGCGAGCCGCCGTAGCGCTGCATCATCACGAAGCCGCGCTGCGCCTCGTCGCGCAGCAGCGCCTTGTCGCCGGTCAGCACCAGCGAGGCCTGGGTATCCACGCCCCGCGCCAGGATCGGCATCAACGCATCGAGCTCGGCGTCGGCCGCCGGCGGCAGGGGCCGGCGCGTGCTGTGCAGCAGCCGCGCCAGCCCGAACGCGATCACCGCCACCGCCACCAGCAGCAGCGCGCGCAGCGCACGCGGCGCGTTGCCGGAGATGGCGAACTCCCACCACAGCTCGCGCTGGTATTCGACATGGCTGTAGACGAAGAACAGCAGCCACACGGTCGCCACCAGCACCAGGCCGAGGTTGCGCAGCCATGGCCACGACCAGGCCTCGTCGAGCAGCGCGCCCTCGCGGTAGAACTCGCGGCGCGACACCCATAGCGCCAGCGCCACCAGCACCGCGCTCAGCGCCACCGGGATATGGCCGCCACGCAGCCATGCCGGCAGCGGCAACGCCACGCAGATCGCCAGTGCCAGCACCCAGGCCGCATGGCTGCGGCGCTGCAGGCCCTGGCCGATCAGCAGCAGCGCCACGCCGCCCAGGCTGGCCAGCAGGTGCGAGGTTTCCACCAGCGGCAGCGGCGCCACGCCTTCCCAGCGGTGTGGCATCGGCAAGGTGCCTTCGATCACCAGCGCCGCGCCCATCGCGAACACCGCGATGGCGATGATCTGCGGCAGCCACGGGCGCAGGGTCAGCCATGCCGCGCGCGCGGCCACGGTGCCGCGCGAGACCGGCCGGCGCAGGCCGGTGGCGGCCGCCATCAGCAGCGCCAGCAGCATCGGGAACACGTAGTAGGTGATGCGGTAGACCAGCGCCGCCGCCAGCAGCGCCGCCGGCGCCACGCCCGGCAGCAGCTTGAGCAGGCTCCACTCGAACACGCCCAGGCCGGCCGGCACGGTCGACAGCAGGCCGGCGACCACGGCGACCAGGTACAGGCCGACGAAGCCGATGTAGTCGGTGTTGGGAATCGGCGGCAGCAGCACGTAGAGCGCGCCGCTGGCCAGCCCGAGTTCGATCACGCTCAGCACGGTGACGCCGAGCACGGTGCGGTAGTCCGGCAGCCACAGCGCATGCGAGCCGATGCGCAGGGTGCGCCCCTGCCGGCCCACCGCCACCAGCATCGCCAGGAAACCCAGCAGCAGCACGCCGCCGATCACCTGCACCGCGCCCACGCTGAGCGGCAGCGCCAGCGCCGCCGCGGCCGGTTCCAGCAGCAGCGCCAGGCCGAGCAGCACCCAGGCACCGAACACGAAGCCGAGCGTGCTGATCAGCACCACCTGGCCGATCTCGCCGAGGGTGAGGCCGACCTGGCCGTAACCACGCAGGCGTACCGCGCCGCCGGTCAGCGCGGCGAAGCCCAGCGTCTGGCCCACGGTGTGCGCGAGGAAGGCGGTGATGGCGATGCGCGCCGGATGCAGCTGGCGGCCGCTGCGATGCAGGCCGATCGCGTCGAACAGCACCAGGCAGGCGTAGCTGCTCAGGCCGAGCAGCAGCGTCATCACCACCTGGCCCACGCTGATGTCGCGGAAGGCGTGGCGGATTGCCGCATAGCCGTGGGTACTGAACTCGGCCGACAGCGCCCGCAGCGCGAGGGCGAGGATGACCAGGCTGATGACAACGGGGAGGGCGCGACGCCAGCCGCTTTGCGGTGCCGTTGCGGCGGCGGCTGCGGAATCCGTCATGAGCGGCAATCTCGGCGGCGCATCCAGCATTCCTCGATCGGGTAAGCAGGCATCGTGGTCGTGACGGCGCAGGTATGGGGTGAAGAAACCGGCGCGGGATGTGGTCCCGCGCCCGACAGGCGCGCATCATAAGGCCATTGCCCGTGTCGCGGATGCCTGCCGCGCGGCGGTTCCGCAGGAAAATCCCATGTCGTTGAGCGTGTTGTCAGACTCGTCCGCCTCGCCCCGCTGGATCGCACGCAGCGGCGCGCTGGCCGCCGCTGCCGGCGCCGGCTTCCTGCTCTGGGTGCTGGTGCTGCAGGTGCTGCGTGGCGACCTGTCCTGGACGCAGGCGCAGCTCAGCCAATACCTACACGGCCCGTATGGCCTGTCGCTGCGCGTGGCGTACTGCCTGCTCGCGCTGTCGATGTCCCTGCAGGCGCTCGCGCTGCAGGCCAGCCTGGTGGTCAATGCCCGCAGCGGGGTGACGCTGGCGCTGTTCTGGGCCTCGGCCCTGGGCCTGGCGACGGTGGCGATCGGCGACAGCTACCTGCCGCAGTACGCACCGGATATCGCCTTGCCGGTGCATCTGTTGTCGGCCCAGGCCGCATTCCTGTGCGTGATCGCCGCGATCGCGCTGCAGTCGTGGCGCTTCCGCGCCGATCCGCACTGGCGTCGCCATGCCGGACGGGCAGGGGCATTGGCCGCGGTGGCCTTCCTCGTGCTGTTCGCGCACGTCGTGTTGCGGTGGGGCCCGCGCGGACTGGGACAAAAGAGCGCGATCGTGCTGATCGTGACGTGGCTGGTCCTGATCGGCCTGCATCTGGCGCGTGGCCCGGGGGCTGCGCTGACGGTGCGATCGCGGGACAATGCAAGCGAATCAACAAGGGAGGAACCCTGATGCTGCAGCGTTACGAAACCGGTCCGCGCATGTCGGAAATGACCCTGCACCACGGCGTGTGCTATCTCGCCGGGCAGATCGCCGAAGACACCACGCAGGACATCAAGGGCCAGACCCGCCAGGTACTGGCGGAGATCGACCGCCTGCTGGCGCTGGGCGCCAGCGACAAGACCAAGATTCTGCGCGCCGAGATTTTCCTGGCCGACATCGGCGACTTCGCCGCGATGAACGAAGTGTGGGACGAATGGGTGGCCCCGGGCTTCACCCCGGCGCGTGCGACGGTGGAAGCCAAGCTGGCCTGCCCCGACTGGAAAATCGAGATCGTGGTCACCGCCGCGATCTGAGCGCCAGCGCGCCCCCCGCTTTTCCCCGCCGCGGGCATTGAACCATCGGGCATCCGGGGCCATCCCCTTTCCGGGACCGTAGGCGACATGGAGGTCGCCTACGAGCCTCCAGGGATGGATTCACGGCGTGTCCCGGAAAGGGGATGGCCCCGGATGCCGCGCGACCAGAACCAAGGCGCCGCCCGCCGGTCAGCCCGCGCGCAACTCGATGCAATCCACCGGGCAAGGCGGAATGCACAACTCGCAGCCGGTACACAGCGACGCGATCACCGTGTGCATGAACTTGGCGCCGCCGACGATCGCATCCACCGGGCAGGCCTGGATGCACTTGGTGCAGCCGATGCAGTCGGCCTCCACGATCCACGCCACCTGCGCCGCCTTGTGCTCGCCGCGGCTGCGGTCGTAAGGCTTGGCGGGAACCTCCAGCACCAGCGCCAGCGCCCGCGCGCCGGCATCGCCACCGGGCGGGCAGTGGTCGACATCGGCCTCGCCGCGCGCCATCGCCTCCGCGTAGGGGCGGCAGCCGTCGAAACCGCACTGGCCGCACTGGGTCTGCGGCAGCAGGCGGTCGAGGCGTTCGACCAGATCGGGTAGCGGTGTTGTCATGCGTGGCTTCGGGCTGCGCGGGGAATCAGGCAATGCGTTGACCGCGATACCAGCGCTCGTGCGCCAGCGCGAGCATCGGCCGATCCTCGCGGCTGTCGCCATAAGCGTGGATGCGTTCGTAGCGCGACAGATCGTAGCGCGCCCGGATGTCGGCCGCCTTGTGACCGCCGCGGTCGCCGCCGGCATAGCGTCCGGTCAAGCGGCCATTGGCGCTTTCCAGCCGGTTGCAGATCAATGCCAGCCCGTGCCGCTCGCACCAGGGGCGCAGGTAGCTGTCCAGCGAGCCGGACACCAGCGCCACCTCGTGGCCCTGCGCGTGATGCCATTCGATCCGCTGCATCATCTCCGGCCGCAGCACGCCCGGCAGTACGTCGGCGGCGTAGACGCCGCCGGCCGCGGTGATGTCACTTTCGGCGCGATCGGTGAACGCCATGCGCGTCGCACGCACCCGGAGATGGCTCGGCGAGACCACGCCGGCGCGATACGCCAGCACCCACGGCCCCATCGTCCAGCGTGCCCGCGCCAGCTGCGCCGGCGTGGCGATCCGGCGCAGGAAACGCGAGTAGGTGTCGCACACCGTGACGGTGTGGTCGAAGTCGAACAGCGCCAGCTGCACGGGATCAGCGCACCGGCATGCCCGGCTGCGCGGCGCTATCGGCATCCAGCAGCGCCAGCGCGCCACCGTCGAAGCCGGCCGACAGGATCATGCCCTCGCTCAGGCCGAAGCGCATCTTGCGCGGGGCGAGGTTGGCGATGAACACCACGTTGCGGCCGACCAGCTTCTCCGGCTCGCCGTAGCTGGCGCGGATGCCGGAGAAGATCTGGCGCTTGCCGAGCTCGCCGGCGTCCAGTTCGAAACGCAGCAGCTTGTCCGAGCCGTCGACGAATTCGCAGGCCAGCACCTTGCCGATGCGCAGGTCGAGCTTGGCGAAGTCTTCGATGCCGATGTGGGCGGTGGCGGACGGGGTCGACTCGGCCGGCTTGGGCGCGGTCGCGGCTGAAGCCGCTCCTACAGCAGCCGGTGCGGCGGCAGCGGTCTTGGTGGCGGCCGGAGCGGCTGCGGCGAGGGTGTCCTTGGAGGCGTCGGTCATGGCGTCGATCAGCTTCGGGTCGATACGGGTGAACAGGGCAGTGTACGGCTGGATGACATGGCCATCGGCCAAGGGCGCGGCGATGTCTTCCCAGCTGGTCATCGGTGCGGACAGGAACGCCTCGGCCTCGGCGCTGGTGCGCGGCAGGATCGGCTTCAGCGCGGCCACCAGCACGCGGAACAGGTTCAGGCCCTGGGTGCACACCGCCTGCAGCTGCGCATCGGCGCCTTCCTGCTTGGCGATCACCCACGGCTTGGTTTCGTCGATGTACTTGTTGGCCTCGTCGGCCAGCGCCATCGCCTGGCGGATCGCGCCGGCCGGATCGTTGCGCTCGTAGGCCTCGCGGATCGGCGCCAGCGCGGCGACGAAGCGCGCGTACTGCGCCGGGTCCGGCAGCACGTCGGCGAGCTTGCCGTCGAAGCGCTTGCTGATGAAGCCGGCGCAGCGGCTGGCCAGGTTGACGAACTTGCCGACCAGGTCGGCGTTCACGCGCGCGATGAAGTCGCCCAGGTTGAGGTCGAGGTCATCCACGCCGCCGGAGGACTTGGCCGCGAAGTAGTAACGCAGCGCCTCCGGCTCCAGGCCGACATCCAGGTAGGTGCGCGCCATCACGAAGGTGCCGCGCGACTTGGACATCTTCGCGCCATCCACGGTGAGGTAGCCGTTGACGTGCAGGCGCGTCGGCGCGCGCTGGCCGGTGCCATGCAGCACCGCCGGCCAGAACAGGCCGTGGAAGTTGACGATGTCCTTGCCGATGAAGTGGTGCAGCTCGGTGTCGGTACCGGCGGTGAGATGACGCTCGAAGTCCTCGCCGATTTCCGCGCAGAGATTCTTGAAGCTGCTCAGGTAGCCGATCGGCGCATCCAGCCACACGTAGAAATACTTGCCCGGGTGGCCGGGAATCTGGAAGCCGAAGTACGGCGCATCGCGCGAGATGTCCCACGCACGCAGGCCGCCCTCGGCGTCCAGCCACTCCATCAGCTTGGCCTTCACGCCCGGCAGGGCGACATCGCCGGCCAACCACTGGCGCAGGAACGCCTCGAAGCGGCCGACCTCGAAGAAGAAATGCTCCGAATCGCGGATTTCCGGCGTCGCGCCGGAGATCACCGACTTCGGCTCCTTCAGGTCGGTCGGCGCGTAGGTGGCGCCGCAGACTTCGCAGTTGTCGCCGTACTGGTCCGGCGTGCCGCAGTTGGGGCAGATGCCCTTGATGTAGCGGTCCGGCAGGAACATGCCCTTGGCCGGGTCGTAGAACTGCGCCACCGAGCGACGGCTGATATGGCCGTTGGCGTCCAGGCGCTGGTAGAACGCCTCGGTCAGCTCGCGGTTGGCGGTCGAGTTGGTCGAATCGTAGTGGTCGAAGGCCACGCCGAACGCGGCGAAGTCGCGCTCGTGGCTGGCCTGGATGCCGGCGATGAAGGCTTCCGGGGTGACCCCGGCCTTCTCGGCGGCGAGCATGATCGGCGTGCCGTGGGTGTCGTCGGCGCATACGAACCAGGTCTTGTCGCCGCGCAGGCGGCGCGCGCGCACCCAGATGTCGGCCTGGATGTAGCCGACCAGGTGGCCCAGGTGCAGCGGACCGTTGGCGTAGGGCAGGGCGGTGGTGACAAGGGCGGTGCGGGACATGGCGGGATGACAGCCTGGCGGGACGCGGGGGACCGGGGATTATCGCATGGCGGAAACGAACGACCCGGCCGGAGCCGGGTCGTGAAGGACGCAGGGGCCGGAGGCGCTTATTCGCGCACCCAGGTCTGCGCCCGGCAGATGAACATGATGCAGCCGGAGACATCCAGCTTCTGCCCGCCCGGCTGCAGCTCCAGCTTGGACTTGTAGGTCTTGCCGTTGGCCGGATCGAGGATGGTGCCGCCGGACCAGTGGCTGGCGTCGTCGGCCTTGAGGTTCCACAGGATGGTCATGCCCTTGACCGGCTTGTTCTTGCGCTCGCCGTCGCACTTGTCGCAGACCGGGTTCGGGCCGCGGTCGGACTGCAGGATCTCCACCACCTTGCCGGACAGCGTGCCGTTGGCGGTCTGGGTGATCTCGACGATGGACTTCACCTTGCCGGTCTTGTCGTCGATGGTCTTCCAGCGGCCGGCGGCCGAGTCGGCGGCGCTGGCCGCCAGGCTGAGGCCGAGCAGCGGCAGCGCGAGCAGCAGGGCGTGACGAAGTTTGCGCATTGGTCCCCTCCCAGGGCATTCGAGGCACCCGGCAACGCGCCGGGCGATGCGCCGACTGTATACCCATCCGCCCGGGTACGGAAACCGCCGGGGGCGCCGGGAAGGGCGCCCCGGCGGGGCCGATCAGTACCGGTACGAGAGGCTGGTGAACAGGTAGCGTCCTGCCGGGTCGTAGCCGCCGGGTGAGTTGCCGTTGCCGGTCGAGCCCACCAGGGTGGAGCCGACCACCGGCGGGGCACGGTCGAACAGGTTGTTCACGCCCAGCGTCCATTCCCAGCGGTCGGCGAAGCGCATCGAACCACTGAGGTCGAAGTAATTGGCCGCCGCGATGCCGCCGGCCTGCGCCACCAGCTGGTCGGTGCTGCCCGGGGTGCCATCGGTGTTGGTGTAGTCCACCTCGCCGATGTAGCGCCAGCGCAGGCCCACCGAGTAGTTGTGCCAGCTGTAGCGGGCATTGGCGACGTGGCGCCAGCTCGGCGTGTTGCAGGACTCGTTGATCAGGCCGGCGCAGTCGTAGGTGGCGCTGGGCACGCCGGGGATCGGCTCGTTCTTCTGCTGCAGCGTGTAGCTGCCCACCAGGTCCGTCACCAGGCTGCCGGGCCCGAGCGTCCAGCGGTAGCGCGCGCTGAGGTCGATGCCGCGGTAGTAGAAGTTGCCGAAGTTGTCGTAGACGTTGGTGACGTAGCCGGAGGTGAGGCGGTTGTCGCCCACCCACAGGTCGCCGGTGGCCGCGTTGCGCTGCACGCGGTCGCACAGCGCGGCGATTGCGTTCTGGCCGCAGCTGCGCAGGATCGTGCTGGCACCGATGGTGGTGATCGCGTCGCGGATCCGGATGTCGTAGTAGTCCACGCTCAGGTCGAGGTTGCGGATCGGGCTGAATGCCGCGCCGAAGGTCCAGGTGTCGGCGGTTTCCGGCGCCAGTTCCCGGCTGCCGCCGAACAGCATGTTGTACTGGCCGGCCGGGCTCTCCAGCACGTTGCCGTACTGCGCGGTGGTCACACCGGTACGCGCGCACTGCACGGCGGTGAACTCCGGCGCGCTGCCGGCGCACGGGTCGCTGCCGTTCCACAGCGCGAGCGTCTGCGAACGGTACAGCGCCGAGACGCTGGGGCCGCGGATCGCGCGGTTCCAGCCGCCGCGCAGGTGCAGGCGATCCTCGAACAGGTCGGCGGTCAGGCCGAGCTTGTAGGTGCCCACGCCGCCGGAAGTGGAGTAGTCCGAGTAGCGCACGCCGACATCGGCATTGAGGCGGTCGAGCGCGCCGGCGCCGGCGACGATCGGCAGGCCACCTTCGAGGAAGGCTTCGGTGACGTTGTAGGCGCCGCTCACGTCCGGGCGCGGGCCACCGCTGCCGGCGAAGTTGCCGATGCGGGTGTCGTTGTCGGACGTGGAGGCGTAACGCTGGTCGCGCCATTCCATGCCGGCCACCAGCTTGAACGCATCGCCGGCGGCCCATGGCAGCGCCCAGCCGGTATCGCCGCTCACATAGGCCGAGAGCACCTTCAGCGAGGTGTCCCATTCGCGCAGGCTGGTGCCGGCCAATGCCGCCGCCGCGGCCGGGGTCACCCCGCCGGGTACCCAGACGTTGTAGGGGATGCAGCCACGGAACGCATCCGCGGGGCAGCCACGCAGCGCATCGACCACGCGATCCTTGAGGAAATCATTGCGGCCGGTGTCGGTGGTGGTGTTGCGCGCATAGAGGAAGTAGGCGTCGTATGACCAGCGCTCGTCGAGATCGCCGCCGCTGCCGACCACCAGCCGGAACGTGTTGGTATCGGTGCGGGTCACGCGCGGTCCGCCCTCGACGTTGCGCTTGCCCACGCTGACCGACGCTTCGTTGCCGGCCACGCCCAGGTCGCCGCACAGGCTGCCGATCAACGGATCGGTGCAGGCCATCAGCAGGTCGTCGCCGAAGAACGTGCCGCTGGGCGCGAGTTGCGAGGTGGAGGTGTGGTTGACGAACTGGCCTTCCAGGTACGGCCGGAACTGCGGATTGATCTCGTACTTGAGCGAGAAGCCGCCGTTGAAGCGTTCGTCCGGGCGCTGGTAGAAATTCGCCGGCGCGTAGTTGTACAGGCCTGCCCGGCCTGGTGCCCAGCGGCCATCCGGCGCGAGGTGCGCATAGCGCGCGCGGCCGCTGGCGTCGGTGACAAGGAAGTTCGGCGGGTCGGACGTGCCCGAGCCGCCGCAGCCGGTGCCGGCCGAATTGAGCGCGCATGCTGCATAGTCGCGCTCACCCTGCATCAGCGCCTCGTTCTTGCGCCAGCCCAGCCAGCCGAGTGCGTGCCCGCTTTCGCCGAACGTGCCGCCGATCGCCAGGTCGAGGTTGCGGGCAATGCCGCCGAATCCGGCGTTGCCCTGCGGAGACGCATAGCCGGACTTCCCGGCCAGCTGGCGCATGTAGTCGTTGTCGTTGTTGTGCTGGTAGGCGGAGTAACCGACGTTGGCCGCCACGCCTTCGAATTCATCGTCCAGCATGAAGTTGACCACGCCGGCCACCGCATCCGAGCCATACACCGCCGAGGCGCCGCCGGTGAGCACGTCCACGCGCTTGAGCAGGTAGGAGGGAATGATGCTCAGGTCGGTGGTTTCGTCGGTGCCGATCGGCAGGCGGCGGCCGTTGAGCAGCGTCAGCGTGCGCGCCGCGCCCAGGTCACGCAGGCTGACCGTGCCGTAGCCGGTGGCGCCGTTGTTCTGGAAGCTGTCGAAATTGGCGGTCATCTGCGGGAACTGGTTGACCAGGTCTTCCACCCGCGTGGCGCCGCTCTGCTTGAAGCGCTCGGCGTCGATCTCCATCACCGGGCTGGCCGCGGTCATGGTCTGGCTCTTGAGGCGGGTGCCGGTGACGCTCACCGCCTCCAGCGTGGTGGCCTGCGCCGGTGCGGTGGACGCTGGCGTGTCCTGCGCCTGCGCGGCGGCGCTGCCGCCCAGCAGCGTGGCGATGGCCAGGGTCAGTCGTGCGCGCCGGGCACGTGGGTTATCTCCATGCATTGCGTGCTTCCTCTCGAACGGGGATGGCCGCTCGCCGCATCGGCGCGTGCGCGCCCGCGGCGGCGTCCTGGCATGACGCCGTTCGTGAGGTTCCCGTTCAAGCGAAGTTCTGCATGCGTTGGCGGAAATGCCGCGCCAACGCCAACAATCGTGCGACTCGTTAGATTCTTCGCACGCCTTAGACCGCGTACAGCTCCAGCGGCAGGTCATCCGGGTCGGCGAAGAAGGTGAAGCGCTTGCCGGTGTACTCGTCCACGCGGATCGGCTCGCAGTCCACGCCGGCAGCGGTGAGTCGCGCGACCGCCGCATCCAGGTCATCGACGCGGAAAGCGAGGTGGCGCAGCCCCTGTGCTTCGGGGCGACTCGGGCGCGGCGGCGGCGCGGGGAAGGAGAACAGCTCGATCTGGCTGCCGTCGGGCAGCGCCAGGTCCAGCTTCCAGGAGTCGCGGGCCTGGCGGTAGACCTCATGGATCACGCGCAGGCCGAGGATTTCGGTATAGAAGCGACGCGAGCGCGTGTAATCGGAAGCGATGATGGCGACGTGGTGGATGCCCTGGAGCATGCTGGCGTCCCGGTGGGTGGGGGAGCGCGTGATGATCGCACGCGCGCGCTGAACTGCCGGGGTCAGGGCGTGCCGTACAGGTAGCGGTGGGCGATCTTCAGTGCCAGCGGATACGGCTCGGGGCCATCGCGGTTGGTGAGGATGATGACGCTGAAGTGGCGCTGCGGGTAACGCACGATCACGTTGCGGAAGCCGATGCTCTCGCCGCTGTGCCACAGCGTCTCGCCGTTGATGCGCCAGCCGAAGCCGTAGAACGGCACATCGGGCTCGCGCGTGGCGGTGGCCGGGCTGAAGGCCTGCCTGAGCGAGGACGCCTTGAGCAGGCGCTCGTCGTACAGCGCCGCATCCCAACGCGCGAGATCGTCGAGCGAGGAATAGATGCCGCCATCGCCGAGCACCGCGCTGGTGGTGCTCTGGTCGGTGCGCTGCCAGTGGCCGTCGACGCGGCTGTAGCCGTAGGCGCGATCAGGTACCTCGTCCACCCCGTCCTGGTGCGCGAAGGTGTCGCGCATGCCCAGCGGCAGGAAAATGCGCTGACGCAGGAAGCTGGCGAAGTCCTGGCCCGACGCCTTGCCGACGATCAGCGCCAGCAGCGCGTAACCGCCGTTGCTGTAGCGATAGCCGTGGCCGGGCGCGAAGTAGGTGCGATCGGATTTTTCCAGCAGGTGCAGCACATCGATATCGTGCAGCTGGGTCTGCTGGGTGGGCGGCATCAGGTCTTCGTAGTCGATCAAGCCGCCGCTGTGCGACAGCAGCTGGCGGATCGTGACCGCATCGGCGGCGGGCGGCAGGCTCGGCAGCCAGCGCTTGACCTTGTCGTCCAGCGAGAGCTTGCCGTCCTCGGCCAGCAGCAGGATCGCCGCCGCGGTGAACTGCTTGCTGATCGACGCGAGGCGGAAGTTGGTGCGCGCGCTGACGCTGGTGCCGTCCTCGACCACCGCCAGGCCGTAGCCGCGGCGGAATACCGGCTCGCCGTCGCGCAGCACCAGCACCGCCGCGCCGGGCTGCATGCCATCGTAGTCGCGCATCAGCGCATCGATGCCCGCATCCGGCGGGGTGATGACCGGCGCGGCGGCCGCCGCCCCGATGCTCCAGCTCAACAGGAACAGCAGCAGGCGGGCGCGGCGCATCGGTGGTTTCTCAGTGCTTGGGCGGCGTGGCCGGGGGCGCGGACGGGTGCTTCTGCGTTTCGATCCAGCGATCGACCTTCTGCTGCAGGATATCCAGCGGCACCGAGCCATCCTTCAGCACTTCGGCGTGGAAAGCGCGGATGTCGAAACGTTCGCCGAGCGCGTTCTGCGCCTGCTGGCGCAACTGCAGGATATTCAGCTCACCGACCTTGTAGGCCAGCGCCTGGCCGGGGATGGCCATGTAGCGTTCGGCCTCGGCGACCGCATCGGTCTGGCTGGCCGCGGAATTCTCCAGCATGTAGTCGATCACCTGCTGGCGGCTCCAGCCCTTGGCGTGCAGGCCGGTGTCCACCACCAGGCGGATCGCGCGCCACAGCTCGTTCTGCAGATAGCCGAACTGGTTGTACGGATCCTCGTACAGGCCGAGGTCCTTGCCCAGCGACTCTGCATACAGGCCCCAGCCCTCGATGAAGGCGGTCTCGCCACCGAAGCGGCGGAAGTCCGGCAACTCGCCGAGTTCCTGCTGCAGGCCGAGCTGGTAATGGTGGCCGGGGATGGCCTCATGCAGGTAGAGGTCTTCCGCATCCCAGGTCTTGCGCGACGGCAGATCGTAGGTGTTGACGTAGAAGATGCCCGGCCGTGTGCCGCCGGGGCGCATGTAGGAGCCGCTGGCCGCGGACTGCGCGCGGTAGGACTCGACCGGACGGATCTCGAACTTCGCCTTCGGCGTCAGCGAGAACAAGCGCGGCACGCCCGCATCGACCTTGGCTTCCAGGTTGCGGTAGTACGCCAGCAGCGCATCCTCGCTCTGGAAGGTGAAGCGCTTGTCGGTCTGCATGTACTTGAAGAACTTCTGCATCGACCCGCGGAACTTCACCTGCTTCATCACCGTCTGGATCTGCTCGTGGATCCGCGCGACCTCGTCCAGGCCGATCTGGTGGATCTGCTCGGGCGTCAGGTCGGAGGTGGTGCTCTGGCGCACATTGTTGGCGTACCACGCCGCCCCGTTGGGCAGCGCGGCCATGCCATCGGTGGTGCGCGTGGCCGGCAGGTACTCGGTGGCGATGAAGCCACGCAGCTCGCGGTAGGCGGGCATGAGCTTGAAGTCGATCATGCGCTTGTAGTCCGCGCTGATGCGCTGCTTGTCGGCCTCGCTGAAGCTGGCCGGGAAATTACGCACCGGTGCCCAGAACAGCGTTTCCTCCGCCGTGGGGCGGATGATCGCATCCAGCTGCGGCAACACCTTCTCCATCAATACCCGCGGCTGCACCACGCCGGCCTTGATGCCTTCGCGCATGTTGGCGATGGCCTGGTCGAACAGTGCCGGCAGCTGGTCGGCGCGGCGTGCCCAGTTGTCGTAATCCTGCACCGTCTCGAACGGCTGCGCGCCGGTGCCCGAGCCGAGCATCGCCGCGATGCTGGCCACGTTGTAGAACTGGTTGACTGGCTGCATCCAGGTGGGGAACTGCTCGGCGGCCAGCGCGCTGCGCGCCTCGCGCACGAAGATCTCGTAGCTGAGCAGGTCCTGGCCGGCGAGGCCGTCGGCACCGATCGCCTCGGCCTTGGCCAGCCACTGCGTGGTGAAATCGTGGCTTTGCTGGCGGAACGCGGGCGAGAGGAAGTTGGGCAGCTGGTCGTCGTAGCGGTGATCGCCCTGGAACGTAGCCTGCAGCGGATTGAGCTTGAGCGAAGCCTGCCAGTAATCGGCGTAGAGGCGGTCGAGCTGCTGCGCCTTGGTCAGCGCCTTGGCGGGCGCGGCCGCGCGCGGCTTGGCGCTGGTCTTCTTGCCCTTGGTCTTGCTGGTGGACTTGGCCGGCGTCTTCGCCTTGCCTTTCTGCGCCTGGCTGGAGGTGGTCTTCTTCTTCGTGGCGGCCTCGCTGGGAGGGGCCATGGCGAGCGAGACGGCGGCGGCCATGAACAGCGCGAACAGGCGGGCGAGGCGGGACGGCATCAACGAGCTCCGACGACAGCGTGGGCAGGGCAGAGTGCCCCATCTGGCGGATTTGGGCCAGTCGGTGGGCCGTAAGCGGTTTCGGGTGGAGGGGGGGGCTGGGGGGAGGGCTTTTGTTTAGGCCTTCCTCTCACCTGGCGTTCTCGTGCCTTTATTTTTCCGGTCGCGGCTGAAGCCGCTCCTACAAATTGAAAGGACAGTTGAAAGGGCAGCCGAAAGAGCAGCCGAAAGAGCAGTTGAAACGACAGTTGAAAGAACGCGGCAGGAGCGGCGTGCTAGTCGGAGCGCGCGTTTTCGTTGTCCGGTCGAGGATATCTGGAGGGACTGCGGGGGCGGGGCC
>DJAN01000078.1:0-412 GCA_002429615.1 Lysobacteraceae bacterium UBA6001
TCCTCGCGCAGGATGGCAGCGTGGTCGAAAAAGGCCTGGTGCGTGCCGGCGAAGATCGCAGCTTCGAGCCGGGCCGTGTCGGCAGCGTCAAACTCGGCAATGCTTCGGCGGTCGAGGTTCAGCAAGCCGGCAATATCGTCGACGTGAAACCGTTCCAGCGCGCTAACGTGGCGCGTTTTGCGGTATCCTCCGACGGCTCCGTGGTGCCCGCTGCCGAGTGATGTCTCAGGCTGCAGGCACCGCGGTTTTTCGTTTCCCCTTTGATGCTCCGGATCCGACCAGGACGGGGTGAGAGTACGCATGGCGATCGACGATCTGCTGGACGAACACGAACAAGGCGAACGCGTTCGCTCGTGGTTGAGGAAGAACGGCGCCGGCCTGATCGGCGGTGTGGTGGTGGGCCTGGGCCTGA
>DJAN01000078.1:498-2214 GCA_002429615.1 Lysobacteraceae bacterium UBA6001
TGGTGGTGGGCCTGGGCCTGATCCTGGGCTGGCAGTGGTGGCAGAAGCAGCAGCTCGCCGACGCAGCCGACGCTGGCCGCCGCTATGACGCGGTGGTCAAGGGCGTCGAGGCCGGCAAGCTCGAGGACGCCGGCAAGGCCATGCAGGAACTGTCGGCGGCCAAGGCGGCCGGCATCTATGTCGAGCTGGCGGCACTGGACCTGGCCAAGGCGCAGGTCGCCGCTGGCAAGAACGACGACGCGATCAAGACCCTGCGCGGCATCCAGGCCGACGGCCCGCTCAAGCGCGTGGTCGACCAGCGTCTGGCCAAGTTGCTGATCGACGGCAACCAGGCCGCCGAGGCGGACAAGCTGCTGGCCGGGCAGGAAGACGGCATCAGCCTGGAGATCCGCGGCGACGCGGCACAGGCACAGGGCCAGCGTGACGCGGCCCGTGACCTGTACACGAAGGCCCTGGCCCAGGTGGCGGTTGGCGCGCCGCAGCGCGCCCTGCTGGAAGTCAAGCTCACCGATGCGGGTGGCACCGTGCCCGAGCCCGCGGAGCAGATCTGATGAACCACTCGAAGTTGAAGCAGTTGGCGGCCATCGTGCTGCTCGGCGCCGCGCTGAGCGGCTGCAGCACGGTCAAGGGCTGGTTCACCAGCAAGGACGCCGCGGCGAAGAAGGCGCAGGAGCCGGCCGAGCTGGTCGATTTCAAGCCGACCGTCCAGGTGCGCAAGGTCTGGAAGACCGGCGTGGGCAAGGGCGAGGGCCGCATCGGCGTGCGCCAGCACCCGGCCGTGGCCGACGGCAAGGTGTTTGCCGCGGCGGTGCAGGGCGGCGTCGTGGCGCTGGATCTGCAGACCGGCAAGCAGGTCTGGGAATACAAGCCCGAGAAGGTCAAGAAGAAGCCCAAGCTGGGTCTGTCCGGCGGTCCGGGCGTGGGCGAAGGCCTGGTGGTGGTCGGCACGCTCGACGGCCAGGTCATCGCGCTCGATGCCAGCAATGGCAGCGAGAAGTGGCGCGCCCGCGTGCCGAACGAAGTCATCGCCGCACCGGCGATCGCGCAGAACCTGGTGTTCGTGCGCAGCAACGATGGCCGTGTGACCGCGTTCGAGGCCGCCAATGGCCAGCGCCGCTGGTTCCATGACCAGGAGTCGCCGTCGCTGACCGTGCGTGGCAATGCCAGCGTGGTCGCCGGCCCGGGCGTGGTGTTCGTCGGCAACGACGACGGCACCGTGTCCACCCTGGCCATGCAGGACGGTCGTCCGCTGTGGTCGCAGGCGATCGGCGTGCCGGAAGGCCGCACCGAACTGCAGCGCATGGCCGACGTCGACGGCGCGCCGGTGCTGGAAGAACGCACCCTGTTCGCCACCAGCTTCAAGAACGAGACCATGGCCATCGACGGCCCGACCGGTCGCCCGATCTGGTCGCGTGACCACGGCGGTGCCGGCGCGGTGGGCGTGTCCTCCGGCCTGGTCGTGGTGGCGGACGCCGCCGGTTCGGTCTGGGGCCTGGACAAGGGCACCGGTTCGGCGATGTGGTCGCAGGCCGCGCTGGCCCGCCGCTCGCTGACGGGCGCCGCGATCCAGGGTGACTACGCCGTGGTCGGCGACTACAAGGGTTACCTGCACTGGCTGCGGCTGGACAACGGCGAGCTGGCGGCGCGCGAGCGCGCCGGGCACGATGCCCTGGTCGGCCAGCTGATCGTGGCCGATGGCATACTGCTGGTGCAGAA
>DJAN01000078.1:2409-3050 GCA_002429615.1 Lysobacteraceae bacterium UBA6001
ACCGACGGCGACCTCACCGCCTTCCGGCTGGCCCAATAAGACAGGAGTGACGCGATGCTGCCTTTGGTCGCCCTGGTTGGACGGCCGAATGTCGGCAAGTCCACTCTATTCAACGCGCTGACGCGCAGTCGCGACGCGCTGGTCCATGACCAGCCCGGCGTGACCCGGGACCGCCACTATGGCGTGTGCCGGCTGGAAGGGCAGGCGCCCTTCATCGTGGTCGACACCGGCGGCATCGCCGGTGACGAGGAAGGCCTGGCCGGCGCCACCGCGCGCCAGGCGCGTGCCGCCGCCGGCGAAGCCGACCTGGTGCTGTTCGTGGTCGATGGCCGCGAAGGCGCCTCGGCGCTGGATGACGAGATCCTGGCCTGGCTGCGCAAGCTGGCGCGGCCGACCCTGCTGGTCATCAACAAGATCGACGGCGTCAACGAGGACGCCGTGCGGGCGGACTTCGCGCGCTACGGCTTCGCCGACGTCATCACCGTCTCGGCCGCGCATCGGCAGGGTCTGGACGAGCTGCTCGATGAAGTGCACGAGCGCCTGCCCGAGGAAGGTGCCGGCGAGCTGCTGGACGAAGATCCCAAGCGCATGCGCATCGCCTTCGTCGGCCGCCCGAACGTGGGCAAGTCGACGCTGGTGAA
>DJAN01000078.1:3209-3522 GCA_002429615.1 Lysobacteraceae bacterium UBA6001
GGCAAGTCGACGCTGGTGAACCGTCTGCTCGGCGAGGAGCGCATGATCGCCTCCGAAGTGCCGGGCACCACGCGCGACTCGATCGCGGTGGATCTGGAGCGTGACGGCCGCGATTACCGCCTGATCGACACCGCCGGCCTGCGTCGCAAGGCGCGGGTGGAAGAAGCGGTGGAGAAATTCAGCGCGTTCAAGACGCTGCAGGCGATCGAGCAATGCCAGGTGGCCGTGCTGCTGCTGGATGCCACCGAAGGCGTCACCGACCAGGACGCCACCGTGCTCGGCGCGATCCTGGAGGCCGGCAAGGCGCTGGTGG
>DJAN01000078.1:3744-5257 GCA_002429615.1 Lysobacteraceae bacterium UBA6001
TCAACAAGTGGGACGGCCTGACCGACTACCAGCGCGCCCAGGCCGAAGACCTGTTGTCGCGCAAGCTCAGTTTCGTCAACTGGGCCGAGGCGGTGCGCATTTCCGCCAAGCATGGCTCGGGCCTGCGCGAACTGTTCCGCGCGGTGCATCGCGCGCACGCCTCGGCGACCAAGGAATTCAGCACCGCCGAGGTCAACAAGACCCTGGAAGTCGCCTACGAGACCAACCCGCCGCCGAGCATCCGCGGCCATGTGTCCAAGCTGCGCTACGTACATCCGGGTGGCAGCAACCCGCCGACCTTCATCGTCCACGGCACGCGCCTGAAGGTGCTGCCGGATTCGTACAAGCGCTATCTGGAGAATTTCTTCCGCAAGCGCTTCAAGCTGGTCGGCACGCCGGTGCGTTTCATCTTCCGCGAAGGCGCCAATCCGTACGAAGGCAAGAAGAACGAATTGACCGACCGGCAGATCGCCCGCAAGCGGCGCCTGCTGCGGCACGTCAAGGGCAAGTGACCGCGGCCACGCTGATGGCCGCCTATCCCAGCCGTCTTTCCGTGGACGATGCCCAGGCGCTGCTGCGCGAGCTGGCGGCGCAGCGGCGCATGCCGGTCGAGCAGCTCGCCACCGCGCGCGCCGATGGACGCGTGCTGGCGGCGGATGTGGTGGCCGGGATCAACCTGCCGGCGTTCGACAACAGCGCGATGGATGGTTTTGCCCTGCGCCATGCCGATGCCGGCGGTGGCCGCCTGCGCCTGGCCGGCGAGCAGTTCGCCGGGCGTGCCGATGCCGCGCCGCTGGGCGAAGGCGAATGCGTGCGCATCACCACGGGCGCGCCGTTGCCGCCCGGCGCCGACACGATCCTGGTGCGCGAGCTGGCCCGCGAGCAGGACGGCGTCGTCCACTTCGATACGGTGCCCGCGGCCGGCAGCTTCGTGCGCCGGGCAGGCGAGGACGTGCGTGCGGGAGAGGTCGTGTTGCGGGCCGGCAGCGTGCTCACCGCCGCGCGGATCGGGCTGGCGGCGGCCATCGGTCGCGCCCAGCTTCCCGTGTTCGCGCGGCCCACCGTGGCGGTGTTCGCCACAGGCGACGAGCTGGTTGAGCCGGGCATGCCGCTGGGCCCTGGCCAGATCTATAACGCCAATCGCGACCTGCTGATGGCGCGCCTGCGCGAGCTGGGCTACACCCCGATGGCGTGGCCGACCCTGCCGGACGACCCGGAGCGCATGGAGACCGTCCTGCGCGATGCCGCGGCCGCCTTCGACGTGATCCTGACCTGCGGGGGCGTCTCGGCGGGCGAGAAGGATCACCTGCCGGCGCTACTGGAACGCATCGGCCGTATCCATTTCTGGAAGGTGCGCATGCGCCCCGGCATGCCGCTGCTGTGCGGCGAGCTGGACAAGGCGGTGGTGCTGGGTTTGCCGGGCAACCCGGTGTCGGTACTGGCCACGTTCACCGCGTTCGCGCAGCCGTTGCTGGAAGGGCTGCAGGGGCGTAACGAACCGGCGCTGCGCCTG
>DJAN01000078.1:5406-5718 GCA_002429615.1 Lysobacteraceae bacterium UBA6001
AACGAACCGGCGCTGCGCCTGTATGCGGCGCTGGATGCACCGTGGGACAAACGCCAGGAGCGGATGGAGCTGCTGCGCGGAACGCTGCACTGCGATGCGAGTGGGCAGCTGCGGGTGACGCCGAATGCGGCCGATGCCTCGCACCGGTTGCGCGGGGCGGCGGACAGCGATGTGCTGCTGGTGATGGGGGAAGGCGTGCGTGCCTATGCGGCAGGTGAAGTGGTTGAGGTCATCCGTTACTGAGGGCGGCGGGGTTGGGGGGGGCTTGCGGTGGGGTCGATGACGGTTTCCGGGTTCCGGTCGCGGCTGAAG
>DJAN01000079.1:0-2088 GCA_002429615.1 Lysobacteraceae bacterium UBA6001
ACCGTGCGGTATCCGGCGTCAAAGGCGTCTGCCACCGCACGGTCGCGGCTGAAGCCGCTCCTACAGGAGAGCGCGGAGAGGACGGAGAGGCTTACGCCTCCGCCGCCACGAACCCACCCGTCTGCCGCGCCCACAGCCGCGCATACAATCCGCCATGCGCGATCAGCTCGGCATGCGTGCCGCTCTCCACGATCTCGCCGCGGTCCATCACCACCAGCCGGTCCATCCGCGCGATCGTCGACAGGCGATGCGCGATCGCGATCACCGTCTTGCCGGCCATCAGGTCGTCCAGGCTTTCCTGGATCGCCGCCTCCACCTCCGAATCCAGCGCCGAAGTCGCCTCGTCCAGCACCAGGATCGGCGCATCCTTCAACAGCACCCGCGCGATCGCGATGCGCTGGCGCTGCCCACCGGACAGCTTCACCCCGCGCTCGCCGACATGCGCGTCGTAGCCGCGCCGCCCTTCCCCGTCCACCAGCGAATCGATGAACGCTGCCGCGCGTGCCTTCTCCACCGCCGCCTGCAACTGCGCCGGCGTCGCATCCGGCCGGCCGTACAGCAGGTTGTCGCGGATCGAACGATGCAGCAGCGACGTATCCTGCGTCACCACGCCGATCTGCCCACGCAGGCTTTCCTGCGTCACCTGCGCGATGTCCTGGCCATCGATCAGGATGCGGCCCTGCTCCAGGTCGTACAGCCGCAGCAGCACGTTCACCAGCGTCGACTTGCCCGCACCGGAAGGCCCGACCAGTCCGATCTTCTCGCCCGGGCGCACGCGCAGCCCGAGCCCGGCGATCACCCCGCCGCGCTTGCCGTAGTGGAAGTGGATGTCCTGGAAATCGACCTCGCCGCGCGTCACCACCAGCGGCGTGGCCGCCGGCGCGTCCTGCACCTGCAACGGCTGCGAGATCGTCTGCATGCCGTCCTGCACGGTGCCGATGTCCTCGAAGATGCCGTTCACCGTCCACATGATCCAGCCGGACATGTTGTGGATGCGGATCACCAGACCGGTCGCCAGCGTGATCGCCCCGACACTGACCTGCCCGCGCTGCCACAACCACAGCGCCAGCGCGCAGGTACCCACGATGAGGAAGCCGTTGGCCACCGCGATCCAGGTATCCAGCGACGTCGTCATCCGCGTCTGCCGGCGATGCTTGACCGCCAGTTCGTCCACCGCCTCGCGCACATAGCCCTGCTCGCGACCGGCATGCGCGAACAGCTTGAGCGTAGCGATATTGGTATAGCCGTCGACGATCCGCCCCATCGCCTTGGAGCGCGCATCGGACGCGATCCACGCACGCTCCTTCATGCGCGGCACGAACCACGCCATCAGCGCCACATACACCACCAGCCAGACCAGCAGCGGGATCGTCAGCACCGGATCGGCGCGTGCGAACAGCCACAACGCACTGCCGGTATAGACCACGATGTACCACAGCGCATCGACCATCTGCACCGCCGACTCGCGCAGCGAGGTACCGGTCTGCATCACCCGGTTGGCGATGCGGCCGGCGAAATCGTTCTGGAAGAACGCCAGGCTCTGCCGCACCACGTAGTTGTGCATGAGCCAGCGCGTGCGGTTGCTGAGCCCGGGCACGATCGCCTGGTTGACCAGCAGGTTGTGCAGCGCCACCAGCAGCGGCCGGGCAATCAACGTGATGCCGGCCATCCACAGCAGTTCATTGGCATGGCGCTGGAAGAATCCCGGGCCGGGGCCTTCGGCGAGCAGATCGACGATGCGGCCGAGGAAATCGAACATCGCCACCTCGACCAGCGCCAGCGCCAGCCCGGCGACGAGCGTGGCGAGCAGCACGGGCCAGATCGGGCGCAGGTAGTGCAGGTAGAAGCGCCACACCGTCTTGGGTGGCATCTTGGTTTCGGTCCGGGGAAAGACCTCGATCAGTGACTCGAACCAACGGAACATCGCGACATCCTCGAAGCAGGCCGCGATTATCGCACCGGCCGCGTGATGCCCCCTCCGAGAAACGCCTCCCCGCGTCCCCGCGTCCCCGCTTCTCCGCTTCTCCGCTTCTTCGAACCGGTCGTGGCGATCCATCGGGACTTCGTGGGCAGGCCCCTTTCGGGACC
>DJAN01000079.1:2340-9695 GCA_002429615.1 Lysobacteraceae bacterium UBA6001
ACGGCGTGTCCCGAAAGGGGCGTGCGCACGGAGGCCGCGCGCGGCAACCGAACAGCCGATCCACCTCGCGCGCGCGATCCCCGCACACCGATCCACCCCGCCCACCGATCCACCCCGCGCGCGGAAACCCCAAAGCCCCCCCCGAACCTACTGAGTGACAGGCACCAACACCAGATCCTGGAAATCGAAACTGAAGTCGGTCAGCGGCGACACCGCCTCCATCCGCGCCTCGCGCACCTTCCCATCCGGCGTCAGGGCGAAAGTGAAGAACGCATCCGCATTGAGCGAGCGATCGGTCCAGCGCACCAGGAAGGTATCGTGCTGCCAGGGTGACAAGGTGCCTACCAGCTGCGGCGTCCGGCTGAAGCGCAGGTGCAGCTTGCCGCCCTCCTCGAACACCACCACGTCCCCGTACCAGGGATCACGATACGTCCCCGCGTAGCGGTCCAGCGCCAGCGAAGGTCGCGAGCGCGAATCGCGCGCCGCCTCGTGCTTGGCCCAGCTCTCGTCGGCCTTGTCCTGCGCCTTCGCCACCGCCGCCGCGTAGGCCGCGGTCCAGTCGGTGGGCGGTGCCTGCAGGTACGCATCCAGTACCCGCAGCGTGATCGCGTTGAACGCCGCACCCACTTCCTGGTTGGTCAGCACCACCACCCCAAGCTTCTGCGCCGGCAGCAGCGTCAGCCGCGACACCATGCCCGGCCAACCGCCGGTGTGCCATACCAGCCGCTGGCCACGGTAGGAACTGATGCTCCAGCCCTCACCGTAGCCGGCGAAATCCGGCCGCGCCGCCGCCAGCTCCGGCACCGCCGGCTCGGCGATCGGCACCGGCGTGATCACCGACCACATCTCCTGCTGCCGCGCCTCGCTGAAAAGCGGCTTGCCGTCCGCCAGCCGCCCGCCGGCCAGCTGCACGTTCATCCACTTCGCCATGTCCTGCGCGCTGGCGTAGATGCCGCCCGCGCCGGAATTGTTCGACCAGGTCAACGGCGCCACCGGGCGCAGCTGGGTGAAGTCGTACTTCGCGTGCCCGGTGGCCGGCGTATCGCCCGCGCGCAGATGGTCCGCATTGAAGCGCGCCCCGGTCATGCCCGCCGGATCGAAAATGTGCGACTGCAGGAAGTCCGCATACGACTGCCCGGACACCTGCTCGATCACCTGCTGCGCCACCGCGTAGAGGATGTTGTCGTAGGCATAGCGGTCGCGGAAGCCGGCCTTCAGCGGCACCTTCGCCAGCCGCGCCACCACCTCGTCGGTGCTGTAGGTCGTCGCCGGCCAGTACAGCAGGTCGCCCGCGCCCAGGGTCAGGCCACTGCGATGCGCGAGCAGGTCGCGGATGCGCATCTCGCCGGTCACGTAGGGATCGGACATGCGGAACGCCGGCAGGTGATCGACCACGCGATCATCCAGCTTGAGCTTGCCCTCGTCGGCGAGGATCGACAGCGATGCCGCGGTGAACGCCTTGGTATTGGAGGCGATCGCGAACTGCGTGTGCGCGTCCACCGGCGCCGGCTTGCCCTGCTCGCGCACGCCGTAACCCCGCGCCAGCACGACCTGGCCGTCCTTGACGATGGCCACCGCGATGCCGGGCACGTCGAACTGTTCGCGCACGCGCTCCACCTGCGCGTCGAAGTCCTGCAACTGTGTTGGCAGCGTCTGTGCCTGCCCCTGTGTCCCCATTGCCGCGAGCAACATCGCACCTCCCCAGAACCCTTTGTTCAACCGCCCTCTCCCATCGTCTTGTTTCAGGAATTGCCGGCCAGCGGCAGCGGAGCCACCAGCACACCATTGTCGTCGGCATACAGCCAATGCCCGGGCACGAAAGCGACACCGGCGAAGTTCACCGGCACGTCCACCTCGCCCAGCCCGCGCTTGTCGGTCTTGCGCGGACACGCCGCCAGCGCCAGCACGCCCAGCGGCAACGTCGCCAGCATGTCCACGTCGCGCACGCAGCCGTGGATCAACACGCCCGCCCAGCCATTGCGCGCGGCAGCGGCGGCGATCTGGTCGCCCAGCAGCGCATGCCGCAGCGAGCCCTGGCCATCGACCACCAGCACCCGGCCCGCGCCGGGCGTCGCCGCCAGCTCGCGCACCCGCGAGTTGTCCTCGAAACAGCGCACGGTGACGATCGCGCCCTGGAAGCGCGTCTGCCCACCGTAGTGGCGGAACAGCGGTTCGGCCACGAGCACGTCCGGATGCAGGTCGCACAGGTCGGGGGTGGTCCAGGCGGAGGCCGGCGCGTTCATCGACGTTCCTTTGCAGGGGCTTCGCGCGATGGTAACGCGACCCCGGCCAGTCTCGCCCGCGTCCCTTCCGGCCCCTTACGAGGACCCGGCCATGTCCGCGCCCGCCGCCACCCGCGCCACGCTGATTCCCTGCCTGCGTTACCGCGACGCCCATGCGGCCATCGACTGGCTATGCCGGGCGTTCGGCTTCGAGCGCCACGCGGTGTACGAGCAGGGGCCGCTGGTGCTGCATGCCCAGCTGGTCTACGGCAACGGCATGGTCATGCTCGGCTCGGTGGATGGCATCAGCGAGTGGGGCAAGCTGATCGTCCAGCCCGACGAAGTGGGCGGACGCGAGACCCAGAGCGCCTGCGTGATCGTCGCCGACGCCGATGCCCACCATGCGCGCGCGGTCGCCGCCGGGGCGCGGATCGTGATCCCCCTGGCCGACCAGGGCTATGGCGGCCGCGGCTATGCCTGCCGCGACCTGGAGGGTCATCTGTGGTGGTTCGGCGACTACGACCCGTGGCGGCAGACATGACGCACGACGGCGTGTGGCACCGCGCCGGCGCTGGCACACTGTGCCGCCCTGTCCGCCGAGCCGCGCCATGACCGACCTGTTCGCCGCCCCGCCCCCCGCGCTCGACGGCACCCATATCGGCATCGGTGGCTGGGTGTTCGCGCCCTGGCGCGGCGGGATGTTCTACCCCGAAGGCCTGGTGCAGCGGCGCGAGCTGGAATACGCCAGCCGCCAGCTGGGCGCCATCGAGATCAACGGCACCTACTACGGCGAACAGAAGCCGGCGACTTACGCCAAGTGGCGCGACGAGGTGCCGGAAGGCTTCGTGTTCTCGGCCAAGGCGCCGAAGCGGATCACCCAGTCGCGCCGGCTGGCCGGCACGCGGGCGCAGGTCGAGGGCTTCGTTGAGGGCATCAGCGAGCTGGGGCGGGCGCTGGGCCCGTTGCTGTGGCAGTTCGCCGATGGCAAGAAGATGGATCGCGAGGATTTCGCCGCTTTTCTTGATCTGCTGCCGAAGCAGGCGCAGGGGCGCAGGCTGCGCCACGTGGTGGAGATCCGCGACCCGGCCTTCGTCGATGCCGAGCTGATGGCGCTGGTGCGCCAGCATGGCGTGGCTACGGTCTTCACCGATTCGCAGGACTATCCGTCGTTCGCCGACCTGGGCGCGGACTTCGTCTATGCGCGGCTGATGCGCAGCCAGGCCGACGTGGCCACCGGCTACCCGGCGTCGGCGCTGACGCGGCTGGCCGGGCAGGTGCAGGCGTGGCGTCGCGGCGAGGACCTGGCCGAGCTGCCGCACGTGGCCGCACCGCTGCCGCCCGGTCCGCCGCGCGAGGTGTTCCTGTTCTTCATCAGCGCGGCGAAGGAGCGCAACCCGGCCGCGGCGATGGCGCTGATGCGGGCGCTGGGGAATGGAAAGGCCTGATTCGGGCCTCGGGGCTCGGGGCTGCTTCTCTTGTAGGAGGGGCTTCAGCCCCGACGCCTTGGCGCTGAAGGCCGCCAAGACTTCCGGTCGCGGCTGAAGCCGCTCCTACATAGAAGCCGGTCCCGAACGCTGGGAAATGCGGCCACGACGGGAAACAATAGCGACCCCATCCCCACCCCACCCGCTCCATGCGCAAGGCGCTGCTGCAAATCCATTTCTGCGTCCTGCTGTGGGGCGTCACCGCGATCCTCGGCAAGCTCATCTCGCTGCCGGCATTGCCGCTGGTGTGGTGGCGCATGCTGTTCGTAGTGGCCGCGCTGATGCTGCTGCCGCGCGTATGGCGCGGGCTGCGCGCGCTCAGCCCCCGCCTGCTGCTCGCCTATGCCGGCGTCGGTGCGCTGGTCGCCCTGCACTGGCTCACCTTCTACGGCGCGATCAAGCTCGCCAACGCCTCGGTCGCCGCCACCTGCATCGCGCTGGCGCCGGCCTTCACCTCGATCGTCGAGCCCTGGGTCGCGCGGCGCCCGTTCCAGTGGCGCGAGCTGCTGTTCGGGCTGGCGGTGCTGCCCGGCGTGGCGCTGGTCGCCGGCGGCGTGCCGGACGGCATGCGCGCGGGCGTGGCGGTGGGTGCGGTCTCCGCGTTGCTGGTCGCGGTGTTCGGCTCGTTCAACAAGCGGCTGGTCAGCCATGCCGACCCGCTCACCGTGACCGCGCTGGAACTCGGCGCCGGCACCCTGGTGCTGACCGTGCTGGCACCGTTGCTGCCGTTCGTGCTGCCGGTGCTGGGCTCCACCGCCTGGGTCGTGCCGGGCGTCCACGACACCCTCTTGCTGCTGCTCCTCGCCCTGGCCTGCACCCTGCTGCCGTTCGCGCTGGCCTTGGTGGCACTGCGCGAACTCAGCGCCTACAGCGTGCAGCTGATCACCAACCTGGAACCGGTCTACGCGATCGTGCTGGCGGCGCTGCTGCTGGGCGAACAGCGCGAGCTGAGCCCGCAGTTCTACCTGGGCGTGGCGATCATCCTCGGCGCGGTGTTCGCGCATCCGCTGCTGCAGCGCCGGCGTGGACCGGTGCGGCACCCGGAGCTGCTGGGCACCGCCGAGGAGAAGTCGGTGGTGGACTGAGCGGCAACGCCGCTCAGGCGTTGGCGCGGGCGATCTCCGACACCACCACGCGGTCGCGGCCGTCGCGCTTGGCCTGGTAAAGCGCCAGGTCCGCGCGCTTGAGGCACTGGTCCGGCGCTTCGCCGGCCTGCAGCTCGGCCACGCCGATGCTCACCGTCACCGGCAGGTTGATCGGCAACAGCGCGATCTCCTGGCGCAGGAATTCGCATTGCAGGCGCGCCGGCTCGTTCGCCGCGCCCGGCAGCAGCATCACAAACTCCTCGCCGCCCAGGCGCGCGATCATGCCGCGCCCGGCGATATGCGCGCGCAGCAACCCGGCCAGGGCCACCAGCACTTCGTCGCCCTGGTCGTGGCCATGCAGGTCGTTGATGGTCTTGAAGTGGTCGATGTCGATGATCGCCACCGACAGCGGCAGCGCGGCGCCGTCCTCGCGATCCAGCTGCGCGGCGAGCGCGGCGGCGAACGCGCGGCGGTTCGGCAGGCCGGTCAACGCATCGGTGCGGGTCTGCTCGGTGAGGTCGGCGTTGAGCGTTTCCAGCGACTCGGAATACTGCGCCAGCTGCTGCTCGTACCAGTCGCGCTCGCGCAGCTGCTTGTCCAGCGCATGCGCCACGCGGCGCAGCTCCATCAGATGCGAGGCCTGGCGCGACAGGGCCTCCAGCGCATGGCGCTGTTCGTCGTTGAGGATGGCCGGGGTGTCGTCGAACACGCACAGCGTGCCCAGCGCCTCGCCCTCGCTGCCCAGCAGCGGCGCGCCGGCGTAGAAGCGCACGTGCGGGCTGCCGGTGACATAGGGGTTGCCGAGGAAGCGTGCATCGGCTTCCGCGTTCTCGACGGTGAACAACTGGTTCGGGGTGAGGATGGCGTGCGCGCAGAACGCGAACTCGCGCGGCGTTTCGGTGGCGCCCATGCCCTTGCGGGCCTTGAACCACTGCCGGTCCTCGTCGATCAACGTGACCGCGCCCATCTGCGTACCGCAGATGACGGTGGCGATCTCCACCAGGTCATCAAAAGCCTGTTCCGGCGGGGTATCCAGAATCTGGTACCGCCGCAGCGCCTCCAGGCGCGCCGCTTCGTCCTTGGGTTTTTCCGGTCTGATCATGCGCCACGTCACTCCCCGCTGCTTGCGGCCCGAGTATGCACAAGGACGGCCACAAACGTCAGCGTATGGTCATGGAACCGCGACGCGGATCAGAAGTCGCTGCGCTGCGGCAACAGGCCGCGCAGTTCCATGTCGGTGAGGTTGCGCCACTGGCCCGGCTTGAGCGCGCCGATCTTGATGTTGTCGATGCGCACGCGGCGCAGCTGGGTGACCCGGTAGCCGAACGCGGCGGCCATCAGGCGGATCTGCCGGTTCAAGCCCTGCTCGAGGATGATGCGGAAGCCGAACTTGGCGATGCGCGAGGTCTTGCACGGCAGGGTCTGCTCGCCGTGGATGCGCACGCCACGGGCCATGCCACGCAGGAACTCGTCGGTGACCGGCTGGTTCACCGCGACCAGGTATTCCTTCTGGTGGCGGTTCTCGGCGCGCAGGATCTCGTTGACGATGTCGCCGTTGCTGGTCATCAGGATCAGGCCTTCCGAATCCTTGTCCAGGCGGCCGACCGGGAAAATGCGCTGCTCATGGCCGACGAAGTCGACGATGTTGCCCTTCACCGAGCTTTCGGTGGTGCAGGTGACGCCGACCGGCTTGTTCAGCGCGATGTAGACGTGGCGTCGCGCGCCAGGCTTCTTCGCGCTGCGCGTGCGCAGCGGCTGGCCGTCGACCAGCACGGTGTCGTCCGCGCCCACCACCGCGCCGGTGCCGGCGACGACGCCGTTGACGGTGACGCGGCGCTCGCCGATCAGGCGGTCGGCCTCGCGGCGGGAACAGAAGCCGGTCTCGGCGATGTGCTTGTTGAGGCGGGTGGTCTCGGGCGCGTCGGTCATGGCGGGTACGAATGGTGAAACCCCGGCCAGGGCCGGGGTTCGATGACGGGATCAGAAGCTGCGCGGGCCCTTGGGCTTGTGCGGCGGCTTGTCGAAGCCACGGTTCGGGCCGTTCTTGCGCGGGCCCGGGCCGTCCTTGCGGGCGAACTTGGGCTTGAACGCCTTCGGCGCGGAGGCCTCGTCGCCTTCGACCCTGCGCATCTGCAACTGCTGGCCGGACACCCAGACCTTCTTCAGGTGCTGCAGCAGCTCGCGCGGCATGTCGGCCGGCAGGTCCAGCACCGAGTAGTCGTCGTGGATGTCGATGCGGCCGATGTAACGGCTTTCCAGGCCCGCTTCGTTGGCGATGGCGCCGACGATGTTGGCCGGCTTCACGCCGTGCTGGTGGCCGACCTCGATGCGGTAGGTCTCCATGCCGAACTCGGGCTCGCCGCGCGGGGCGACGTCCTTGCGCCGCGGACGCTCCTCGCCGTCGTGGGCGCGCGGCCCGCGGGTGAGGTTTTCCTCGGCGTCGTTGAAGCGCGCGGCGCGTGCCGGGCGCTCGCCGTCCTCATGGCGCGGCGCACGCTCGAAGCGCGGCTCGAAACGCGGGCGCTCGCCACGCTCGGGACGCTCGAAACGGCAGATCGGAAGAG
>DJAN01000285.1 GCA_002429615.1 Lysobacteraceae bacterium UBA6001
TTTACGCTCCTAGGCGGGCGTGTGCAAAGTTTGCGTTAAACACGGTGTGGGGGTGCCTTTGGGGTCTGGGCATCAGGCGGGCCAGTGTTTTGGCGGCCGCGGCTGAAGCCGCTCCTACAGGACAAGAAGGGAAAAGAAGGGGAGACCAGGACAAAAGCGGGAGACGCCCGACCGCCTCAGCCGCAATAGATCGCGGTGATGTTGTTGGTCGGCCCGTGTTCGATCGTGAGCTGGTCGCCGCCGCTCTGCCCGGCACCCTGCGCCGGATCCACCTGTCCGCTGCTGGTGGCCCCGCTGGTAGCCCGGTCACCGCGCACCACGCGCACCTTCAGGCTGTCGCTGTCCACGCGGGCGCGCTCCACGGTCTGGCCGGATGCCGCCAGGCCCACCGCGCCGCGCACCATGTCGGTATGGCACTGGCCGGAGATCACCCCGTCGATCGGCTGCACCGCCATCACCTGGTTCGGCGCGCAGGCGGACAGCGCGAGTGCGGTGCAGGGCACGAGGGCGAGCATCAGACGGTTCATGGAGAGGTTCCTTGAAGGTGGATGGCGGCAGGGTGAGCGCTGCGGCGTATGCGCCACATGAAGGCGGCGTCGCCCGGGCGATAATCCGCCCGACCATCTTGGGGACATTGCATGCAGGATGCAGCGACGCATTGCCGGGTACTGGTACTGGGCGGCTACGGACATTTCGGCGCGCGCATCGTGCGCGCGCTGTCGGCGGAGACGGGGATCGAATTGAGCGTGGCCGGGCGCGGTGCCCGCCGGCAGGGGCCGCCCACGTTCGCGGACCTGGCGTCCGACCGGCAGGCACGCCTGCGTTACGTCGACCTGGACACCGCCGCGCCGGATTTCGCCGACCAGCTCGCCGCGCAGCGGCCGGACCTGGTGATCCACACCGCCGGCCCATTCCAGGGCCAGGGTCTTGCGGTGGCGCGGGCTTGCCTGCGAGCCGGTGCGCACTACGTGGACCTCGCCGACGGACGCGACTTCGTGCGGGAATTTCCCACGCAGTTGGACGAAGCGGCGCGACAGGCCGGCCGCGCCGCCATCACCGGGGCGAGCACGCTGCCGGCGATCTCCAGCGCGGTGGTCGATGCGCTGCGTGGCCACTTCGACGTACTGCACGACATCGACATCGTGATCGCGCCCGCGCAGCGCACCCCGCTGGGGCTGGCGACGGTGCGCGCCGTCCTGTCTTATTGCGGGTTGCCGTTCCGTTGCTGGATCGAGGGGCAATGGCGGCAGGTGGTGGGTTGGCGGCGCGCTGCGCGGGTCACCTTCCCGCACATGGCGCCCAGGCTGGCATCGCCTTGCGATGTGCCGGACCACGACCTGCTGGTGGCGCGCTACCCCGGCGTACGCAGCGTGCGTTTCCGCGCGGCGCTGGAACTGCCTTTCCTGCAACGCGCGCTGGCGATGATCGCGACGATGCGCGCATGGGGATGGCCGGTGCCGATGATGGCACTGGCGCCGGTGTTTGCGCGGGTGGCGCGCGCGTTCGACGGGATGGGGACGGACCTGGGGGGCATGTACGTGGCACTGCGTGGCGAGCGCGAGGGACGTCCGCGACAGTTGCGCTGGGACCTGACGGCGCCTGCACTACATGGGCCGGAGATTCCCTGCCTGGCGGCGGTGCTGCTGGCCAGGCGGTTGGCGGGCGGTGGCGAGCTGCCGGTGGGGGCGATGGCTTGTATGGGGATTCTGACGCTAGGCGACTTCGAAGGGGCCTTTGAGGCGTGGGGGATTCGGAGTGAGATTTCCGAGGATTAGTTGGGTTGGGCGATCGGTTGAGGTTTGTTGTTGTTCGCCATGGCTTTTCGAGTCCACGCACGTGACCAAAAGGTGTGTGCAATACATCGGTGCACTGAGCAATGGTTGCGAAATGTTCGCTGGCCTCACATAGGGTTTGGCTTTCTCAGGTACTGGTCGGATCGGACCTATTAACGATGGCAGCACCATCCAGCGTGGTCTTGCCGGCCACGGTGATCTGGTAGCCGCCATCGCCAGCCTGCCCCCCGGCCTGCTCGGCCACGCTCCTGTAGGTGCTGTCGACCTTGCTGGCTGTAGCAGCTGACCGAGTCGCCGCCGGTCGTCACGTCGAGCCACGCTGCCACGTCCTTTTGTGGTACTTGTTGCTGTCCCGTTCGCTGCGCAGGATCAGGCCGCCGCCGACCTGGCCGATGACCCGGTTGCCGATGATCTGCACACCGGTACCAACGGTGTCGCCGCCGCGGCTGCTGCCGACGATGGTCTCCTTATGATTCACGCCATCGCCCGAGCCCTTGCCCTTGGCCATCGCCGCGCTGACATAGACGCCAAAGCCGGCTTGCGAGCCGATTGTGATGCCGATCTCGCCGCTCTGGGACTTGTTCTGCTCGCGCAGCTCGCGGGCTTCCGTGCCGCTGAGCAGGATCAGCTTATCGGCTGCGGCGAGCGTGGTGATTGATGCCGTCGACTCGTACAAATCATTGATTAGCGGGGAACATAAATTTTCCGGTCCACGGCAGGTGACTTTCGCGGAATATTTGACAGATACGTTTAGAGAATTCTTCTACTGGCGCCGGCCGAAGGCCGGAAATTAGCGGGCCCGAAACCGACGTTCCGAACACTTCGAGATACAAGGCATCCCCAGCAGAAGTTGTTTCGATTTCCGGCTGGAGCCATAGAAGCATCTGGTTGGTAATAATTCCGCTGCCAGTTGATTCTAATTCTCCTTTCACAAGCTCTGAACAGTAGCCTTCGAGCGAAGAAAACCCTGCCTCTTGCAGATATTCCGGGTGTACAAAAAAAACCAATCTGCTCTTCATGCAGCGATAAAAGAGGTCGACGACAAGTTCGCGCCGCTCTGGCGTCCCATACTCATATCCGGAAATCGGGCCATCAGAAAAGTGATCGACTGATATTCGATCTCTTAGCATGAGTCTGAACCGTGAAGCCAGCCAGCGTGCTGTGGACTCTGATATGTTCATCACCTAATTCCAACGCCTGTATTTCCAGTCATGGGAAACTTCAGTTTCAATAGTTTTGCATTAGCATTGGTCACAGAGATACTTTTGCTGTTCAAATCCACAGACGCGGTGGTGTTCTTTGTTGCGCCACTCGCTTTCCCTGCTGGGCGATAGGTCACATAGATTCCGTCAGTTGTCTCTGCGGACCAGGCGCCGTCACCCAGGGGTTTGGCATGTGCTGGCTTGGATCCACCAAAGAATTCCATCGCAAATCTCTCGGCAGTCTCATTAGGGTTTAGGGTTTGCGGCATTTCTCTCGGCGACCCAAGGCCGTCACTAGCCCTGCCCGGCAAGCGTCCCGCCCGTACATCGCTGACGGCTTCCTGGACAAAGTGACCCCCAAGCCCATCACCAGCAATATTGTCCGGCAACAGATGGTCAGGTGTATCGATATGATTTGACGGCGGCTCCTTCGGTGTGGCTTTGACCTCCGGGCCCTTCTTTGGAAACAGCTTCCACCCCAAGCGAGCCAGCGCCGCTTCGGTGACCGCAATTCCCGCATCCATACCCAGATCCGCCAGCGGATTTTGCACGCCCCAGTGCGTGGCCGGATCAAACGAGTCCAGCACCCGTTGGCCCTGCGTGGACTGATATGGCGCCAGTGCCTGGTCGAGCCCCTTCTGGCCGTCCAGTGCCGACAGGGTCGCTGCCGTGCCCAATGCCATCGTCGGAAGGCACCCGACCACCGTGGTGCAAGCCGGCGCCAGTACGCCGGCACCGATCGCCGCACCGGCTGCCCCAGCAGGGCCTGCGACGGCCCGGATGCCACCCTGGGTGCGCTGTACTCCTTCGTCGTGACGCAAGAGTCCGTCATTGACCGTATCAATCCAGCCATAGCCCTGGCCGCCGCGCCAGCGGCGCCGCTGGTGCAGCTCTGCTGGCTGGCGGCAGCGCCGGCGCAGCCAATCAGTGCATGCAGCGTAGCGTGGGCGGCGCTGCCCTACTTATCGAAGCCAGTACGGAACGTCAGTTTCAGTAATGGATGAGTACGCCGCGACGGGCCTCATTTGGTCGATCAGGTACTGTGGCGCTTCTGCACCACCAATCCGAATCGAAATGAACTCACCGAACTCACTTAGGAACACTTCGTTTGCCTCTATCGCATCAAAGAGGACGTGAAATATTTTGGAGAACACCTCGAAAAGGCTACTCGCGGCTATATTGAGGCATGTATCGCTCGCAACAAGACCCATCTGTGTAAGGTCAATGTCTGCCGTGAGAAGATTCTGAAATAGGTCTCTTGCTTTACAAACATCGCCTCGGAATCCAGAAAAATCTTCGATCTCTATGGACTTTCGATAAAGTTTTTCGGTTAGGAACGGCAAATTATCCGAGGCGCTCCTCTCTATTGAGTGGCTGAGCGTATTGAAGAAGCACTTCACGTCTGATCGAGTCCCTAGTACCGAAATGCTCATTGCATAGAGCAAGGCTATCTTGTTCATTCTGTCTTGAACCTAATCGAACTCGGAGAGATATGGCCGCCAGATCGATCAACGATGCCTCGAACGATGCGGAGCCTATTATGAGTTGTCAGATTTTGTCCCCTGACATCAATGACGATCTCCTGTTTCATGCCCTTGGGGAGATTCTTAGATCTGTCGATGGCCTGATCGGAAACATTTCGAATTAGAGCCGAAGAATTGGATTCGATATTGTAGTTCTTAACTTCGATGCTGCACGTATTGCCAATACACCAGTCGGGGCGGACGCTTCCCGGAGTGCCGTAGGGGACTTCCACGCCATTCTTGAAGCTAACTTGGGGCCTGGCATCAAGGCCCAGTTCCAGCCCGACGTCATGCTCAGAGTCCTTGGGGCTCGGTCTGGTCGGCAGCGGATTTGAAGAATTAGCCTCAGTGTTGGATTCCAGCAAGTCCGGCGTGTCTATATGGCCGGATGGCAATTCCTTGGCCCCAACCGTCGCTTGGGCCTGGGGCCTTTTCGGCAGTTCCTTCGGCAACAACTTCCAACCCAAGCGAGCCAGCGCCGCTTCGGTGACCGCAATTCCCGCATCCATCCCCAGATCCGCCAGTGGATTCTGCGTGCCCCAGTGCGTGGCTGGATCAAACGAGTCCAGCACCCGTTGGCCCTGCGTGGACTGATATGGCGCCAGCGCCTGGTCGAGCCCTGCCTGGCCATCCAGCGCCGACAGGGTCGCTGCCGTGCCCAACGCCATCGTCGGAAGGCACCCGACCACCGTGGTGCAAGCCGGCGCCAGTACGCCGGCACCGATCGCCGCACCGGCTGTCCCAGCAGCGCCTGCGACGGCCCGGATGCCACCCTGGGTGCGCTGTACCCCTTCGTCGTGGCGCAAGAGTCCATCATTGACCGTATCAATCCAGCCATAGCCTCGGAACGCACCCGCGCTCTGGATCTGCTCCTGCTCGGCCGCGTAGCCCTGACCTCGCTGTTCCGATGCCATCAGGCGCGCCTTGTTCGGGTCGCTATCCGGCACGCCGGCCGAGCACTTGACCAGGGCACACATCGCGTCATCGAGGCGCTGGCGCTCTTCAGGGCTCTTGCCCTGCTTGAGCTGGGCGAGCTTCTGGGCCTCATCCGGATGTAGCTGCCGGTTGTTCACATCGGCAGCGAGCGCGGTACTGGCGCCGCTGGCCCCGCCCGCCGCACCGCCCACGGCCAAGCTGGCTGCCTGCATCAGCGCGTTGAACTTGGCAGGGTTCTCGGCCTCGGTGATCCCCGATGCCTCGATCGCCTTCCGGAGCACCGGCACCAGTGACTGGTTCAGGCCAGCACCGGCCGCACCGCCCAGCACATTGCCACCGCCCAGCGCCGCTACCGCAGCACCCACTGCCGCATGCAGCGCCACCTTCTCCTTGCTGCCCTCGGCCCAGCCGTACTTCTGCGCCAGCGTGCCGGCGGCCTGGAAGCCCAGCTCCCCCGCCACCTGCTGGATCTGCAACTGCTCGCTGACTTTCTGCGCATCGAAGATCTCCTTCAGCCCGTCCTGCTGCAGCTCGGTCACGCCACGGGCGATGTCCATGCCGCTGCCGTCGTCCACGATCAGCGTGCCATCGGCGATACCGGCCTTCGTGGTGCTCGTGGCCGAGTCGCTCTTCTGCTGGAAGCTGCCGCTCCCACCGCCGCCGCTGGAGCCACCCCCGCCACTGACACTGGCGCTCTGCGCCTTGAACTTCGCCTCGTTGACAATGTCCTTCCATTCCAGGCTGCCGGTGCGGAAGTAGTTGTTCGCCGGATCGGCCGTACTGGCAATCGCCGCACCCTCCAGCGTGGTCTTGCCCTTCACGTTGATCTGGTAGCCGCCATCGCCGGCCTGGATGCCGGTCTGCTCGATCACGCTCCTGTAAGTGCTGTCCACCTTGGAGGCGCTGACATACCCGCTCACAGAGCCGCCGCCGGTGCCGATGGCCGCGTCGATGCCCGCTGCCACGTCCTTGCGGTGGTACTCGTTGGTGTCCTGTTCGCTGCGCAGGATCAGGTCGCCGCCGACCTGGCCGATCACCCGCTTGCCGATGATCTGCGCACCGATGCCAACGGTGTCGCCACCACTGATGAAGGTGGTGGTGCCACGGTCGCTGCCGACGATCGTCTCGTCATGGCTCACGCCCTCGCCCGAGCCCTTGCCCTTGGCCATCGCCGCACTGACGTAGATGCCAAAGCCGGCCTCCGAGCCAATCGTGATGCCGATCTCGCCGCTCTGGGACTTGTTCTGCTCACGCAGCTCGCGGGCTTCCGTGCCGCTGAGTAGGATTAGCTGGTCGGCAGCGGCGAGCGTGGTGTCGACGCCATTGACCTGGCTGCCGGCCACGACCAGGTTGCCGTCGCGTGCCATCACGGTCGTGCTGCCGTTGGCGCTGTAGACGTTGCTGGCCTGGGAGGTGGTGGTGCGCCCGCGCGCCTCGCTGCTGCTGGAGCTGCCGCCGATGCCGATGCGCAGGCTCATGCCGTTGCTGTTGGCCTTGCGGTCGCCGTTGACCACGTCTTGCGCGTTGTCGACCTGGCCGCCAATGGCGCCACCGTTGACGTTCGAAGCCGCCCCAGCGGCTTTCATCGCGTACAAGGCCTTGAGCCGGTTGTCGTCGGCTTGGCCTGCGGCCCGGGCACTCTGATACGCCGCGGCCGCCTGGTCGGCGGCGCCGCCCTTGATGCTGATGTGCAGGCCGCCGCTGGAGGTCTTCTGCGTCTCGCGGAAGGCCATGCTGTCTTCCACGTTCTCGATCGCGACCGTCGCGCCGCTGATCGCCACACCATCGCCACCAAGCACGTCCGAGCCGGTCTGCTGGTAGTGCCCACCCGCATGGATCGTGGTGGTGCCTTCCACGCTTCCCACCACCGAGCCGGTGTGGGTCACTTCCTTCATCTGGCCCGTGGTGGCCAGCTTCTGCGAGCCGATGCTGAAGCCCACGCCGCCATCGCCGGACAGGCCGCTCTTCTTCACCTGCCTGCGGTTCTCGGCGTCGAGGGTGTTCTCGGCGCCGAGGAGGGAGACCTTGTCCTTGGCCACCAGCACGGTTCCCGCGTCGGAGACCAACGTGCTGCCCTGGACGGTGATGTTCTCGCCCTGCACCACCACCTGGTTGCCGCCCCAGCTGCTGCCCTGCGCGGTGGTCTGGGTGACGTGGCTGTAGGTGTCGGTCTGCTTGCTGCCGAGCGCGCGCTTCTTCTTCGTGCTGGTGGCGCTTTCGTACTCGTCGGTGGCCGTGCCGTGGGTGACGATGACATCGCCTTCGGCCTGGGCGTGGAGCGTGCCGCTGGCGCTGTTCACCGTGGAGGCGGTGGAGATGATGTCCTTGCCGGCCCTGAGCGTGACGTTGCCATCGCCCTGCACCAGCGAGCCGACCTCGGCGCCATGCACTTCGCGGCTGAAGTCCTTGCCGGTGCGGGCTTCCTCGCTGCTGCCCACGCTTACCGTGCCGAGCTTGATGCTGCCATCGGCGAGGATCGCGGTCTGGCCGCCTGCGCCTTCGTTGCTGAGCTGGCCGCCCTGGGAGTTGAAGTCGCCGCCGGTCTTGACCAGCAGGGTGGCGTTGGGGCCGGTGACGGTCATCGTGGCCAGGCGATCCAGCGTGGTGGCGCTGTAGCCGTTGCCGCCCTCGTGCCGGCCTTCGCTGCGGGTGGTGCTGACCTGGTTGATGTCGCGGCCGGCGATGGCGACCAGCCCGTGCTCGGCGCGGACCGCGCCGCCGGTGTTGTTGATGTCACGCTCGGCATCGAGCTGGACGAAGCCACCGGTGATGACGCTGATGCCGGTGCTCACCGACGGCGTGGGGAACCGGGCGGGCTTGCTCACGGGGGCGGCGACGAAGCCGTCCCAGGCCAGCGCGCGCCAGCGGCCGCG
>DJAN01000115.1 GCA_002429615.1 Lysobacteraceae bacterium UBA6001
ACCGTGGTCGGCACGGTGCTGCCGGGGACGCCGCCGGTGCTGGCGCAGCCGGCGGCGAGGGCGGCCGCGAGCAGCGGCAGCAGGCGAAGCGTGTTCACAGGACCTCCGAGGCGTAATCGGCCAGGCGCGAGCGTTCGCCGCGACGCAGGGTGACATGCGCGCTGTGCGGCCAGTTCTTGAAGCGGTCCACCGCGTAGGTCAGGCCCGAGGTGGTCTCGGTCAGGTACGGGGTGTCGATCTGCTCCACGTTGCCGAGGCAGACGATCTTGGTGCCCGGGCCGGCGCGGGTGATCAGCGTCTTCATCTGCTTCGGGGTGAGGTTCTGCGCCTCGTCCAGGATCAGGTAACGCGACAGGAAGGTGCGGCCGCGCATGAAGTTCATCGAACGGATCTTGATCCGGCTGGCGAGCAGGTCGTTGGTGGCCGCGCGGCCCCAGGCGCCGCCCTCCTGGTTGTGGGTGAGCACTTCCAGGTTGTCGGTGAGCGCGCCCATCCACGGCGTCATCTTTTCTTCCTCGGTGCCCGGCAGGAAGCCGATGTCCTCGCCGACGCTGACCGTGGCGCGGGTCATGATGATCTCGCGGTAGCGCTGCTGGTCCATCGTCTGCGCCAGGCCGGCGGCCAGCGCGAGCAGGGTCTTGCCGGTGCCGGCGGTGCCGAGCAGGGTGACGAAGTCGATCTCCGGGTCCATCAGCGCGTTGAGCGCGAAGTTCTGCTCGCGGTTGCGCGCGGAGATGCCCCATACCGCGTGCTGGCCGCCGCGATAGTCATCGACCAGCGACAGGATGGCCTTGCCGTCCTGTCCCACGCGCGCCACGCGCAGCTCCACCTCGTCCTCGCCCGGCAGGTAGAGGAACTGGTTCGGATGCCAGTCCTCGTCGTCGGCCAGCACCACTTCGTAATGGGTGCGGCCCTTGTCCGACCAGCTGCGCAGGTCCTGGTTGTGCTTCTGCCAGAAGTTTTCCGGCAGCTCCACCGCGCCGGTGAACAGCAGGTTGAAATCGTCGAGCGCGCGGTCGTTCTCGTAGTCCTCGGCGACCAGTCCGCTGATCGATGCCTTGATGCGCAGGTTGATGTCCTTGGACACCAGCACCACCGGCACATCGGGGTGTTCCTCGCGCAGCTGCAGCACCGCGGCCAGGATCTTGTTGTCGGGCACCACGTCGCCGAAGCTGCGCCCCGGCGCGATCGGCGTGGTCTGGAAGTGCAGGCGGCCGATCTGGCCCTGGTTCTTGAGCTGGATGCCCTGCGGATGGGTGAGGGTGATGCCGGTGCGGATCTGCTCGGCGCTGGCGCCGTCCAGCAGTTCGTCCAGGAAGCGGCTGACCTGGCGTGCGTTGCGGCTGACTTCGGACATGCCCTTCTTGGCATTGTCCAGTTCCTCGATCACCTGCATCGGCAGGAAAACGTCGTGCTCCTCGAACTTGAACAGCGCGGTGGGGTCGTGCATCAGCACATTGGTATCCAGCACGTAGATGCGCTTGCCTCGGGTCATCGTGTGTTCCTGGAAAAAGGACAGGGGCGAGCCATCACGGCCTGCGGGGCAGGGTGATGGCAAGTTCGGGTCGCGAGGGGTGTCACTGCTGTTTGTGCGCCTTCAGGGCCTGGAGGACCGCTTCCGCGTGGCCGGCAACCTTCACCTTGCGCCACGCCTGCACGATACGACTATCCGGGGCGATGAGGAAGGTGCTGCGCTCCACCCCCAGCACCTGCCGCCCGTACATGTTTTTCATGCGGATCACATCGAACGCCTTGCACAGCGCCTCGTCGGCATCGCTGACCAGCGCGAAGGCGAAGCCCTGCTTGGCGCAGAAGTTGTCGTGCGAGCGCACCGAGTCGCGGGAAACGCCCAGCACCGTGGCGCCCTCGGCGGTGAAGGCGGGCAGCAGGGCGTTGAAGTCCAGGCCCTCGGTGGTGCAGCCGGGCGTGCTGTCCTTGGGGTAGAAGTACAGCACCAGCCATTGGCCGGCGTAGTCGGCGAGGGTGGTGTGCGCGCCGCCGGACAGGGCCAGCGGCAAGGCGAGGGTGGAACGGTCGAGCGGGGTGCTGTCGGTCATCGGGAGCGGGTCCTGCGGGGTCGGGCGTATTGCGTTGCCCTACATATACCGCGAACCGTGTCCTTCGCCACCCCGGCCGGGGCGGCGGCGCTCAGAACTTCATCGGGTCCATGATCGCGTCCAGGTTCAGGTGGTCGCAGAATTCAAGGAAATCGTCGCGCAGCGCGGCGATGTGCATGTTCGCCGGCACGCCGATGGTGACCTGGGCCGAGAACATCTCCGCACCGGTCTGCATGGCGCGGTAGCGCGTGCTCTGCAGGTTCTCGATGGTGATGCCCTGGCGGTCGAAGAAGTCGGCCAGCTGGAACAGGATGCCCGGCTTGTCGGCGGCGATGACCTCGACGATGTAGGGCAGCAGGTTCGACTGCGTCTGCTTCGGTCCGGTGCGATACCACACCAGCTTCAGGCCCTCGTCGCGCTCAAGCCGGCCCAGCATGGCTTCCAGCTTGGCCACCGAGTCCCAGGAGCCGGTCGCCAGCGCGGTGACCGAGACATCGCGGCCCACCGTGGACAACCGCGCGTCCACCAGATTGCAGCCGCTGTCGGCGATGCGACGGGTGACCGGCAGCAGCGGAGACTCCGGATGCGTCGTGTAGGCGTTGATCAGGAGGTGGTTTTCGGTCGGCGAAGGCCGGGGCGCGGTATCGGTCAAGAGGGGTTCCGGCATTGCGAACAGGCTGAATGGCGTCGGGACGGACCGCGGCGCAGCGCGCAGCATACTTGCCCGTGCTTTCGCGCCGCAAGTAACATTCGGAATGCCCTGGGCCCGCCTTCAGGCGGTCCGTCCCCGGTTGGCATCCGCTTCCACCCTTCCCATCCGCTTCCAAGAGTCATCGCCGCCTTGTCCCTCTCCGGCATCATCACCGCACTGGCCACCCCCTTCGCCGTCAATGGCGATCTCGACCTCGATGCCTGGCAGCGCCTGCTGGACAAACAGATCGAAGGCGGCATCCAGGGCGTGGTCGTGGCCGGCTCGACCGGCGAGGCCTCGACCCTGGCGGACGAGGAATACGACGAGATCCTGCGCCGGGCGGTCGCCCGCATCGCCGGCCGCGTGCCGGTGCTGGCCGGCACCGGCCTGTCCGGCACCGCGCGCACCGTGGCGCAGACCCGCCGCGCGGCGGCCAACGGCGCGCAGTACGCGCTGGTGGTGACGCCGCCCTATGTGCGCCCGACCCAGGAAGGCCTGAAGGCCCATTTCCTGGCCGTGGCCGAGGAGGGCGGGTTGCCGGTGGTGCTCTACAACGTCCCCGGCCGGACCGGTTGCGACCTGCTGCCGGAGACCGTGGCCGCGCTGGCCAGCCATCCGAACATCGTCGGCATCAAGGAAGCGCGGGGCGAGGCCGAGCGCATGGCGGCCCTGCTGCCGCTGCGCGATGCCGGCTTCGCCGTGCTCAGTGGCGACGACGGCACCGCCGCGCGCGCGATGCTGGCCGGTGCCGATGGCGTGATCTCGGTCGGCTCCAACGTGCTGCCGGCCGGCTACCGCCGGCTCTGCGACCTGGCCCGCGGCGGCCAGCGCGAGGCCACCGCGGCGTGGGATGCACGCCTGCAGCCTTACCATGAATTCTGCGGCGTCGAATCCAACCCGATCCCGGTCAAGGCGCTGCTGCAGCGCCAGGGCCTGGGGCAGGGGCTGCGCCTGCCTTTGACCTCGCTGTCGGCACCCCATCATGCCGAGGCAGACCGCCTTGCCGCCGACGCGTCCGCGTTGGAAGCACTTTCCAGCCGCGAAGCAATCGCGGCCTGACCCAGGAGATTTACCAATGCGTCATCCCGTTCGTTCCGCCCGCGTGCTGCCGTTGATCGCGCTGGTGGTTGCCGCCAGTGGCTGCAGCTGGTTCCACAAGGATGCTCGCGGCGACTACGCGCTGCCGGCGGAAAGCCGCCCGCTGGAAGTGCCGCCGGACCTCAACCTGCCGGACACCTCCGGCGCGATGAAGGTGCCGACCCTGGCCTCGGCGACGCAGCCGGCCAACGCGCCGTCGGCCGCCGCGCAGCAGGCCGCGACCAAGAGCGGTTTCGTGATCAAGGGCGACCGTGACGCCGTGTTCTCGGCGGTGGGCGACGCGCTCGCCGACATCCAGGGCCTGACCATCGCCAGCCGCGCGCAGCTGCTGGGCTCCTACGACGTCAGCTACGAAGGCAACAACTTCCTGGTGCGCGTGGTGCCGACCGACGGTGGCACCTATGTGTCGGCGGTCGATCCGCGCGGCCTGCCGGCCACCGCCGAAGCGCCGGTCAAGCTGATCGCCACGCTGAAGGCGAAGCTGGGCGGCTGATCCACGCTGCCAAGTGGTAAAAGCAGACGGGCGCCGAAAGGCGCCCGTTTGCGTTGCGGCGTGCCGCGCGTTTCAGCGCTGCAGCAGCGGCAGCTTGTCCGGCTTGCCGTCCCATTCGGCGGCGTCGGCGGCCGGTTCCTTGCGCACGGTCAGCACCGGCCAGGCCTTGGCCAGCTCGGCATTGAGGGCGACGAAATGCTCCTGGCCGGCGGGGACGTCGTCTTCCGGGTAGATCGCGTTGGCCGGGCACTCCGGCTCGCACAGCGTGCAGTCGATGCATTCGTCCGGATCGATCACCAGGAAGTTCGGGCCTTCATGGAAACAATCGACCGGGCACACTTCCACGCAGTCGGTGTATTTGCACTTGATGCAGTTTTCGGTAACGACGAAAGGCATGTTGGAATCCGGCGATAAGCCGCGTAATTCTAGAACAGTCGGGCGCGGGGCGGGTGAGGGCGCGCCGGGCGTTCCCTCGGACGGCTCAGTCCAGCGCGATGCCCCGTGCCACGGCCATCGCATGCAGGCCACTGGCGGCCAGGTCCTCGCCATGCGCGCGCGCGCCGATGCCCAGCTGGGCCAGCGCGGTCGCGTAGCGCGCGGTCAGGCCGGCGCTGCCGACCAGATGCACATCGCGCGGCACCGGCTGGCGATGGCGGATTTCGTGCCCGATCAGCAGCCCGGACAGGTACGAGCCCAGTGCTTCACCGGGCAGCTGCTCGAACAGCGCCAGCGTGCGCGTGCCGAACAGCTGGTGGGTCAGGCCACCGTCCTCGCCGCTGCGGGTGACGCCCTGTGCGAACGCCGCCGCATCGAAAGCCTGTCCGTCGTCGGTCATCAGGCGGCCGAGCAGGCTGTGCTGGCGCAGCACCGCATACAGTTCACCGGTCATCACCGTGGCGAAATCCACTATGCGGCCGTCTTCCAGCCACGCCCACTTGCTGTGCGTGCCCGGCAGGCAGACCAGGTGCCGGCCCGCGCCCAGCGCCGAAGCCAGGCCGACCAGCTGCGTCTCTTCGCCACGCATCACGTCCGGCACGCCGCCGTCGCCATGGCAATCCACGCCGGGGACGAACCACAGCGAACGTCCGGGCAGCCGCGCATCGACGTGCGCATGCATGGCCGCGGCCAGTGCGGCGGCGTCGGCCGGGCACGGCAGGTAGGGCAGTTCGATCCAGCCGTTGCGGCTGCCGATCATGCCGCACAGCACGATCTCACCGCGCCAGTCGCCGACCAGTTCCGCCAGCACCTCGGCGAAGCGGCCGTCACAGGCGAGGATGCCGCGCGGATCGCGGCGCTGTTCGAGGATGCGGCCGCCTGCATCGAGCAGGTAAGCCCGCAGGCTGCTGGTGCCCCAGTCGACGGCGATCATGCGACCGCCACGCGGCTTTCCGGCAGGCCGCTGACGCCGGGTGCGCACACGAACAGGCCACCGGCCTGCGGGGTGCGCTGCAGTTCGTCGTCCTGGTGATCCAGGCGCGAGCTGATGATGTAGAGCTGGTCCAGCGCCGGGCCACCGAAAGCAACACAGGTCGGATGCTTGACCGGGGTGTCCACCTGGCGTTCCAGCGTGCCGTCGGCGCGATAGCGCTGCACGCGCCACGCCCGCCACTGCGCGTTCCACAGCAGGCCTTCGGCATCGACGCTGGAACCATCCGGTTCGGCGTCGGCGCGATCCAGTCGCGCGAATTCGCGCACGTTGCCGGCCTGCGCATTCGCCGCGTCGTAATCGCAGCACAGGATGCGCGGGGTGACCGAGTCACACCAGTACATCGTGCGGCCATCGCGGCTGAAGCAGATCGAATTCGGGATCGACACGCCCGGCAGCGGCAACCGGCGCAGGCCGTGGCGCAGCGAGAACTGGTAGAAGCTGCCGCGCGCGGCCTTCTGCTCGTGCTCGTCCATGGTGCCGAACACCAGGTTCCCATCACGGTCGACGCGGCCGTCGTTGCTGCGCGTATGCGGCTGCCCGGCCTCGACATCGGCCAGGTGCGTGAACGCCAGTTCCGCGGCCTCCAGGTCCGGCGTCACCACGCCGATCGACTTGGCCAGCACCACCAGCAGGCGGCCATCCTCGACCAGGCCGAGGCAGCCGGGGCGATCGGGCAGGGCCCAGTCGCGGGTCGCGCCGCTGGCGGGCACATGCGCCCACAGCCGGCGGCGGCTGATATCGACCCAGAACAGCGCCTGCCGGCGCTCGTCCCAGATCACGCCCTCGCCATGCTCGCAGCGGCTGTCCACCGCGAGCGTGGCCTGCAGCGCGGCGGGGCTCACCATTCGGCGACGCTGCCGTCGGCGTGGCGCCACACCGGGTTGCGCCAGTCAGGCGGGTTCTGGTTCGCGCGCACGAGCATCTCCTCGTCGATCTCCACGCCCAGGCCGGGCTTGGGCAACGCGGCAATACTGCCATCGATGCAGCGGAAATCGTCCTTGTTGATGACGTAGTCGAGCAGGTCGGCGCCTTCGTTGTAGTGGATGCCGATGCTCTGTTCCTGCAGCACCGCGTTGTGCGAGACCAGGTCCACCTGCAGGCAGGCGGCCAGTGCCACCGGGCCCAGCGGGCAGTGCGGGGCCAGCGCCACGTCGTAGGCCTCGGCCATCGCGGCGATCTTCACGCACTCGGTGATGCCACCGGCGTGCGACAGGTCCGGCTGCAGCATCGACAGGCCGCCGGCCGCCAGCACGTTCTTGAATTCGAAGCGCGAATACATGCGCTCACCGGCGGCCAGCGGGATCGGGCTGGACGCGGCCAGGCGCGGGTAGTACTCGGCCAGTTCCGGCAGCACCGGCTCTTCCACGAACAGCGGCTTGAACGGCTCCAGTTCGCGCAGCAGCACCTTGGCCATCGGCGCGCCGACGCGGCCGTGGAAATCGATGCCGAAGTCGACCTCGTTGCCGAACGCGGCGCGGATCTCGGCGACCTTGGCCACCGCCGCATCGACCGCGCGCGGGCTGTCGATCAGCTTCATTTCCTCGGTGCCGTTGAACTTGAAGGTGTCAAAGCCGAGCGCGCGATAGCCGCGGATCTGGTCGATGATGTCCGACGGACGATCGCCGCCGACCCAGCGATAGGTCTTCATGGTGTCGCGCACCAGGCCGCCGAGCAGTTCGTACACCGGCTTGCCCAGCGCCTTGCCCTTGATGTCCCACAGCGCCTGGTCGATGCCGGCGATGGCGCTCATCAGGATCGCGCCGCCGCGATAGAAGCCGGCGCGGTAAAGCGTCTGCCACAGGTCGTTGATGCGCGAGGGGTCCTTGCCGATCACATAGCCGGACAGCTCGTGCACCGCCGCCTCGACGCTGCGCGCGCGGCCTTCGATGACCGGTTCACCCCAGCCGGTGATGCCCTCGTCGGTCTCGACCTTGAGGAACAGCCAGCGCGGTGCGGCGTGATAGGTGGTGAGGCGGGTGATCTTCATCCCTGGGTTTCCTGGAAGGCACGGATGAACTCGCGCGCCTGGGTCTGGGTGGTGTCGAGGGGTTGGCCGGGGCGGTACAGCTCGCCACCGATGCCGGCGCCGGCGGCGCCATGGGAGAGGAATCCGGCCAGGCTGGCCGGACTGACGCCGCCGACGACGTACACCGGCACGTGCGGCGGCAACACCGAACGCAGTGCGCGGACGTGCCCGCTGCCATAGGTGGCGGCGGGGAACAGTTTGAGGACCTGCGCGCCGGCGTCGATCGCGTCGAACGCCTCGCTGGCGGTGGCGAAGCCGGCCACGACCAGCAGGCCGCGTTCGACCGCATGGCGGATCAGCGACGGCCGCGTGTTGGGGGTGACGATGAAGCGCGCGCCCAGGTCGGCGAGCGTGTCCACGTCTTCGTTGCGCAGCACGGTGCCGCCACCGATCCAGGCGCGGTCGCCGTACTGGCGCTGCGCCAGGCCGATGCTCTCGACCCAGCGCGGCGAATTGAGCGGGATCTCGATCGCATCGAAACCGGCCTCGACCAGCGCGCCGACATGCGCGGAGGTTTCTTCCGGGGTGATGCCACGCAGGATGGCGACCAGCGGCAGCTTGAACGGGCTGGCGTGCGGAGCGTTCGGCGAGGTCATGGGCTTACTCGTGGTAGAGCTGCGAGCGACCGCCATCGATGAGGATGTCGGTGGCGTTGATGAAGCGCGCTTCGTCGCTGGCCAGGAACAGCGCCGTGTAGGCGACTTCCTCCGGCGTACCGATGCGCTTGGGGGGCAGCAGGTTGGCCTGCTCCTGGCGCTTGGCTTCCGGGTCCGGGCTGCTGGCGAACCAGGCCTCGATGCGCGGCACCAGGATCAGGCCCGGCGAGATCGAATTGACGCGGATGCCGCGTGCGGCGTACTCGATGCCCAGCGCCCGGGTCAGGCCGATCAGGCCGTGCTTGGCGACCGGGTACGGGAACGCGTGCGGGATGATCTTGTGGCCATGCACCGAGGCGATGTTGACGATGCTGCCGGCCTGCTGCGCGACCATCGCCGGCAGCACCGCGCGGCACAGGTTCCAGGCGCCCTTGAGGTTGAGGTCCAGGCAACGCTGCCACTCGCTGTCAGGCAGTTCGAGCGGATCGGCGAACACGTCGGCGCCGGCGTTGTTGACCAGCGCGTCGATGCGGCCGCTGCGTGCCTGCACGCTGGCGACCGCCGCCTCGATGCCGGCCACGTCGGTGATGTCGACCTGGTGGTACTGGATGCGCGCATCAGCTTGCGCCGGCGCGTTGCGATCGAAACCGGCGACCTGCGCGCCATGCTCGGCGAACAGCCGCGCAGTGGCCGCGCCGATGCCGCTGGCGGCGCCGGTGACGATGATGGACTTGCCCTGCAGGCGTGCGGCGCTCATGCCGAAGCCTCCGGCAGGCGCGGATGACGGCCGCTGAGCGGCGCGGAAATGCTCCCCATCTGGTTCCTCCTCACTTTCCTGGCGTCGGCGCGTTGCCACCCCGGAGTGGGGGAGGGGTGGGGCGCACCTGTTATGGCCGCGAATCGGGAGGTGGGGGTCTCCTGATTCAGCGTCGGATAGCCTCGCGCGCCCGAGATATGTGCGGCAAATGAAATTTTCGGCATATTCTATTCCCCTGGCGAATACGGCTGTCCTACTAAAAGAGTTCTCCATGGCATCTTCCAGCACCCCTTGGTTCAACGCATCGCGCCTCAAGACCCGCCAGCTGCTTCTGCTGCTGCACCTGTACGAGCAGCGCTCGGTGCTGCGCGCGGCCGAAGCGGCCAGCATGACCCAGCCGGCGGCCTCCAAGCTGCTGGCCGAAATGGAGGACCTGCTGGGGGTCAAGCTGTTCGAGCGCCACGCCCGCGGCGTGGAGCCGACCTGGTATGGCCAGGTGCTGGTGCGCCGCGCGCGCGCGGCGATGTCGGAGATCGGGCGGGCGCAGGAGGAAATCGCCGCGCTGCGCAGCGGGCGCATGGGGCAGGCCTCGATTGGCACCGTGGTCAACCCGGGCACCACGCTGGTCCCGCAGGCCATCGCCGAGGTCAAGCGGGAGTTCCCGGACATCCTGATCCGGGTCGAGATGGACTACAGCCGGCATCTGGTCGCCAAGCTGCTGGATGGCCAGCTGGACATCGTGATCGGCCGCATCATGGGGCCGGAAGGCGCGGGCGAGCTGGATTTCGAACCGCTGGCCGACGAGCCGCACTCGGTGATCGCCCGTGCCGGCCACCCGCTGTCCAACCGCGGCACGCTGCAGCATGCCGACCTGGTGCGCTACGGCTGGGTGCTGCCGCCGGCCGACAGCGTGCTGCGCTCGCGCCTGGACTCGATGTTCCTCGAACACGGGGTGCAGGCGCCGATGAACGTCATCGAGACCGCCTCGCTGCCGGTCACCACCAACCTGCTGCGCGGCAGCGACCTGCTCACCGCGCTGCCGGTCGATTCGGTGGCGCCGTTGATCCAGGCCAAGCTGCTGACCGTGCTGCCGATCGAGTTGGGCGTGCGCATGGAGTCGTTCGGCATCATCCTGCGCCGCGACTACGTGTTGCCGCCGGGCGCCGATCGCATCCTGCAGGCGCTGCGCAGCACCGCGCGCCGGTTGTATCCGGACACCCGTTCCTGATCGGGTAACCGTTTTCCCGCGCGCACCGCGCGCAGCCATTCCGGGAAGGCATAGCGGACGCCAATTTTTTCATTGGTGCGCCTTGTCGTGCCCTGCGTATACGTCAGCCGCGGGAGGCTGCCGAAGCGACGTTCAAGTCGGGCACACCGATCCGCCGCCACAGGGGGCATGCCGCGCGAAGGCGACGGCGTGGTTGGGGCGGTGCGATCCCTTCCCGCAAACACCACAACTCAAATGTTTCATCGTTCGTCCTGGGAGGGAACTGCGATGTCTATCGTATTGAGCCGTACGCCGGCAGGACCGCGCGTGCGTCGGAATCACTTGGCCTTTTCTTCGCGCAGCCTGCTCGCCGCGGCCATCGCCCTGCAGCTGGCGGCGCCGGCCTGGGCGCAGGACGCCACCGCGCAGGACGACGCGGCCAAGGCCAAAACCAGCAAGGCCACCGGCAAGGACGGCAAGCGCGAAGCCGTGGACCTGGACACCGTGGAGGTGCGTGGCGTGCGTGCCAGCCTGATCGCCTCGCAGGTGATCAAGCGCGATTCGGAGCAGATCGTCGACTCGGTCAGCGCCGAGGACATCGGCGCGCTGCCCGACCGCAGCGTCACCGAGACGCTGCAACGCGTGTCCGGCGTGACCATCGACCATTTCATGGCGCGCAACGACCCCGACCATTTCTCCGCCGAAGGTTCGGGAGTGATGATCCGCGGCCTGACCCAGGTGCGCGGCGAGCTCAACGGACGCGACATCTTCAGCGCCGCCAGCGGGCGTGGCCTGAGTTTCGAGGACGTGCCGGCCGAGCTGATGGCCGGCGTGGACGTGTACAAGAACCCCTCGGCGGAGATCATCGAAGGCGGCCTCGGCGGCACGGTGAACCTGCGCACGCGCAAGCCGTTCGACCAGGAAGGCCAGCTGATCGGCGGCACCGCCGACGTCAACTACGGCGACTTCAGCAAGGAGTACAAGCCCTCGGCCTCGTTCCTGTACTCCAATCGCTGGCAGACCGGCCTGGGCGAGATGGGTTTCCTGATCGACGTGGCGCATTCGGAGCTGGCCACGCGTTCGGACGGCATCCAGGTCGAGCCGTTCGTGCGTCGCACCGACGACGCGGTGCTGGCCGGCACTGATTTCGACCAGGTCTACGTGCCCGGTGGCATCAACTGGCGCGAGCTGGATTTCCATCGCAAGCGCGACGGCGTCGGTGCCGCGTTCCAGTGGCGGCCGAGTGACGCCACCGAGGTCTACGTGCAGTACCTGCGTTCGAAGTACGACATGAACTGGCAGGAGCGCGCGGCGTTCTTCAACGACAGCAACGACGCCATCGTGCCGGCCACGGGCACTACGTTCCAGTACGACGACAACGGCGTGTTCGTCAGCGGCTCGCCGATTTCCAGCTCGTGGCGCGGCAACCTCACCAGCGACGGCGTGCGTTTCAACACCGACAACCGCTACGCGCAGCAGCAGACCACCACCTCGGACCTGTCGGCGGGCTTCAGCCATTACCTCAACGACAACCTGGTGGTGAAGGGTGACATCCAGCTGGTGCAGTCGGAGAGCGACAACCTCGACTTCACCGTCTTCACCGCGACCTACCTGCCGGGGCTGAGCTACGACCTGTCCGGCAAGTATCCCAGCGTCACCATCGCCGACCCGGCCTACGCGGCCGACCCGTCCAACTACTTCTGGGCCGCGGCGATGGACCACCTGGCCAAGAACCGGGGGCGTCAGCTGTCCACCCGCGTGGATCTGGAATACACCTTCCAGGACAGCAGCTGGCTGCGTTTTGCCCGCTTCGGCATGCGCGCCACCGACCGCACGCAGACCAACAAGAACTCCGGCTACAACTGGGGCGTGCTGACCGACAACTGGGCGACCATCCCGACCACGGCCAGCGGCCTGGCCACGCTGGATGCGTATCTGAGCGGTTCCTCGCACCTGTACACGTTCCCGAACTTCTTCCGTGGCAAGGTGAACCTGCCGGGCAACCTGCAGTTCCCGGTGGATTCGCTGGCCAAGAACTACGCGGCGACCTCGGAGATGTTCCAGCAGTTCTACGACCTGCGCGGCTGGGGCTGGGCGCCGGACCAGTACAACCTGCAGGACACCAACCGCCAGTTCGAGCGCACCGAAGCGGCCTACGCGATGGTGTACTTCGGCAACGACGACGCACTGGGCATTCCGGTGGACGGCAACGTGGGCGTGCGCATCGTGCAGACCAAGACCCAGGCCGACGGCTACGGCCTCTACCCGGATCTGTCGGCGACGGCTGCCTCCGATGCGTTGAAGGCGCTGTACCACGGGCAGTACTTCGATACCAATTCGCGCGGCCAGTACACCGACGTGCTGCCGAGCCTCAACGTGCGTTTCAAGCTGCGTGATGACCTGCAGTGGCGCGTGGCGGCGTCGCGGGCGATGGCGCGTCCGGACTTCACGCAGTTGCAGGCCTACTTGCAATTGGCGGCGACGACGGAGACCGACGGCACGGTGTCGGAGTGGACGGGCACGGCGGGCAATCCGGACTTGAAGCCGATGACGGCCAACCAGTTCGATACCGCGCTGGAGTGGTACTTCGACAACAGCGACCTGCTGTACGCGACGCTGTTCTACAAGGACGTGAAGAACTACTTCTCCACGCAGACGCGCACGGAGACCTACGGTGACCAGGACTGGCTGGTGACGCGTCCGTACAACATGGATAAGGGCGTGATCCAGGGTTTCGAGCTGGGCTACACGCAGTTCTTCGATTCGCTGCCGGGCTGGTTGAGCGGCTTCGGCGTGACCGGCAACTTCACCTTCGTGGACAGCTCCGGCGGCGTGAACACGGCGACCGATCCGTACAGCAACACCACGGTGGCCGGGGTGAAGCTGCCGCTGGAGGGGTTGTCGCGGCGCAGCTACAACATCGCGGGCATCTACGAGAAGGGGCCGGTGTCGATCCGCCTGGCTTACAACTGGCGTTCGCGCTATCTGCTGACGACCAGCGATGCGGCGACGCATCTGCCGACCTGGGCGGACGACTACGGCCAGCTCGACGGCTCGGCGTTCTACCGTTTCGACGCGCATTGGCAGCTGGGCATCCAGGCCAACAACCTGACCGATTCGACGACCAAGGTGCTGATGGGGCCGACGTCCTACGCGGACGGCGAGGTGGACACGCGGTTGTACACGCGCGGCTGGTTCCTCAACGACCGGCGCTACTCACTGGTGTTGCGGGCGAGCTGGTAAGTTCCGGAGAGGGCCGCCGCGATGCGGCCCTTTTCTTTTGGGTGACATGGCCCGAACGACATGCCTCCCAATTTGCCGATCCGCACTGTAGGAGCGGCTTCAGCCGCGACCGTGCGGTCTCCGTCCGCGGGGGTGCTTATCGCAGAAAGCGCGGCTCGCACAGGCGATCGCGTGGCGCCCGGTGGCGGCGCGTTGCCGGGACACGCCGTGAACCCATCCATGGGGGCTCGA
>DJAN01000073.1 GCA_002429615.1 Lysobacteraceae bacterium UBA6001
GCGGGGACTCGCGCGAGCCGGCCAATGCCGGCCCGACCCAGCACAGCGGCACGCGCGCCAGCGTCTGCGGTGACAGCTGCGCCGGCAGCGGTGGGCCGGCCCAGGCCAGGGCGAGGTCGAAATGCCCGGCCGCCACGCCGTCCACCAGTGCCGCGCCGCGTGCGATCTGGGCCTCCACCTGCAGCCGCGGATGCGCGCGGCCGAAGCGCGCGAGCACCGCGGGCAGCAGCTGTTCGCCGAACTCCGCCTGCAGGCCCAGCCGCACCTCGCCTTGCCAGTGCGCGCCGTCCAGCGCGGTCACGGCTTCGTCGTTGAGCGCCAGCAGGCGCCGGGCGTAACCCAGCAGCACCTCGCCGCTGGGCGTGAGCGCCAGGCCGCGGCCCTGGCGTACCAGCAGGGGTGCCCCGGCCTGCTGCTCGAGTTTCTTCAGCTGCGCGCTGACCGCCGACGTCGAGCGGTGCAGCTGCACCGCCGCACGGGCGAAGCTGCCCAGCGCGATGCCGGTGGCGAAGCTGCGCAGGGCCTCCAGGTCGAGGTGGGTGGTGCGCATGGAATGTCCTGATTTCGTGGACGGATAATGCTGAATTATCCGATTTACCGGACGTTCCGCCAGTCCCACCATGAAGGCCCACTTCCCACCGGCCTTTCGTCATGCCTCTTGTCCAGATCGACCTGCGTCATACCGCGCCCGAGCGCATCGCCGCGATCCGCGACGGCGTCTACGCCGCCCTGCACGCCAGCTTCGAGGTGCCGGCTGACGATCGCTTCATCGTGGTCAACCAGCATGAAGCGCACGAATTCGACTACGACCCCGGCTATCTCGGCATCGACCGCAGCGACGCGCTGGTGTTCATCCGCATCCACTGCACGGCCTCGCGCGGCGTGATCCAGAAGAAGGCGCTCTATCGCGACATCGTCGAGCGATTGGTGCGGGCGCCGGGCCTGCGCCCGGAAGACGTCTTCATCCACCTCATCGAAGGCGCGCGCGAGAACTGGTCGTTCGGCCGCGGCGAGATGCAGTACGCCTGAGGCCCTGGCCCGCCCGGGTAGGCAATGCCCGGGCGATGCGCGACCATGCCCGGGTTCCCCGCGAAGGAGCCCGGGCATGCTGGAGCTGTTGAAGGCCGTGACGACCGGTCTGGCGATGCTGCTGCCCATCGCCAACCCGCTGACCACCGTGGCGCTGCTGCTGGCCCTGTCCACCGGCATGACCGCGCAGGAACGCAACCGGCAGGCGCTGCTGGCCTGCGGCTACGTGTTCGCGATCATGTGCGTGGCTTTCTACGCCGGGCAGGCGGTGATGGAAGTCTTCGGTATTTCGATTTCCGCGCTGCGGATCGCCGGCGGCATGATCGTGGCCTTCATCGGCTTCCGCATGCTGTTTCCCAGCGAGAAGCCCGAGGACGCGCCCGAGGTGGAGAGCCGCGCCGAGGAACTGCGCCAGCACCGCAAGTCGGACATCGCCTTCATTCCGCTGGCCATGCCCAGCACCGCCGGGCCCGGCACCATCGCGCTGATCATCAGCACCGCGGCGGCGATGAAGGACGAACAGCCGTTCGCGCCGTGGGTGATGTGGACCGCGCCGGTACTGACCTTCTTCCTGCTGTGCGTGATCCTGCTGCTGTGCCTGCGCAGCGCCGGCGGCATCATCCGCCTGATCGGGCAGAGCGGCGTGGATGCGTTCGCGCGCCTGATGGGCTTCCTGCTGGTGTGCCTGGGCATGCAGTTCCTGATCAATGGCGTGCTGGATATCGTCAAGGACTTTCCGCTGGTGAACTGATCGCGGCATGGCCGCGCATCGCTACAATCGCCGCTCTCCTCCTGTTGCCTCCCGCCCCATGCGTCTGCCCGGCCTGGATCTGCTGCGTGCCCTCGCCATTGTGTGGGTCATGTGCTTCCACTCCTTCGTCGTCGGCGGCCTCGGACCGGACTGGTCGTGGTTGTCGCGCTACGGCTGGATGGGCGTGGACCTGTTCTTCGTGCTCAGCGGCTTCCTGATCGGCAGCCAGGTGCTGCAGCCGCTGGCCGCCGGTGGCCGGCTCGACTACCGCGATTTCTACCTGCGCCGTGCCTTCCGCATCCTGCCGGCCTTCCTGGTGGTGCTGGCGCTGTACGTGGCGGTGCCGGCCTTCCGCGAATCGCCGGGGCTGGAACCGGCGTGGATGTTCCTCAGCTTCACCGTCAACCTGCTCATCGACTACGGCGCGAATGCGGCGTTCTCGCATGCGTGGTCGCTGTGCGTGGAGGAGCACTTCTACCTGTTCTTCCCGCTGCTGGCGGCCGGGATGGCGCGACGCCCCTCGGCACGGCGGCTGGCGCTGCTGGCCGCGGTCATCGTCGTGGGCGGCATCGCGCTGCGTGCCGGCATCTGGTGGCATGACCATGCACTCGATCCCCAGATGCAGACCCGCAACTGGTTCGTCGAGGATATCTATTTCCCGACCTGGAACCGCCTGGATGGCCTGCTCTGCGGCGTGCTGCTGGCGACGTGGCGAACCTGGCGTCCGCAATCGTGGGCACGCGCGCAGCGCCACGCCAATCTCGCGCTGCTGGCCGGCCTGGCGGTGATGGCGCTGGCGTTGTGGCTGTTCCGCGACCGCGTGGGGCTCACCGGCAACGCGGTCGGCTGGCCGGTGCTGTCATTGGGCATGGGCCTGCTGGTGTTTGCCGGCGCCGCGCCGGGCAGCTGGATCGGCGCGCGCGCGGTGCCGCTGGCCGGTTGGCTGGCGGCGGTGTCCTACAGCCTGTACCTGGTGCACAAGGCGGTCTATCACCTGGTGCAGTCCACCTGGGGCGCGTGGCTGGAAGGCCGTGGCGTGGTGGCCTTCGCGGTGTACGGCGCGGCCGCGCTGGCCGCCGCCGCGGCACAGCAGTCCCCGCCCGATCCGGCGACATTGACGCTGAAGGATCCCAGGGATTTTCGCATCATCGGCCAGTCAATCGGCGGGGTGGATACGCCGGCTATCGTGGCTGGCAAGCCGCTGTTCGGAATCGATTTCAAGCTGCCCGGCATGCTTTATGCCGTGCTGGAGACCTGCCCGGCCTTTGGCGGGACGTTCCAATCGGCCAATCTGGACGAAGTGAAGGCGCTGCCCGGTGTGGCCCATGTGCTGACGATCAAGGGGGACGGGACGCCGGAATCGCTGTTCGATGGCGTCGCCATCCTGTCGACAAGCTGGTGGAGCGCCAACCAGGCGCGCGAGGCGTTGAAGGTCGAATGGGACATGGGCGCGGTGAGCGGCTTTTCGACCGAGGGCTATGCCGCGCAGGCTGCCGAACGGCTGAAGGGCAAGGCCGATGGCGACATCGTCCGCGCGGGTGATGTGGATGGGGCCTTTGCCGGGGCGGCGAAGACGGTCAGCGCGCAATATGATTATCCCTTCCTGGCGCATGGGACGCTCGAGCCGCAGAATTGCACCGCCCTGTTCAAGGATGGCGCGATCGAGATCTGGGCGCCGACGCAGAATCCGGAAAGCGGGCGCGGGCTGGTGGCCAAGGCGCTGAACCTGCCGCCGGACAAGATCCGCATCAACTTCACCCGCATCGGCGGCGGTTTCGGCCGGCGGCTGATGAACGACTATATGGTGCAGGCGGCGGCGATCGCGGCGCAATTGCCCGGCGTGCCGGTGAAGCTGCTCTATAACCGGCAGCAGGATATCCAGCGCGACTTCTACCGCCCGGCCGGCTGGCACGGCTTCCGTGCGGCGCTGGACAAGGGCGGGAAAATGACCGCCTTCCACGATCATTTCGTGACCTTCGGCAAGGACGGCAAGCCGGTGCGGTCGGCCGAGATGCCGGCGAGCGAAATCCCCGCCGGCCTGATCGACACGTTGCTGCTGGAACAGAGTTTCCTCGCCACCAACATGCCGACCGGCTGCCTGCGCGCGCCCGGCTCCAACGCGCTGGCCTTCGTCACCCAGGCGTTCCTGGACGAA
>DJAN01000062.1 GCA_002429615.1 Lysobacteraceae bacterium UBA6001
CGTGCGGCCCTGGCCCGCGCTGTCGGCGCTGGCCGCGGCGGCCTTGTAGGCCTCGCGGAACGGCACGCCGGCCACGGCCGCTTCGACCGCGACGTCGGTGGCATACATGCCCGAGTCGATCGCCGCGCGCAGGCGGTCTTCGCGCCATTCCAGGTTGGCCAGCAGCGCCGGCAGCAGTTCCAGCGCGGCCAGGCCGCGGCCGAAGCCGTGGAAGATCGCGCCCTTGGAGGACTGCAGGTCGCGGTGGTAGCCGGACGGCAGCGACAGCAGCTGCTCGATCTCGGTACGCGCGGCGGCGACGCTGGCGTGGGTGGCGCGCATCAGTTCGATGACGTCCGGATTGCGCTTGTTCGGCATGATCGAGCTGCCGGTGGTGTACTGCGCCGGCAGCGCGACGAAGCCGTACTCGGCGCTGGTGAACAGCGACAGGTCCCACGCGATGCGGCGCAGGTCCAGGGTGGCGCTGCCCAGCGCTTCCAGCGCGGCCAGCTCGAACTTGCCGCGCGAGAGCTGGGCATAGATCGGCGAGACCTGCAGGCGCGCGAAGCCGAGCGCGGCGGTAGTGTGGTCGCGGTCCAGCGGCAGGTTGACGCCGTAGCCGGCGGCGGTGCCGAGCGGGTTGGCATCGACCAGCTTGAGCGTGTCGGCGGCGCGGATGGCGTCGTCGATGAAGGCCTCGGCCCAGCCGGCCCACCACATGCCCGCCGAGGAGACCACGGCGCGCTGGATGTGGGTGTAGCCCGGGATCGGCAGCTGCGCCTCGGCCTGCGCGCGGTCCAGCGCGACCTTGGCCGCCTCGCGGCTGAGCTCGGCCACGCGGGCGAGCTTTTCCTTCAGCCACAGGCGGGTGGCGACCAGGATCTGGTCGTTGCGGCTGCGGCCGGTGTGGATCTTGCGGCCGGCATCGCCGAGGCGTTCGGTCAGGCGCGCCTCGATGGCGGAGTGGCCGTCTTCGTACTGCTCGTCGAGGATGAAGTGGCCGGCGCGCCAGTCGGCGGCGAGCACGTCGAGTTCGCGCAGCAGGCCGGCGAGTTCGTCGGCGGACAGGATGCCGATGTGCTGCAGGCCTTCGGCGTGCGCCTTGCTGGCCTGGATGTCGTGCAGGAAGAACTCGCGGTCGAGGATGACGTCGTCACCGGCGAGGAAGCGCTGGATCTGCGCGTCTACGGCTACGCCGGGTTTCTGCCAGAGAAGATTTGCCATCACATGCCTCGGAAACGTTTGGGATTGCGCTGCGTTGGGGATTGCACTGCGCTGGGGATTGCACTGGGTTTGGAATTGCACCGCGCTGGGAATGCACTGCGTTTGGAATTGCACTGTAGGAGCGGCTTCAGCCGCGACGGGGCCTTTATCGGGAAAGCTGTCGCGGCTGAAGCCGCTCCTACAAGGGATCAAGGAATCAGAATTAAGGAATCTGGGGATCTGGGGATCTGGGGATCTGGGGATTTGGGGATTTGGAAATCTGGGAATCAGCAGTTCAGGCCGAGTGCGGAATCGCAGTCAACTCATCCAGCCCCAGCGCGCGGTTGAGGTTCTGCATCGCCTGCGTCGCCGCGCCCTTGAGCAGGTTGTCCAGCGTCGCCACCACCACCACGCGCTTGCCGCCCGGCGCCATCGTGAAGCCGCCGATCTGCACGCCGTGCCGGCCCGCGATGCGGCTCACCCACGGCGCCTCGTCGACGATCTCGATCAACGGCTCGCCCGCATAGCGCTCGCGATAACGCTGCTCGATCTCCTCGCGCTTCAGCGCCCGCGCCAGCCACAGGTTCACCGTCATGGTGATGCCACGGAAATGCGGCGCGACATGCGGCATGAATTCCACCGGTACCCCAAGCTGCGCGCTGACCTCGCGCTCGTGCATGTGGTCGGTGAGCGCATACGGCATCAGGTTGTCACGCAGCAGCTCGACGTTGTTCTTGTCCGACGGCGAGGTGCCCGCCCCCGAGTAGCCGGAGACGCCGAAGCACTGCGGCGGGCCGGCAAGTTCGGTCAGCAGCGGGGTGATCGCCAGCTGCATCGCGGTGGCGTAGCAGCCCGGGTTGCTGATGCGCTTCTGCCCCGCGTAACGATCACGGGTCAGTTCCGGCAGGCCGTAGTACCAGCCCGGGTCGAAGCGGTAATCGGCCGAGAGATCGACGATGACCGTCTGCGGCGCGGCCGCGTCCAGCGCCTCCACGTAGGGCTGCGCCTTGCCGTTGGGCAGCGCCAAGATCACCGCATCCACGCCCTTGGCGGCGACCGCGGCGGCGTCCAGATTCTCGTAGCGCAGCTCGCCAGTGTAGGCGTCGCTGTGGTCGGCCACGCGCTGGCCGTCCAGCTCGCGCGACGAGACGAAGGCCAGCGACAGCTGCGGATGCGCGGCGATCAGCCGGATCAGTTCCGCGCCGGTATGGCCACGGGCGCCGACGATGCCGACGGTGAAGGAGGTGCTCATGCGTTGGCTTCCAGGCGGTACTGCAGGTGGCGGCGCGCGGCCGGCCACTCTGTGTCGAGGAGGGAGAAGATCACGGTGTCGCGGATGCTGCCGTCGGCATGCCGCTTGTGCCCGCGCAGCACGCCGTCCTGCTTCGCGCCGAGGCGGGCGATGGCGGTACGCGAGGCATGGTTGAACCAGCTGGTCTCGAACACCACGCTGATGCAGCCCAATCGCTCGAAGGCGTGTTCGAGCAGCATCAGCTTGGTTTCGGTGTTCAGGCCGGTGCGCTGCGCCGACGGTGCGTAGAAGGTGTAGCCGATGGACAGGCGCGGCACGTCCGGCAGCAGGTCGTAGAAGCGCGTGCTGCCCACGACCTGGCCGGCGGCGTCACGCACCACGAACGGCAACGCCTCGCCGGCGGCCTGCATGCGCAGCGCGGTGTCGATGTAGGCACCGGCCTGCGCCGGGGTCGGCACGTTGGTGTACCAGAGCTTGGACAGCGCGCCGTCGCCCAGCGCCGCGCGCAGTTCATCGGCGTGCGTGGCGGCGAGCGGCTGCAGGGTCGCATGGCGTCCCTGCAGCGTCGGCACCGTGCGCCAGTCGGCGGGCAGCTGTTCCAGGCCCATGCTCAGCCCTGCAGGGTCGGCGTGCGCGTGGCGCAGTGGGCCACGCAGCGCTGGATCTGCTCGAAGCTCTCCAGCCCGTACCAGAACACCTTCCACTTCTCCTGCTTGAAGCAGCCGTCGGATTCGGCGTAGTAGAAGATGTTGACCTGGTTGTTGTGGCGCGAACGCCAGAACAGCTGCGGGGTTTCCTCGCGCATCACGTTCCATACCGCGCGACCCAGGCCTTCGCCCTGCGCGTCGTCGAGCACGGCGAACTTGTCCAGGTACACGCCGTCGGCCTCGTCGGTGAGGATCACCGCGGCGCGATAGTTCTCGCTGACGTAGGCACGCAGCAGGCGGGTCTTGTCAAAGTAGTCCGGCACCAGCGTGCGGCCGAAGCTGGATTCGATCAGCGACTTCATCCGCACCAGGTCCAGCTCGCCCCACGAGGTGGCGCGCAGCACGCGCTCGCCGCGGCGCACCAGCGTGCCCGAGCCCTTGTGGGTGAACAGTTCCTTGGCCAGGTCGGCGGGCCGGGTGATCGACACCGACGACTCCAGCGGCAGCTTGTCCAGCAGGTCCTTGATCTGTTCGATCTTCACCTTCATGCCGCCGTGGATCCACGGCTGCTCGATCAGGTGCTCGTACTCGGTGGACAGGTTGATCGAATCGATCACCCTGCCCTCGGCATCGAGCAGGCCGCCGGTGCCGGTGAGGAAGATGATCTTGTACGGCTGCAGCTCGCGCACCAGTTCATTGGCGGCGAAGTCGGCGTTGATGTTGAGAATCTGCCCGCTCGGGGTTTCGCCCAGGCTGGTGATGACCGGGATCGAGCCGGCCTTCAGGCTGGCCTCGATCGGCGCCAGGTTCACGCGCTTGACCTCGCCCACCAGCCCGTAGGTCTGCGGGTCGAGGTACTCGGCCTCGAACACGCCGCCGGTGATGGAGGTCGCGCGCGCGCCGTTCTGCTGCAGCGCCTCGACCAGCTTGAGGTTGGACTGCTGGAACACGCGGCGCACGATCGCCAGGGCTTCCGGCGAGGTCACGCGCAGGCCGTTGACGGTCTGCTTCTCGATGCCGGCGGCGGACAGCTCGGCATCCAGCTGCGGGCCGGCGCCATGCAGCACGATCGGGGTCAGGCCGACTTCCTGCAGGAAGGTCAGCGAGGAGGTCAGGTCGTCCAGCTCGTCGCGCAGCACCGCGCCGCCGACCTTGACCACGGCGAAGCGCTTGGCGTCCAGCTGCGAGAAGCGCTTGAGGTACTGGCTGATTTCCTTCGCGCTGGCCATGCTCGAGAGCAGGCGCACGATGGTCTGGCGGGTCTGTTTGTGGGTGGCGGGCAGCGACATTTCGATGTTCATGGCACGTGGGAGGGCGCGCTCAGCGCGCGCCGTTGATGATGCGGTGGACGGAATCGGCGTAGCGCTGCAACTGCTCCAGCGTCACCCATTCGTCGGCGGTGTGGGCCTGGGCGATGTCGCCCGGCCCGTAGACCAGCGCGGTGTAGCCGCCGGCGGAGAACAGCGAGGCTTCGGTCCAGAAATCGACCGCGTTGCCGATCGGCAGGTCGAGTGCGTCGGCGACGTCGCGCGCGGCCAGGCGGCGCTCCTCGGCGCGGGCGATGTCACCCGACGGCAGGCTCGGGCCGCGGAAGGTTTCCTCGAAATGCGCCGCTTCCGGCTCGGCGAAACCGGCGAAGGTCGCCAGCAGGCCGTCCACATCCATCGACGGCAGCGGGCGGAAGCCGAAGCGCAGCTCGGCGGCCGGGGCGATCATGTTGGCCTTGATGCCACCTTCGATGCGGCCGATGTTGAAGCGCAGGCCGGTCAGGCCGCCGAAGCGCGCATGGGCGAGCGAATCGACATGGTCCAGCGCGCGGTCGCCCCAGCGGATGGCCTGGTGCAGCGCGCTGGCGGCCGGGTCCTGCTTGCCGGAGGCATGCCCTGCCCGGCCGGCGAACTTCATCAGCACCGAGCTGATGCCGCGATGCGCCAGCACCGCCTCGCCCATCGTCGGCTCGGCCACGAGGATGGCCTCATAGCGTTCGCCACGGGCCAGGAACGCGGCGATGCAGCGCGGGTCGTTGGCTTCCTCGTCGGAGGAGAACAGGAATGCGGCATCGCCGTCGCCGGCATGGGCGGCGGCCACCAGCGCGGCGGCCGCGCCCTTGATGTCGCACACGCCCAGGCCGACCACGCGGTCATCCAGGCGGCGCATCACGTGCGGGTCGGCGCTCCAGTGCGGGGAATCCGGCACGGTGTCCAGGTGCACGTTGAACAGGTACTTCGGCGTGCCGCGCACGGCGTACAGGCTGACCGCACCGGCGCCATGGTCGACGACCTCGACACGGAAACCCGGCAGGTTCGCGCGCAGGTAATCGAAGATGCCGCCCTCGGCGGCGATGGCGCGCGGCGGATTGCGGGTGTCGAAGGACACCAGCTTGTCCAGGTGCGCGAGGGTGTCTTGCAGCAGGTCGGTCATCGGGATCTTGGAGAACGGGTCAGGCCGCCGAAGCGGTGTAGATATCCGGGCGCACGACTTCCATCAGCCGGTCCGGGCGGGCCGGCGCGGTGAAGCCGTACTGCGCGTACAGGCCGTGCGCATCCCAGGTGGCGAGCATGAAGCGGCGCAGGCCCTGCAGCTGCGGATGGGCGAACACCGCGTCCATCAGCTGCTTCGAGTAACCCTGGCCGCGATGCGCCGGCAGCACGAAGACATCGGCCAGGTAGGCGAAGGTCGCGCAGTCGGAAATGACCCGCGCGAACGCCACCTGCCCCGCACCGTCCACGTAACCGCCGAAGCACAGCGAGCCGGCGATCGCCCGCGCCACCGTGTCCTGCGGGATGCCGCGGCTCCAGTAAGCCTCGGTCGACAGGAAACGGTGGATCAGGGGGAGATCCAACTCCCCCTTGTCGGTGCTGACGCGCAGCTCGCCCATGCCGATGGCCTTAACGGTTGACCTGGGCGTACAGCGTGGAGCTCATGCCGAACAGCTTGATGAAGCCCTCGGCCTCCTCCACGCCCCAGTCGGCCGACTGCGCGTAGGTCGCGCCCTTGGCGTTGAGGATGTGCGGCGAACGCACGGCCACCGCATCGACGCGACCGCCGCGGGTTTCCAGCACCACCTCGCCGTTGACCTTGGACTGCGAGGACTGCAGGAAGGCTTCCAGGTCGGTCTTGAGCGGGTCGTGGTAGAAGCCTTCGTACACCAGCTCGACCCACTTGCGCGCCACGTCGGGCTTGAAGCGGTTCTGCTGCTTGGTCAGCACGGTGTCTTCCAGCGCGCGGTGCGCGGCCAGCAGCGCGATCAGGCCCGGCGCCTCGAACACGATGCGGCCCTTCAGGCCGATCACGGTATCGCCGGTGTACACGCCGCGGCCCACGCCGTACTGCGCGAACAGCTTGTTGAGGCGAGCCAGGATCTGCGCGCCCGGCAGTGCCTTGCCATCCAGCTCCACCGCCTCGCCCTCGACGAACTTCAAGGTGACGGTCAGCGCCTCGGTCGGCCACGCGCTGCGCGGCGCGCACCAGCCGCGCGCGCCCTCGCCCGGGGCTTCCCACTTGTCGATCTCGCCACCGGACATCGTCACGCCCAGCAGGTTCTCGTTGATGGTGTAGCTCTTCTGCTTGGCGCGCACGCCAAAGCCGCGCTCTTCCAGGTACTTCTGCTCGTAGGCGCGGGTCTGGGTATGTTCCTTCTGGATTTCGCGGATCGGCGCGACGATCTGGTAATCGCCCTGCGCCTTCACCGCCAGGTCGAAGCGGACCTGGTCGTTGCCCATGCCGGTGCAGCCGTGGGCGATGATGTTGGTGCCCAGCTCGGCGGCGCGCTTGAGCGCGGCGTCGACGATCAGGTAGCGGTCCGAGACCAGCAGCGGGTACTGGCCCTGGTAGCCCTCGCCGGCCCACACGAACGGCTTGACGAAGCCTTCCCAGATCGCCGGGCCGCCATCGACGGTGACGTGGCTGGCCGCGCCGAGTTCGGCGGCGCGCTTCTCGATGAAATCGCGCTCCTCGTCATCCACGCCGCCGGTATCGGCGAACACGGTGTGGACGGCGTAGCCCTGCTCCTGCAGGTACGGGATGCAGAAGCTGGTGTCGAGGCCGCCGGAGAAGGCGAGGACGATGTCTTTCTTGCTCATGGGGGTATTCCGGGATGCGGGGAAAGGGGGCGGGAATTACTGGGAGATCAGCGCGGCCATGACCGCCTTCTGCACGTGCAGGCGGTTTTCGGCCTCGTCGATGGCGATGCAGTTGGGCGAATCCATCACCGCGTCGGTGGCCTTGACGTTGCGGCGCAGCGGCAGGCAATGGCTGAAGACGCCGTTGTTGGTCAGGGCCATCTTGGCCTCGTCGACGATGAAGTGCTTGTACTGGTCGCGGATGGGCTTTTCCGGCTCCCAGTTGCCGAAGAACGGCAGCGCGCCCCAGCTCTTGGCGTACACGACATCGGCGCCACGATAGGCGCTCTCGATATCGTGGCTGACGCGCAGCGAACCACCGTTCTCGGCCACGTTCTGCTCGGCCCAGCCCATGTAGCGCTCATCGAGGATGTAGTCCGGCGTCGGGCACAGCAGGGTCACGTCCATGCCCATGCGCGTGGCGATGGTCAGCGCCGAGTTCGCCACCGCGGTATTCAGCGGCTTGGGATGGTAGGTCCAGGTCAGCACGTACTTCTTGCCGCGCAGGTCGGAAGTGCCGAAGTGTTCCTGCAGCGCCATCGCGTGCGCCAGCTCCTGGCACGGATGGGTGATGGTCTCCATGTTGATGACCGGCACCGGCGAATACTTCGCGAACGACTTGAGCACGATGTCCTCGCGGTCATAGGCCCAATCGACGAACTTCGGGAACGCGCGCACGCCGATCAGGTCGACGTAGCGGCCGAGCACGCGCGCCACCTCGGCGATGTGCTCCTCGGTATCGCCGTCCATCACCGTGCCGAGGTTGAACTCGATCGGCCACGCATCCTTGCCCGGCTGCAGCACCACCGCATGTCCGCCGAGCTGGAACGCGCCCAGCTCGAAGCTGGTGCGGGTGCGCATCGACGGATTGAAGAACACCAGCGCGATCGACTTGCCCTTGAGCTCGTCGCCCAGCTTGTTGCGTTTGAACAGCGCGGCCTGGGTCAGCAGTGCGTCGATTTCGGCGCGGCGCCAATCCTGGGTGTTCAGGAAGTGCTTCAGGGACATCGATCGATCCTTTGCGGCGGGCTTGCGGGGTGGACGGAAATCTTGCGGGTGAAACTTTTCAGGATTCGGAAACGAAAAAACCCAGCCTCAGGCTGGGTTTTCAGAACGGACAGCACGACGCTCCGGTTTACCCAGCGAGAATGTGGGGTTCCGGTCGGCGCGCGCGCGAGGTCATGCCGGAGGCCATCCGGGCTGCGCTGGTGCCGAGCTGAGCGTCGTTTGCTTGCATAAGACGCGCATGGTCGCACGCGTGATGCGGGGGTGCAAGGGTTGGACGGTGAAGCTGGAGGGTGTGCGGGGGCGCCGATAGCGCGTCAGGCGTAGTGCGTCGGCCTGCGGCGGCATTTGGACGGCGGAAGTCCCGCGGTCGCGGCTGAAGCCGCTCCTACAGGAACGGCAGTGGCGCAAGGATCGACGCCAGGCGCCAAGCGCCTTTGATCTTCGATCAGGCCCGCCGAAGCCGGAGGGTGGCCGGGGGCCATGCCCTGGCGGGGGCGTAGGGCGACATGGATGTCGCCCTTCGAGCCCCGCATGGATGCAGTTTTTGGCGTCCCCCGCCAGGGCATGGCCTCCGGGCGCCGCCGATAGCCCGTCGGGCGAGGCGCGGAAACATCCGCAAGCCGGAGATATCCAAGGTCGCGGCTGAAGCCGCTCCTACACGCAAGCGATCAGCGCGGCGGCTGGACCACCGCATCCGGGATATAGGGCGTCACCGACACCCGGATCCGCAGCCGGTTGCCCGGATCCTCCGGCAGCCGCGAACGGTACTTGGTGCCCTTGTAGACATAGTCCACGTCGTAGGCGATCGGCCGGCGGAACTCCCGGCCCACCTCGACGATGCGGCAATTGCGGCGGGTGCTGGTCGGCGCCGGCGGCGGCACCACCGTATCGTGGCGACGGCTGAAGATGTCCTTCACCGAATCCATCATCTTGGAGATGCGCCCTTCCTGCGCCGCATCGCCGCTGCCCGCCTCCTGCGCCTCGCCGGCCGGCGGCGGATCGCACTGCTCCTCGGTGCGGCTCGCGCGCAGGGTCTGGTAGACCGGCTCCACGTTGAGCACCTGGGCATAGTCGAGCTTGACGTTTTCCACCACGACCACCCGGTTGCGGGGATCGGTTTCGGGATCCGCCGCCCACGCCGGCACGGCGTGCCAGCCCAGCAGGCAGATCAATGGTGGCAGGAACGGGAAGCGCATCAGCACCGGCGGGCTTCGAAAGCGTCTGGCAAGTGTATGGACCTCGCCGGCCCGGCGGCTGAACATAACCCATCCGGCGGCGAATGGGCACGCCAACGCCCCGGGCGGCGGCCGCTGGGGCTAGAATCGACCGGCTTACCTACCCCCGATGCCGATGAGCCTGCGCCTCCATAACAACCTGACGCGGCGGGTCGAACCGTTCGCGCCGCTCGACCCCGCCGCCGGCCCCACGATGTATGTGTGCGGCCCCACCGTCTACAACTACGTCCACATCGGCAACGCCCGCGGCCCGGTCGTGTTCGGCGTGCTGGCCGACCTGCTGCGGCGGCGCCATGGCGCCCTGCGCTACGCCCGCAACATCACCGACGTGGATGACAAGATCAACCAGGCCGCCCGCGACCAGGGCGTGCCGATCTCGGCCATCACCGACCGCTTCGCCGCCGCCTACCGCGAGGACATGGCCGCCCTGGGCGTCGCCCCGCCGGACCTGGAGCCGGAGGCCACCGCGCACATGCCGCAGATGGTGGCGATGATCCAGCGTCTGATCGACAACGGCCACGCCTACGCCGCCGAAGGCCATGTGCTGTTCGCGGTGGGTACCTTCGAAGGCTACGGCAAGCTCTCGCGCCGCGACCCGGAGGAAATGCTGGCCGGCGCCCGTGTCGAGGTTGCCCCCTACAAGCGCGATGCCGGTGACTTCGTGCTGTGGAAGCCCTCCAGCGACGACCTGCCCGGCTGGGACTCGCCCTGGGGCCGTGGCCGCCCGGGCTGGCACATCGAATGCTCGGCGATGGCCGCCGCCCACCTGGGCGAGACCATCGACATCCATGCCGGCGGCGTCGACCTGCAGTTCCCGCACCACGAGAACGAGATCGCGCAGAGCGAATGCGCCCACGGCGGCGCCATCTTCGCCCGCTTCTGGCTGCACAACGGCATGCTCAACTTCGGCGGCGCCAAGATGAGCAAGTCGCTGGGCAACATCGAGCGCGTGCACGACCTGGTGCGCAAGCATCCGCCCGAAGCGCTGCGCTATGCGCTGCTGTCGGCGCATTACCGCCAGCCGCTGGACTGGTCCGACGCGCTGATCGAGCAGTCGATCCGCACCCTGGACCGGCTGTACGGCACGCTGCGCGACCTGGCCGACGTGCAGGCCGTGGCGGCGATCCCGCAGGCGGTCGAGGACGCGCTGGACGACGACCTCAACACGCCGCTGGCGCTGGCCGAGGTGGCGCGCATCGCCGCCGAGGCACGCAAGGCCGACACCGCCGCCGACCGCGCGCGGCTCAAGGCCGAGCTGCTCGGCGCCGGCCTGGCACTGGGTCTGCTCCAGCAGGACCCGGCGCAGTGGTTCGGCTCGACGGCGGCCGATGCGGACGAGGATGCCCGCATCCAGTCGCTGGTCGACGCACGCGGCGAGGCCAAGAACGCGCGTGATTTCGCCCGTGCCGACGCGCTGCGCGACCAGCTCGCCGCCGAAGGCATCGTGCTGGAAGACACGCCGCAGGGCGTCAGGTGGTCGCGCAAGCGCGCCTGATCCCTGCCCCCCCCACCCGCGCCTTCGGGCGCGGCGCAGTGAATGCAATCCCCACATGACCGATACCCCCTTCCCGCTCGAACCCACGGCCGCCGAGGCGCAAGCCGCCATCGCCGAGGAGTTCTCCTTCTTCGGTGACTGGTCCGAGCGCTACCAGTACCTGATCGACCTCGGCCGCAAGCTGCCGGCCTTCCCCGAGGAATGGAAATCCGAGGAACACCGGCTGCACGGCTGCCAGTCGATGGTGTGGATCGTGCCGGAGGGCAACGCGCAGCGGCTGGATTTCCACGCGATCAGCGACTCGGCCATCGTCTCGGGCCTGATCTACCTGGCGCTGCGGGTGTACTCCGGGCGCAGCGCCGAGGAGATCCTGGCCACCGAGCCGACCTACATCACCGATATCGGCCTGTCGCGCCACCTCTCGCCCACGCGCAGCAACGGCGTGGCGGCGATGCTGGGCTTCATCCGCGACACCGCGAAGGCGCAGCAGTGAGCGCGCCGGTCCCGGCGCCGCCCACCGATCAAGGCATCCGCACCCTGCTCGCCCATCCGGGCTTCGCCCTGGTGCTGGGCTATCGCATCTGCGCGATGCTGTCCTACCAGATCGTCGCGGTGACGGTCGGCTGGCACATCTACGAGATCACCCGCAATCCGTTCTCGCTGGGCCTGGTCGGGCTGGCGGAGATCCTGCCGTTCTTCTGCATCGCGCCGTTCGCCGGCTACCTGGTGGACCACCTGCCGCGGCGTCGCCTGGGCGCGATCGCCACGCTGGGGCTGGTCGCCACGGCCGGCGTGCTGATGGCGGTGGCAATGGGCTGGCTGCCGTTCAAGGGCGTGTGGCCGATCTACGCGGCGATCGCCCTGACCGGCGCGGCGCGCTCGTTCCTGTCGCCGGTATACAACGCGCTGTTCGCGCGCACGCTGCCGCGCGAAGCCTATGCGCGCGGGGCCAGCGTCGGCAGCGTGGTGTTCCAGACCGGCATGGTGATCGGCCCGGCGCTGGGCGGCGTGCTGGTGGGCTGGGGCGGCAAGGGCCTGGCCTATGCGACGGCGGCGGTGATCGCGCTGGTGGCGATGGCGGCACTGCTGGCGCTGCGCGTGGAGGAGCCGGTGAGCACGGCGGGCCGGGCGCCGATTTTCCGCAGCATCGCGGAAGGCGCGCGCTTCGTGTTCTCCAACCAGATCATGCTCGGGGCGATGGCGCTGGACATGTTCTCGGTGCTGCTGGGCGGTGCGGTGTCGATGCTGCCGGCCTTCATCCACGACATCCTGCATTACGGGCCGGAGGGCCTGGGCATCCTGCGCGGGGCGCCGGCGCTGGGCTCGATCGTGGTCGGTGTGTGGCTGGCGCGACGGCCTTTGCAGCGCAACGCCGGGCGCGTGCTGCTGTTCGCGGTGGCGGGCTTCGGGCTGTGCACGATCGCGTTCGGGTTGTCGCGGCATTTCTGGTTGTCGGCGGCGATCCTGCTGGTCTACGGGATGTGCGACGGGGTGTCGGTGGTGGTGCGTTCGACGATCCTGCAGCTGGCGACGCCGGACGAGATGCGCGGACGGGTGTCGGCGATCAACGGCATCTTCATCGGCTCCTCCAACGAGCTGGGCGCGTTCTACGACGGCACGATGGCGCGCCTCATCGGCCTGGTGCAGGCGGTGGTGCTGGGCGGCTTCGTCACCATGTGCGTGGTGGGCGTGACCGCATTGAAGGCCCCGAAGCTGCGACGACTGGATCTGCGCGACCTGTAGCGTCGCACCTGCCGCCTCCTCGTGGGGCGACTCCCATGGGAAATGCTCTTCCTGTAGGAGCGGCTTCAGCCGCGACCGTGCGGGATCAGGCGCCTTCGCCCCCTGATGGAGGCGCCCCTCAAGGCATATCGCGCGGCCACCGAGGGCATCCGCCTTCCGGGACACGCCGTGAATCCATCCCTGGAGGCTCGATGGCGCCATC